>JBBRBX010000082.1:0-27112 GCA_038205395.1 Caldilineales bacterium
TCGATCAAGGTCTTCTTCAGTTGGCTGCACGGCATCGGCGTCCTCGGCACAGACCCGGCTGAGCCGGTGGCGCAGCAGCCTGCGCGCCCGCCGCTGCCCATCATCCTGCGCGACCCGGAGATCAGCCGTCTCGTGCGCGCAGCACAGGACTATTTGTGGGCGCGCAACAATGCCGACGCCCGCCCCTATCTGCTGGTCAGCCTGCTGCTGCAGACAGGCATCAAAAAGGCCGAGTGTGCGCGCCTGCTGGTGAGTGATGTCAACATTGAGCACGCGCAGGCGCCCGAAGTCGCCATCCGCTATGAAGGCGAAGAGCAGGCGCACAAAAACCGCATCCTGGCGCTCAACCCGACCATCGTGCCGGTCTTCAACCAGTATCTGGAGCAGTACAAGCCGCAGGACTTTTTATTTGACTGCACGCCGCGCAATTTGGAGTATGTGCTGGAAGAAGTGGGCCAGAAGGCGGGCATTCGCAGCGTGCAGGTCGGCTTTGAAACGCTGCGCTGGACCTGCGCCGTGCGCGACTATCGCACCGGCATGCCGGAGGAGCGGCTGCGCCAGAAGTTGGGGCTGAGCAAAATCTCCTGGCGCGAGACGCGCGAGAAAATCTTCCAACTGGCAGGCAGATAGCCATCCAGGTTATCATCCTATACCCCTTCCAGACCGCACGCCCACGGCGGCTGCGTACAACATAGGTAAGCCAATGAGCAACAACCTGGCAGGCAAAAACGCGGTCATCACCGGCAGCGGACGCGGGATCGGGCAGGGTATTGCCCTGGCCCTGGCGCAGCGCGGCTGCAATGTCGCCATCAACTACTTTCGCCACCGTGCAAAGGCCGAGCAGACAGCTGGCGCGATTGAAGCCCTGGGCGTGCGGGCGGCGGTGATCAAGGCCAACGTCGCCAAAGAGGAAGAAATCCGCCAGTTGGTAGACGCAGCGGCGCAGCAGTTGGGCGGGGTGGACATCTTTGTCGGCAACGCCGCCAGCGGGGTGATCAAGCCGATCAGCGAGATCGACGCCAAAGCCTGGGAGTGGACGCTCAACATCAACGCGCGCAGCATCTTGTTCGGCGCGCAGGCGGCGCTGCCCTACATGCGGCGGCAGGGGTGGGGGCGGATCATCACCATCACCAGCATCGGCAGCCGGCGCGTCTTTCCCGAATACGGCGTCGTCGGCGTCAGCAAAGCCGCCATCGAGGCCATCACCCGCTACCTCGCGGTCGAACTGGCGGGTGAGAACATCATAGCCAACTGCATCAGTCCGGGCGTCGTCGTCACCGGCGCGCTCGACTTCTTCCCGCGGCGTGACGCCATGATCGCCCACGCCGAGCAGCACACCCCCGCCGGGCGCCTCGTCACGCCCGCAGACATAGGCAACGTCGCCGCCTGGCTGTGCAGCGAAGAAGCCAGGATGATCGTAGGGCAGACGATTGAGGTGGATGGGGGGTACAGTTTGGTGCTATGACTGCTTCAACTTATTTTTTATGGCTTTGCCGTCATTAACGCCTCGACCACAGCGGCAAGCACTTCATCGGCAGCATGGCGGTCAAGATAAATCCGGCCGGGTTGGTCGCCGGCTGCGCGCTGCCACGTGTGCGTCCCTGTCTGCGCATCGTAACGAATATCGTGGTCTGTAATCTCATGAAAGTAATCGCACGCCCCGCGTACGCCGTAGAGCACGGCCAGTTGATCCCAACTGGGACGGCTGCGACCGGAGCCGCCTAAATGGATTTCATACGCCCTGCGCACAGGGTTTTGCGGGCGAAGACGCGCCGCCAGCGAGGCGCCGGTCAACACGGTCTCGCCCCACTCGCTGATCGCCAGAGGCGCCGGCCAATGGTTGAGAACAGCCGCAGCCGCGGCGCGATCCATCTCCCAGTTGAAGACATCTTTGCCCTGTGGAAACGAGCCGGCACCCATACTGACCAGTTGTTTGACCTTCAAGGCCACCAGTTGGCGACCAGACAGCGGGCTGCAGTCATCCGCAGCGGAAGCAAGCAGGCTTTGCAGCGCCGTCAGCAGACCGACAGCCACGATCACAACCGAATGGTCGGGCTGGGCGGCCAACAAGCGGCGGTAGAGGGCCAGCCCCTCTTCAGGTTGGGCCGGGTGGCCGCCCACATAGTCGAGGCCGATGCTCTCATTGTAGCGCCGCCAGCCGTTCGCCTGGATGGCGGCCAGCATGGCGCGATAGGATGCGTAGCGCGGGCTGCTCTCCAACGCCTCGCCTGCCCACAGCCCCACCGGAATCTGCGGGCGGCCAAAATAACCATTGATCGCCATCACCGTTTGCGCTGTGGGCAGATAGGGGATGTCGCACACCACACCCAGCAGTTCCACCTCGCCACGATCCGCCAACGCATGCAGCACAGCCAGCGCACCCGCATCGTCGCAGTCGGTGTCGATATCCGTGTCCAGAATCAACCGTACAGCCATCTGCGCCTCAGCCTTTCACGCCGGTAATAACCGTACCCTGGATAAAGACGCGCTGGAAGAAAAAGAACAACAGCATGGTGGGCAGCATCACCACCGTGGAGGCCGCCATCAAGTGGTTCCACTGCACCCCTTGCAACCCGCGAAACAGCGCCAGGCCAATGCTGACAGTGTGCAGATAGGAACGGCTCAAGTAGAGCAAAGGGGCAAGAAAGTCATTCCAGTGAAAGGTAAAGCCCAGAATACATACAGTGGCAAAGACCGGCGCCGAAAGCGGAAGCACGATACGCGCATAGATGCCCCAAGTGCTGTTGCCGTCGATGCGCGCAGCGTCAAACAATTCAGGCGAGATGCGCAGAAAAAACTGGCGGAACAGAAAAATGTAGAAGCCATTGGTGGCAAAAAAGCGCGGAATAATCAGCGGCAGAAATGTGTTGAGCCAGCCCAGCGAGCGAAACAAAGCAAACTGCGGGATCATCACCACGTAATACGGGATCGCCAGCGTGCTGAGCACCAGCAGGAACAGGAAGCGGCGGCCGGGAAATTTGAGCCGTGCAAACCCAAAGCCGACCAGCGAGCAGCTCGCCGCCTCGCCAATGACACTGAAGATGGCCACGTAGAGCGTATTGGCGAAATAGCGCGGGATAAAGGGATGCAGCGAAGTGGTCAGTGCTTCTCGATAGTTTTCCCACCGCACTGGGTTGGGGATCCAAACCGGCGGATAAATAAAGATCTGGTTGAGTTCTTTCAGGGAAGCGGAAACCATCCACACAAAGGGGATCAGTACAATCAATGAGCCGCCGGCGATAGTCAGGTAAAGCAGCGCGCGCAGCAGAACCCGGTTGACACGATAGAACATAGCAGACTGCTGACGGGTCGCCCGCACAGGCATTTCGGTATGCGTGATAGACATGGCAAGACACCTATAAATGGTTTAGAAATCTTTGATGTCTACGTCGTAGTAGACCCAGAAGCGAGCAGACCAGAAGACGAGCAGGGTTGTTGCGATAATCACCAAGGTAAGAAGCCAAGACAACGCTGCGGCATAGCCCATGTCGAAATACTCAAAGGCATTGCGGTAGATGTAGAGCACGTAAAACAGCGAAGCATTGCCTGGCCCACCCTTGGTCATGATATAGGCCGACGTGAACACTTGGAAGGCGCCAATCAACCCTGTGACCAATTGCAGAAACAGGATCGGCGTCATCATCGGGATCGTGATGGCAAACAGGCGCTGGACAGCGTTGGCGCCGTCGATCTGGGCGGCCTCAAAAATTTCAGTAGGAATTCCTTGCAGGCCGGATAGATAAATGATCAACCCGCCGCCGACTCCCCACAGGCTCATCAGCACCAGCGAAGGGATCACCCATGTCTGGCTGAACAGCCAGTTCGGCCCCTCGATGCCGATTTCGCGCAGCAGCGAGTTCAGCACACCAAAATCAGGCTGCAGCACCCAAATCCACACGGTTGCCACCGCCACCCCCGAAACCAGGGCAGGCAGATAAAAGATTGTCCGCCACACAGCCAGCAAGGCAATCTTCTGGTTCAGCAGGATTGCCAGCCAGAAACCGAAGACAATACCGAGCGGAACGGCCGCGATGGTGTAAAGCGTAGTCACCTTCAACGCTTGCCAGACCAGTGGATCATTGAACAGGGCGGTATAATTGGCAATGCCCGCAAACTTCGCCGGTTCAATAAAATTCCACTCAGAGAAACTGATAGCGATGGAAGCGAGGATCGGCCCTCCGGTAAACAGGATAAAACCCAAAATCCAAGGGGAGATGGCGATATACCCCTCAACTGCTTCTCGCCGTGCCATCGTCATTTTCACATTAATACTCCTAATGCGGGCGCACCGTGCAAGAGCAGCAGTGCGCAGCCATATACATACGACAGTGCGAGGAAAATCAGGAGGGCGTCCTTCTCAGGCGCCCTCCTGCATCATCCGTGTTTCAGCTACTGCACCAATTCCGCGAGTTTGGGGGCTGCTTCGGCGACTGTCCACTCGGCATCATGGCCTTCGCTGAGCGCCAGACCCAGCGCATCACCGACAACCTGATCCATCTTGGCGCCATTAAAGTTGATCGGCAGCGGGTGCGCCCAACCCTTTTCCAGTGCATCGATGAAAACCTGCGCCGTGGGGATATAGCCCTTAGTCAGGAAGGTCTCGACATTGACCTTCTGGAAAGGCATGAATGCCTCGCCCTGCACCATTTTATTTTCCAATTCAGGGCTTTTCAAGAAGGCTAACAGCTCCCACGCCTCATCTACGTGCTTGGTCGATGTCGGAATCGTCAGCGCGTTGGCGCCGTTAAACATAAAGCGCCCGGCTTCTCCCATAGGCATCGGAGCGACATCGTAGCGCAGCCCCTCCGCTTGCCGTAAACCGTAAACTTCCCATATGCCACTCATGAACATCGCCAGCCGGTTGGTCATGAACATCTGCTGGCCGCCGCCCATCGCCTCCAGTTGCTGTGAAAGCGGAGCGGCCTTATCCTTCAAGTAGATGTCCAGGATGAACTGAAGCCCATCGATCGACTTCTGGTCTGAGGCCGTTACTTCTGTTGCCTCCTGGTTGGTCCAACCGCCGCCGAAGGAGCGCATCAGGTCGTCAGTGTCCGAACGGCCCATCCAAGTGTGATAGCCGTACTGCTTGGTTGCGCCTTCTCCCTTTGTCAACTGTAGCACTGTCTGGTGGAAGTTGTCCCAATTCCAGGCGCCTTCTTTCTCATATTCAAGCGGCGTTTTCACACCCTCCTGTTCAAAGAGGTCCATATTCCACCAGATGACCTTGGGGCTGTCGCCGCTGGGCAAGCCGTAGGTGACGCCTTCCCATGTGTGCATCTTGTTCATGAAAACGTTGGGCAGCCACTTGTCCATGCTCAGATTCGGATCGTTCGCCATAAAGGGATCCAGATCCGCCAACAGCGCTTTGCTCATGAACTCCGCCATCCAGGCGGAAGATATTTCAACTACATCGGCAGACTGGCCGGCGGCAAAGGAGGTCAGCATCTTTTCGCGATAGGCATCATAGGCCACCTGTTCAAAAGTGGCTTCGATCTTCGTCTGGGATTCGTTGAACATCTGGATAAAGTCTTCCCAGTTGCCAAAACCCCAGGTGGTGTAGATCAGCTTGATGCGCTCGCTGGACGGACCGGATTGGGCAGCACCCGGCGCCGGAGCCGGTACGCATGCGGCTAGGGCGGCGACGCCGGCGGTGAGACCGGCTATCTGCAAAAACTCGCGACGGCTCACACTCTTGCTCATCTCATATTCTCCTTGTTTGAGGTGCAACGATAACTGGGGCAAATGACCGGACAAACTCTGATTGCATTATAATAGGCTCTTCAGGCATCTGTCAGCCTGCTTTGGTCATCTTGCGGCCATCTTGCGGTCATCTTTCAGCCATCTTGCCAGTATGCTAAAATCAGACGATCACTGTACGGTCGCCACCTTTACCCGTTGGCTGCGCCACGCGCTGAACCATCTATACGACTTTGCCGAACTGCGCCGCAGCCCTTTGGCGGAATTGCTGGCTGGAAATGGCGCCCCTAACCCCGCGGCGCTGCAAGCCACATTGATCACAGCCATCGAGACGCTGCTGCCCCCCGATGGCATCAACCCGCAGTCCAGCGCCGCCCGTTTACACAGGGTTCTGTACCACCGCTATGTCGAGCAATTCAGCCAATCCGAGGTGGCGGATGACCTGGGCGTCAGCGAACGCCAGCTGCGCCGGCGCGAAGTCACCGCATTGGAGGCCCTTGCCGGCTATCTCGCCGATTCATTCCAACTCCACCTCAGCCCCACCCCGCCGGACGACGCCAACGAGCCGGCGCCGTCTGCGCAAGCAGGTGCAGAGAGTTCCTCGGAGCAGGAGCTGGCTTGGCTCCAACAGTCATTCAGCCTGGAACCGGCCCAAGTCGCCGGCCTGGTGCAGACGGCGCTCGCCACCGTCGAATCGCTGGCGGCAGTGCTGCAAGTTCAACTACATAGCACGGGAGCCAACGACCCCACGAGTGTACTGGTGCAGGTCGAACCAACCCGGCAGGCGCTGGTGATCGTACTGACCGCGGCGCTGCGCAGCGCGTCGGGCGGGGAGGTGTCGCTCACCATGAGCACCTTGCCGGAGGCCGGCAGCGCCATCCCAGCGCAGTGCATTGTACTGACCGTTCAAGGGCGCAGCGCCCTGGCAGCGGGCGGCCCGGCAGCGGGCGGCCCGGCAGAGAGCGGGCTGGCGCTTGCCCGGCAGCTCCTGGCGCTTTCCGACGGCCGCCTGGAGATTCTTGCAGCGGACGGGGCCGGTTTCTCAGCACAGCTTTCGCTGCCCATCCGCCAACAGACGGCGGTGCTCTTTATCGACGACAATGCCGATACGCTGCAACTATTCCAGCGCTACCTGGACGGCACGCGCTACATCTTCCTGGGCGCTCGCGACCAGGAGCAGGCTTTCCAGCTCATCGAACAGATCATGCCGAAAATCATCGTCAGCGACGTGATGATGCCCGGCATCGACGGCTGGCAGATGCTGGGGCGGCTGCGCACTCACCCCCTGACCCAGGCATCCCAGTCATAGTCTGCACGATCCTGCCACAGCAGCAGCTCGCCTATTCGCTGGGCGCTGCACTCTTTTTGCAGAAACCGGTCAAACGCGCAGCGCTGCTCACGGCGCTGAATGAGGCGCTGGGAGCGCCGCCAGACGAGCGGGTGAGTTAGCGGGAGATAGAATTGTACTGAGCGCTTGGATGCAGGCAAGCAGTTGCTGGAGGCTAAGCCCCTGCCCGCGCATGACCACCAGCCCCTGGCTGAGAATCGGCTGGCCGGCTGCATCCTGGGCGGAGATGACAATTACTGGAATGTCGCGCAGGACCGGGTCAGCTTCTTTGGCCGCCAACAACTGGAAACCATCCATTTCCGGCATAACCAAATCCATCAGGATGCAGTCAGGCTGCTGCTCATGCAAGACCGCCAGTGCTTCCCAGCCATTGCGGGCGGTCAGCACCCGGTAGCCCGGTTCCGGCGCAGACAAGATGCGGCGAAACAGACGCAGGCTCTCCGGCTCGTCGTCGACAACCAGAATGGTGCAACCGGCGAGATTCAGTTTCTTGAGCGTATCCAGCAGCGTCTGGCGCGAGATTGGCTTCAACAGATAGTCCGAGACGCCCAGTACGCCTGCATCCTGCGGCGTGCTGGGCACGGCGCAGGCAAGGATCGGTGTGTTGTACGGCAGTGGCGGGCAAGCGGACAAGTGCGCGGCGGCCTCCTCCAGTGATCGGCTGTTGTATACTACGGCTTGGGCCGGAGTCTGCACCAGTTCTTTCTCTGCCGCAGCCATGTCTGGGACTTGCACCACATCCATTTTCGACAGGTAACGGGTCAGCAGTCGGTGCAGCGTGCTGCCGCTGTCGCAGAGCAGCAGCCGCGGCTGTGCAGGCGCCGGCGGCGCAGCCGAGACATGGGTTCGTTGGTAGTACGGCCAGTCCGCGTTGAGCCATTGCAGTGCGCCCGGCAGAGCCGCTTCCTGTGTGGAAAGCGGCAGCGAGAAGAAAAAAGTGGTTCCCCGGCCAATTGTGCTCTCCACCCACATGCGCCCGCCGTGCATATCAACAAAACTACGGCTGATGGTCAGCCCCAGCCCGGTGCCGCCGAATTTCTTACGGATTGATGTGTCGAGCTGCTGAAATGGCTGGAACATGCGGTCGATCGCAGCCGCTTCAATCCCTGGCCCGCTGTCCGCCACACTGGCAACAATCTCCTGCCCTCGCCGGGTGAGGCTGACGGTGACTCCGCCCGATTGGGTAAAGCGTCCGGCGTTGCTCAACAGGTTTAGCAGCACTTCACGCATTCGTGTGGGATCCGCCAGGATCGGCGGCAGGTCCGCCTCAATCTCTTTGCGCAAATAGAGTCCTTTTGATTCATAGAGGGGCTGCACGGCAGTGACCGCTTCTTCGGCGATCTCGCGCAGTTGGACGCGCTCTTTGGTCAGCGCCATCCGGCCCGCTTCAATCTGGCTTAGATCGAGCACATCGTCGACCAAGCTGGCCAGGTGCTGGCTGTTGCGCAGCACAACGGTCAGGTCGGCCAGCAATGCGGCAGGCAGGGAAACATGATAGGTTGCCGGCGTGTTCACAATCATTTCGGTAAAGCCGATAATCATATTCAGCGGTGTGCGCAGTTCGTGGCTCACATTGGCCACGAACTGCTCCTTGGCGCGGCGCGCCTCTTCTTCCGCCTGGCGCAGCCCATTGGCCAGCCGATTGAGCCGTTCCAAGTGCTGGTTGGCAAAGGTCAGGTCGTCCAGGGTCTGCTGGAGCTTCAATTGGAAATCGCGTGATTGCTCAAGCAGTTGCTGGCTGCGCTGGTAGCTGGACCAGGCCAATTGGCCGGTGATGCGCAGTGGGCGGGTGGCCAACCAGACCAGGCCCAATGTGCACCAGATGGCCCAAAGCGTCACCAGACGCACCTCAGCGGAGAGCAGGCCGGCAGGCATGGCCGGCACCATCAGGCTGATCAGTCCAGCTACACCCAATCCAGCGGGCGGGCCTAACAGCAAAAGCGCAATCCCAGCCGGCAGAGCCAACAGGACGAAGGCCGTGTAGTGACCCATGCCGATGGCAGCCAGCAGAATGCCGGCGACGCCGGCCACCACCAATGTCCAGGCCGCGGCCTCGCCCTTGTGCGGGCGCAGAAAGCCCACGATGACGGCCAGCATGCCAAACCACAGCCCCACCAGCACGCCAAGCAGCGGATCGCTGAGCGTGTACGCTCCGCTGCCCAGGAGCAGCCCGGAGACAACCAGCAGCGGTAAAACAAGCAGCAGGCTGTCGCTGCGCACCTGCCGGAACATGGCGCCTCTTTCGGCCAGCCACTCCGGATCTATCTGGTTCTTGTCAGCAACCATAAGTCTCCCCTCTGCGCGGTGCGTCTCCCTGGGGCAACAGCACTGCGGCCACAAATCGCTGTGGCGCGCCGGTGACTGGCGTCACGGCATTCGCAGTTGTGCAGTACGTTACTCCTCGGCGTTCTCCCGCAGCACGATCTTTGGCAGCGTTCCCTGGTCAAATTCCCCCAAGCGTGCCGGCCCCAGCGCCATCAGTTCGGCGTGGATGGCTTCGGCGGCGGCACGAAAGGCGGCGAGGTCGATCCCCTGGCAGACGGGCGGCAGGCTGCGCAGGCGCGGCAGACCGCGGCGCAGCAGTTTGATAGCCCCCGCCCAGTTGCCGCGCTCGATCTGCAAAAAGGCCACGCCCACCTGCAGGATGCCCTGATATAGGGCGCGGATGGGACGCGGCTCCGCCAGCCACGCCTGCTCCAGCCACTCGTGCTGCTCGAAGTATTCGCCGGCGTTGAACTCGGCAATCCCGCGCCGCGCCGGCTCGCTCAGCGGCGCATCCCACCCGTCGGGATAGAGCACCGGCGGCTGCACATGGCGCTGCACCAGCGCCACCAACTCTTCCATCATCTTCGAGCGCGCCCAGGCGTGGTCAGCGCCGGCGGCACGCGCGCGCTTGAGCGTATCCACCTCCACGTGGCTGCCAAAGGCATAGATCGGCGTCGCGCTGCTGTGCGGGCGCAGCTTGCAGCGCCGGATCGCCGTCTCCCAATCGCCGGGCGTGTTCAAGTCGAGCAGCGCCAGCACCGGGAAGGCACGGTCCACCGCCGCCACAAATGCGGCGGGCGTCTCGACCAGCACGGCCTGCCCGCCGCAGGCACGGATGACATCGTCCAAGCGAGTGGAAAAGAACAGGTCGGCTTCCAGACAGACAACCGCCGGGCGTGTGACCGGATTTTTGGCCGGGTCCTCGGCTGGGTCGGGCGATATAGAGCTTGTAAGCATGGCCAGCAGTTCCTCCACCCGTCATTCTACACGGAGATGACATTTCCGCCGCCTTGCACCCTGTTTGGTATACTGAAAGTCTTGAGCAAAAATCAGCAAAAAAACAACAATGAAAGAAATACGATGGCCACTCCCAACGACACCTGGAACTATGATCAAGCCTTTGCCGAGCTTGAGATTGTGCTGGCGCAGCTTGAAGAGGGCGACCTCCCGCTGGAACAGACGCTCGCCCTTTATGAACAAGGCGTAATGCTGGCCAATTTGTGTGCGCGCAAGTTGACGGAAGCGGAACTGCGTGTGCGCCAGTGGCAGGGGCTGGAGGCCGCCGGAGACCAGACCAAACCGTTTGAGGGCTGGCAAGACAACTGATATGCGCGCCCTGTTCAGCAACGCCGCTTTTTGGTTGCCGATCTCAGTGGCGTTCGGCGTCCAATTCTATAAGCTGCTGGTCGACTGGATTCAAAGCGGCCGTCTGCGCTGGCGGGTGCTGGCTGCCGCCGGGGGTATGCCCAGCAGCCATTCGGCCATGGTCTGCAGCCTGGCCACCGTCTGCGGCTATCAAAATGGGCTGGACAGCACCGCCTTTGCCATCGCCGCCGTGCTGGCGGCCGTGGTCATGTACGATGCGCGCGGCGTGCGCCAGGAAAGCGGCAAGCAGGCGCGCGTGATCAACCAGATCGTGCAGACCCTTTTCACCGGCCACCCCATCACCGATGAGGAGCTGAAAGAACTGGTCGGCCACACCACAATCCAGGTGGTCGTGGGTGGACTGATCGGCATCATTTACTCGCTGGTCTACCTCTATTTTCGCGACTGGATCTGACTTCCCCCCAATTTTTCTCAAATTTTTCTTATTAATACCTTGTCGTTTTATCGCAGCCATGCTATCATGTGCGCCATTATGCAGTGACAGCGCCGCCATTTTTGCCCTGTCCATTTTTTTTGATTTGCCCCGTTTATACAGCGGGGCACGTGTTGCAGTGGAGGATTCATGCGACGGATTGTGCTGATTCAGCCCAAACGCGACGGCCGTGTCTTTGGCAAGTCGCCCGGCTCCCCTTATACCCTGATGCGCCTGGCCTCGCTGGTTCCGGCGGAAATCCCGGTGGAAATCTGGGACGAAAACGTGCGCGACCTGGACATGTCTTCGCTGCGCGAAGGGGACCTGGTCGGCATTACGTCGATGACCGTCACCATCGAGGGCGCGGAGCAGCTTGCGCGGCGCGCCATGCGCCAGGGCGCCGGCGTAGTGGTGGGCGGCGTCCACGCGACGCTCATGCCCGAACACACGTCCACCTTTGCCCACAGCATTATGGTCGGTGAAGGCTATTTCACCTGGCAGCAGTTGGTGCGCGATTTTGCCGCCGAAGGCATCAAGGGCATGCAGCCGGTCTATTCCGACGAACGCTGGGCGGACCTGGCCGGGCTGGCCACTATCACCGACCGTGTCATCCAAATGGTGGATGAGAACAACAACTATTGGACCCCCTATCTGGAAATCACGCGCGGCTGTCCGCGCAACTGTGACTTCTGCACCGCCATTCGCGTCAGCGGACGCCGCATGAGACTGCGCCCCATCGATGAGGTGGTGGATGAGATCAAGCGGCGCAAAATCAAGCGCTTTTTCCTGACCGACGACAACTTTGGCCTCAACTTCACCACCGACCCCGACTACTGCGCCGAATTGTTCGAGGCATTGGCCAGGCTTGATCTGCACGGCTGGACCTGCCAGTCGGAGATGAGCGTGGCCAAGCATCCCGACCTGCTGGAGATGAGCGTGGCCGCCCATCTGGACAAGCATTTTATCGGCTTTGAAAGCGTCAACCCCGACAACCGCAGTTCACTGGGCGGCAAGTCGAAGGGCATGGCTGACAAGGCGCAGGACGCCATCCGCATTATCCGCAGCACGGGAGTGGGCGTCGTAGGGCTGTTTGTGATGGGCTTTGACTTGGACACGCCGGAGACGTTCCAGGCGATGTGGGATTTTGTGCGCACCAGCGAACTGGACAGCGTGAGCACCACCATGCTGACCCCCTATCCGGGGACGCCCTTCCGCGATCTGGTTGAAAAGGAAAATCGCCTGCTGGATGTGCCGTGGAGCCACTATGACACCGCCCATTTGACCTTCGTGCCCAAAAACTTCACGGTGGATGAACTGCGGGCGGCCTATGATTGGCTGTGCCGCAAGATTTACAGCCCCAGCCAGATCGCACGCCGCGGCATCCGCTCGCTGGGCCGCTACCCACTCTCCAAAGCCGGCAAAAAAGCCTTTGGCAGCTTCAGCACCGATTATGGCTACCGCCGCACCTACGCCTATCGCAACGCGGTATAAAGCACAGTGGGTGTGACTTCCGGGAAGTCACACCCGTTTTCATTCCTGTCTACTACAAATTGGGCGGCAGTTGCAGGCGCATAATCGTTTCGCCATGCTGGATCGAGGTGGTGTAGGGCAAGTTGAGTTCGCGAAAAACGCGGATGGCGTCTTCGTTATCCGGCTGAAAAATGGCGACAATGGTCTGGACCCGCATCTGTTTGGCCAGCAGCACCAGGCGGCGCAGCAGTTCCGTGCCCACCCCCTGCCCTTGATAATCATCGCGCACCACAATAGCGGCTTCCGCTTCGGGTGAGTCCGGCGTCGCAGCGTCGCGGGCGAGGCGGGCGCTGCCGACAATGTGCTCGCCTGCCTCATCCGTATACACGGCAATCACAGCGCCGACCAGGGTGGCGTTGTCCACCCTGGTCATCTCCAAAGCGCGCTGGTTGACAAGATCCTCACCCACGTTTTCGACGCTGGTATGAAAGCGCCGCCGCCGCGTTTCGGGCGACAGATTGTAAAAAAACTCGATCAACAACGCCGCATCGCTGGGGCGCATCAACCGCACTTTGAGTTTTTGCCCGCTGCGGGTTATAAAGCGCGGGCTGACATTGCGCAGAGTCGTTTTGTAGCGTTCAACATTTTGTTTATACAACATCATTTTGGCTGCTCTTTTCCGGTTGCTCTTGATCCGGTTGCTCTTTATAGGAAGTTTTCCGCTGCGTATACCAGGGAAGCACCTGGCCCAGTTTGATCTCCGCCAGACTCTCAGCCGCCAGGCAGGGCGGCCACGCATTCTCTACGTAAGGCTGGATGGCGCTGTCGCGCGCCAGGGGGCCAATGACGATGCTTGGCATGCCCGCCCGCTGTGCGGCTTGCACACCGTAGATACTGTCCTCGATCACCAGACAGGCGGCAGGTGCGGCGTCCGCCGCCGCCGCACAGCGTAGAAACAGCAGCGGGTCCGGCTTGCCGCGCGGCAGGCGATAGCCGGACAGGATGGCGTGGAAGCGGTCGGCAATGCCCAGGATGTGCACCATGTCCACGATGTTGGCCATCGGCGCCGATGAGCCAACCACCTGGTGCATGCCCAGTCTGTGCAGCTCTTGCAGCCACGGCCCGACGCCAGGCAATAAGGCCAATGATCCCGGTAGAAGCAGACGGCGGTAGGCGGATTCCTTGGCTTCTGAAACCTCGCTTATCTTAGCAGATGAGAAGTGCGGCATCTGTTCGGACAAGATTTCGAAGTTGTTGCGGCCAAATCCCAACGCAAACAAATCCCAGCTGTAGACGATGCCATGTTCGGCCATCGTGGCCTGCCACGCCTGAAAATGCAGCGCCGCCGAATCAGTCAGCGTGCCGTCCATATCCCAAATCACTGCCGCCAGTTTCACACCTGCTCCATTTCTACGCCTGATACTTTCGTTTTTCTTTCAAGGCATTGTAACGTAGGCAGAGGGGCGCGGGTTCCGCGCACAGCGGTTGCCTTCCGGCCCCCTTCTGGAAGTCAGATGTGCGCAGGTCAGATGTGCGGTTGCGGGACGGGCAGGAAGGTTAGCCTGGCTCCAGTATTTTGAGCATTTCAGCCGCCTGGATCAGCTTGACGCGCGGCTTGCCGGCCTGCTTGCCGGCAGCGACTTCGGCTGCGTCAATTACGCGCCATTCATCGGCAGTGACATAGCGCACGCCTCGTTCTTGGAGCAGAGCGACAACCGCCGCCGGCTCCGGCTCGGCGCAGGGAGTCAGCTTGCCTTTTTTCAAATCTTCAAACATGCTGTTGACCGATTCGATGGCGTCCGGCTTGTTGGTGCCGATGACGCCGGTGGGGCCGCGCTTCGCCCAGCCCACGACATACTCGCCGCGCACGACTTTGTCGACGGCAGGGTCCAGCACGCGCCCTAGCTCATTCGGGATCGTGCCGCGCCGGGCATCGTAGGGCACATCAGGCAGCGGCTGGCCTTTGTAGCCCACTGAGCGCAGCACCAGGCCGGCAGCGATCATTTCATACTGGCCGGTGCCGCTGGAGGTAATATCGCCGCCGGTCGAAGCCCGCAGTTGGTTCTTCTCCAACTTGACCGCCACGATTTTATCCTTTTCGGCGAGAATCTCTACCGGCGACAGCAGGAAGCGGAAATGCACGCGGCGCGGCTTGTCCTCTGCACCAATTTCTGCATATGCTCGCAGATAATCCAGGTTTTTTTGCATCCCCATATCACCGGCGATGGCGGCGCTGCTGGCGCGGTCGAGCCGCAGTTCGCTGTCGAGCACAATCGGGTTGGCCAGTTCCAGATGGCCAAACTCGCGGATTTCCGCGCTGGTAAACTTGACCTGCGCCGGCCCACGGCGGGCGACGACATAGATGTCCTGGATGCGGCTCTTGGACAGCGCCTCCAGGGCATAGTCGGTAATATCCGTGGCCTTGAGTTCATCCGCCGACTTGGCCAGAATGCGCGCCACATCCATGGCGACATTGCCCACACCCACGACCACCGCAGCCTCGCAGCTCAAGTCCGGATTAAGATTGGCAAAATCGGGGTGGCCGTTGTACCAGGCGACAAACTCTGTCGCCGAAAAGCTGTTGGGCAATTCTTCGCCGGGGATATTCAGCTTGCGGTCGGATTGGGCGCCGGTCGCATAGAAGATGACATCATAGTGGCGGCACAAATCCGCATGGGTGATCTGCTCACCATATTTCACATTGCCGAAGTAACGAAAGTTGGCGTCAGACGCGGTGCGCTCATAAATCTTGGCCACCGCCTTGATATTCTGGTGATCCGGCGCAACGCCATAGCGCACCAGCCCATGTGGCGCCACCAGACGGTCAAACATGTCTACGCTGACAGTGTACCCCTCTTCCTTCAGCAGGTCCGTGGCAGCATAGAAACCCGACGGCCCTGCCCCAATCACCGCTGCACGCAGCGGGCGTTCCAGCGATGCTAATGTAGGTGCCACGCAGTATCTCCTTTTGCTGACCAGGCTGTGCTACGCCTTCTTGAGCATGTTGCCAAACTGGCGCGCCAGCGTAAAGATGGCAATGGCGAGGGTAAAGTAATCCATTGGCCCCAGTTGGGCCACGGCGTTGAGTACATTGCCGTCATCGTCGGCATCGGTGGCCTCGCTGGCCACCCAGGCAAAGGCCGCGCCCAACAAAGCGCCGGCGCCAATCCCAATCAACATGGATCGCAGTTTTGTGTTCATCTTGTCAATCCTCGTGCTGCACAGAGCGTGTGTGTGGCCGTGCGTGCGGCCATAGATTGGTAAAGATGGTTTGGATGCGGCTGGCCTGCCCATGCGCGCGTGTGACCGGCTCGGTGAGCAGCGTGCTGTACTTGCGCGTCTGGTCGCGCACAATCCCGCTGTAGTGTTGGCCCAGTTTCAGATAACGAGGCACGGTGCGGTTGACGGCCCGCATCCCGCGCACGACAAAATAGAGCAGCACCAACGGCACGATGCCGATAATAAAGGCCAATAATGATAACCAGATCAGTGACAGGTCACGCCAGGCAGCCAGATCCATCAGTAATTTCTCCCTGTCGCTATGTTAGCAGAAAAACGGCAAGCATCCGAACGCGTGACCCGTCATGTCGGTGATTGCAAGACAACCACGTGATCGCCGCCGTCGGGGCCGGCCAGCGGCAGCCGCCGGTCTTCGGCATCATACAGTCCCACAATAATTTCGTGCCAGCCGGCGAGCGACTGTGTAAAGAAGAGGTCGTCCACAATCTCATCCTGCGCCAGCCAGGTGGAAGTCGGCGCACGCCCCTGCTGCGGCGGCTGGTCTATCTGCGCCACCAGATTGCCGGCGGCGTCCAGCGCCTGGACAAAGACGGTATAATCGCGCTGAATAATCTGCTCCGACCCCCAGCGCAGCCGCAAAGCGCGCGGCGCGCCCTGTTCCTCCTGCAAAACGGTGACATCCTCCAGCACAATCCCGTTTTGCCAGCGAGCCACCGGCTCTGTCCCGCTTTGCGCGGCAGCAGGCTCAGCCAGAAGCCGTATTTTGGCCAACTGCAGCCTGTCTCCCAGCACTTGTCCCTCGGCACTCTGCACAGGCAGCCGTTCATCAGGACGGCCGACCGGGTAAAAACCCAGCGACAAGGTGGCCAGCGTGGGCGTAAGCGGCAGGGCAGGCGCCAGCAGATAGGAATCGGCAAATATCTCACCCACGCGCCATTGGCGCGGCGGGTGCCGCCCTTGATAGGGAACGCCATCGAACTGGTAGAGCATCCGGTTTTCATCGTCCGCCAGATGCAGAAACACGGTGTAGTCTTGCGCGATCGGCTGGTCCGCACGGAAATACAATACAAGAGGCAGCGGTTCGGTAAAGGTCGAAGCGGCGCCGGCGGGCAGGTCAAAGCCAACCAGTTCGATCCCGCCCGCAAAGGTGGCGTCCGTCACCCGCTGCGGCGTCACAGGCTCGGCTAGGGCCGGCGGCGTAGCATAGGTGGCGCGCACCGTCGGCAGCTGCCATATCCCCACCAGCAGCAGACAGCCGGAGAGAAGAGCCGCCGCGGCGCTTTGGCCGCGGCTGGGCAGCCAGCCAATCCAGCCCAGCACCAGCAGCGTAGCCAGCGCGGCGCCCGCCGGAAACAGCAGCCGCCCCTGCTCGCCGGCGATCATAATCCGGATCCACACGCTCAAGCTCCCCAGCAGCACGCCGAACCAGACCAGCGACAGGACAAAGGCAAACATCAGATCGCGATCCTGCCGCCGCTCCGGCCACACCAGCCATTTGAGCAGCAGCACGCCACCACCGGCCAGCGCCAGCCACAAAGCCAGATCCAGCAGTTCAAAATAGCCGCTGGAGGCGCGGATGCCATAGCCGAAGATGCCGGAATAGGAGCGGCTCAAGAACGCCACGCGCGACCAGAGTTCCGTCGCATCCAGCGGTTCCGCCCGCACCAGGCCAGGCAGCAGCGTGCGAATCGGCTGCATGGGAAACAGTTCGCCTAGCTGCCGCCAGTTGTGGACAAACTGGGGAGCCGTGATGGCTGCAAAGCCCAGCCCGGCCAGCGCACCCTTGCCGATGCGCCGCAGCCAGGCGTAACCATGCCGGCCGCCAAGCCAGGGCCACAAGATGACCACTGCCACCGGAACCGCCGTCAGCGCTGCGCTGTACTTGGTCAGCGTAGCCAGCCCACAGAGGATGCCCACCAGAAACCAGGCGGCCATGCGCTGTGGCTTTTGGGCGACGACCACTGCGGCGCAGACCGCCGCCGTCGCCAGCGCCGCCGTCCACATATCGTTGGAGATGGTGGTGCTGGTAAACAGAAACTGCGGGTTAAAGGCAACCACTGCCGTCACGGCCAATACCATCCCAGCCCGCCGCGGCAGCAGCGTGTGCAGCAGCAGCCAGGTGGTGCTGACAGCCAGCAGACCGCCCAGCAAGCTGACCGCACGCGCCACCCGCAGCGGCAGCAGCGTGGCGGCAGCCGTATCCGGCGGCGAAACGGTGACGCGTTTGCTCAGCCCCTTCTCAAAATAAGCGGTCTGCACTGCCTTTTCATAGACCAGCGTCTCTTGCAGAGGAACGCTCGTCAAAGCCGCGGCGACCACAGCATAGTAGAGCGGAGGCTGCTGGACAAGTTCATGCGAAATGAGGGCGGTGGGCAGATCATAGTCCGGCGCCTGCCACCGATCATGCAGAAAAGCGACGTAGCGAAAGTGGGCGCCGGCGTCGGGGGCTTCCAGATCAGGCGTGGCCAGTCCATAGGCCGCCGCCAGCAGCAAATACGCAATCAGCAGCGCAATCAACCCAGCCGCAGCGGCCCGCTGTGCGGCGAAAAGTTTCACATTTTGCATAGCAGCAGCAGCGTACCATATTGCCGCTAATCACAGCAGATGGAGACGCTGTGTGTTGGGATTGGCCCAATCTCCGCGCCTTTGCTAAGATGATTTGTTAGGTGTCTATGAACCGGACCGCACCATTTTTCACCCAACGCCTGCTGATCTATGCAGCGCTGGGTCTCATCATCCTGGCCAACGTGCTGGGCAATCTCTATTGGCTGCAGCAGAATGTGGTGCAGCTTGGCCACGATGCCAGCGCCCATCTCACACGCACGCTCAAGATGGCGGCGGAGTTCAGTCAGCCCTCACTGGGCCACTTTCTGCGCGGGTTGACGATTACCGACTTTCGCCCGCCCGGCCTCTACCTGGCGGCGCAGCCCTTCTACTGGTTGTTTGGCCGATCCATCGACAGCGCCCAGTTGGCCAACGTTGCCATCATGGCGCTGATCCTGCTCGCCACTTTTTTGCTGGGGCGCCACCTGGCCGGGCCGCGCCTGGCCCTGCTCGCCACAGCCGTGACCGCACTGCTACCCATGCTGCTCGCCATGAGCCGTCTCTTCTATGCCGAGACGCTGGTGACGCTGTGCGTCGTGGCCGGCCTCTACTGTCTGCTGAAAAGCGACGGGTTTACCAAGCGCGGCTGGTCTCTCGCCTGGGGCGCTACGCTGGGTGTGGGGATGCTGGCCAAGTGGACGCTGCCGGTTTATGTCCTGACGCCGATGCTGCTGGTGGTGTGGCAGGCGCGCCTGTGGCGGCACAGCAGTTGGCCGCCCGCCACGCGGCGACCGGTGGCGTGGCGATCGCCGGCCATCAAGCTGCTGCCGGCGGGCGCGCTTGCCCTGGCCTTCACCCTTCTGCTCTACATTGTCAACCAGGCGTACTGGGCACAGACACTGCTGGGCGTCTGGCTGCCGGTGGGCTGGTTTTTGCTCTGGTTTGGGCTGCTCATCCTGCTGCTGCTGCCCGCCTTTCCCCTCACCAACTGGCTGGCAGGGCTGGCGCTGGGCGCGGTGGTGGCAGGAGTCTGGTACTTACCCGAAGCCGGCTTCGTCACCACCCTCTCGGAAGTTGCCTTCGGCACCGGCGAAGGCGACTATAAGGCCGCCAACTGGGCCAGCTTCAACCAATACTTCCGCTATTTTCGCTTCTTCTATCAGCACCATACCGGGCTGGCCGTCGCCCTGGCCCTGCTGCCGATCGGGCTGCTGCCCTGGCTGTGGCGCGGCCGCACCTGGCTGCGCAGCCTGCCCGGCGCCGGACTGCTGTGGGTCACCGGCTTGTCGCCGTTCTTCATTCTGATGCTGACCTCACAAACCAGCTCGCGCAACCTGGTGCCCATCTTGCCGCTCTTTGCGATCCTGGTGAGCTGCGGCTTGCTGGCCTATTCCCGCCGCCGGCGCTACACACTGGCAGCCGTCTGGCTGGTTGTGCTGACAATGCACTGGCTCTTTGCCACCTTTGACGGCCTGAGCAGTTGGCGCGACCAGAGCAGCCTGCTGTGGCCCGCTCAAAGCTACTCCATCCCGCCCGCCAGTGGGATTACCGACCCCGCCTACGCGATTGGGCCCGACGTGCTGCAAACCATTACGGATTCCACCACCACCACGACCACGCTGGGCATCCTGGTTGACATGGCGCAACTGCACCCCGGCAGCTTTGAATACCCGACGCGGCTACAAGATTTGCCGCTGAAGCTGGCCTCTCTCACGGGGCCGGATCTGCGCGGGGCGCGCGATGTAATTGCCAACCAGTGGATCGTCGTGAAAGATGGCGACAACAGCGAAATGAAGGCCCCGCAGCGGGCGGTTGTCGAACAACTGCTGGACGCGACGCCCTGGTTTCGCAGCATGTACAGCCTGGTGAAAAGCTATCCGTTTCCCAACAACGAGACGGCTTATCTCTACCGGCGCAGCATGGGGCCGCCCGATCCTTATCAATTTTCCACCATCATGCATGGCGATATTCCGCTCATCGCGGCGGCGGTCAACAGTTGGTGGAGCGAGCAGGCCACCCTTGCCTTTGCCACGCCGGAGACCGCCGTCTGGCTGGGCACGCAGGACATCCCCATCGCCCAGGCCATTATCCCCCTTCCGAACGCGGAGCTGCTGCCGGCGGATTTGAGCGGCGTGCAGAAGAGTTTGATCGTCGTCTCACGCTACCGCACGCCCGATTTTCAAAAATGGCTGGGACAGCAGTTTCGCTATATAACCGAAGTGTACAGCGGCGACTTTACCGCCACGCTATATGGCCACGTGGACGAGCCGCTTGCCTCCCTGCCTGTGGACGCCGCCTGGTCTCCCTTGCGCATCGAGACGCTGCAGACATGGCCGCGCATCACCGCGGGATCCACACTGCCGCTTGATTTCACCCTGGCCGGGCAGTTGGATGGCGAATGGAAGGTCTCCGCCCGCCTGGTGGACGCAGCGGGCGCTGTGATCTCGCAGCAGGACGCCGCTGCGCTGCCCGGCCGGCTGTCGCTGACGCTCTTTGCGCCGCCTGCCACACCGGCAGGAGCGTATACGCTGGAGTTTGTGGTGTACAATGCGGCGACGCTTGCCCCGCTGGCGGATGCTGCCGGCCGACCGGCAGCACCACTGGCAGTGATTGAGGTTACGGAATAATTGTGAGCAGACGTACTTTCGTGATTAGCGTGGCAGCCGCCCTGGCCGCGCACATCTTCTTATTTTTGCCGCTGCCGGACGTGCTGCAGCCACACCTGGTGCAGGCCGTCGCTGCGTTGCTGCTGGCCGGTTTCTTGCCCGGCGCGCTGCTGGTGCACGCGCTGGTGGGCCAGAGCGACGACCCGCCCAATGGCTGGGAAGCCGTACTTCTCAGCAGCGGGGCCGCCTATGTCGTGCTGGTAGCCGCTATGCTCGGCCTCAGCTATCTTCCCGGCGGCCTCAGCCTGCCGCTGACACTGGCGCTGTTTGATCTCATCAGCCTCAGCCTGCTGGTCTGGGTGCTGTGGCGCGGCGCCTGGCAGAAACAGCAGCTGGCGCAAGCCCCTGCCCGCTGGCCGCTGCCGGCGACAGCCGGCGAGCGCCGGCTGCTGCTGGCCGGCGTACTGCTGCTGCTGGGCGCCGGCCTCCTGCTGCGCCTGGGCAACCTGGGCTATTCCGACTTCCAAGGCGATGAAGCGCGTGCGACCCTGCGCGCCGCCGCCGGCCTGCAGGGCTACGAAGATGTGCTCTTCCTGCACAAAAAAGGGCCTACCGAAATCCTGCTGCCCGCCGCGCTCTACACGCTCACCGGCCACCTGACCGAGGCCACTGCGCGTCTGCCCTTCGCCCTTGCCAACCTCGCCGCCCTCTTTGCCGTCTGGCTGTTGGGCAAGCGGCTGTTCAACTCGTTGGCAGGCTGGATTGCGGCCATGTTCTTTGCCCTGGACGGCTACTTTATCGGCTTTGCCCGCATTGTGCAGTATCAAAGCATCGTCTTCTTGATGTCGATCCTGGTGGTGCTGATCCTGTTCCGGCTGGTGCGGCGCAGCCTGCACCCACCTCAGCCGCTGACCGGCTACCTGACATTGGCGGCGCTGCTGCTGGCCACCGGGCTGCTCTCGCATTACGAAGGTGCGCTGGCGGCGCTGCCCGCGGCGCTGCTATGGGGCGTCCTGCTCTGGCAGCAGCGCAGTGCATGGCGGCGCGTCGCCGCAGCGACACTGGTCGCGGCTGCGGCCGGCGGCGCACTGCTGGCCGCCTTTTATGCGCCTTACATCTTCAACCCCCGTTTCGCCGCCACCTACTATTATCTGACCGACCGGCGCATCGGCGGCAGCCCACCTTACAACAATCTGCTCGACGTGTTTTTGCGCACCACCCTCTACAGCACAACCTACTACGTGCTGCTGCTGATCGGCCTCACGCTGGCGGGCATGGTGCGCATCTTCCGGCAGGGTCTGCGGCGCCCGTGGGCGGCGGCAGCTTCGGCGGCGGCTGTGCTGTTGGTGGTTGTCACCTTCGCCAATCCGGCCTGGCTGGCAATTGGCGGTCGCGATTGGATTATCGTGCCCTTTGCACTGCTGCTTGCCGCGGTTGTGCTCACGCCGCGCCAGACAGTAGCCGAACGAGTCGTCTGGCTCTGGTTCGCCGCCGTCATGCTGCTGGCGCTCTTTCTCACCGAAAAGCCGCGCACGCATGTCTACACCTTCTTTATCCCCTGGCTGCTGATCTGCGGCCAGGTCGCGGCGCTAGGCTGGCACTGGCTGGCGCGCCGGCTGGGCGCACGGCCTGCCCTGCTGGTGGGCGGTGTGGCTGCGGGGCTGCTGATCCTGCTTTTCGGCGGCTATGCCTACCGCTATTTTGTCAGCAGCGATGAAGTGATGCTCAATTACTTTGAAAAACGGCCCGCCGGCTATTGGGTCACCTATGACGAACCCGACAACAAGGCGCGCTTCGGCTTCCCGCTCAACAACGGCTGGAAAGTCATCGGTGAACTGTACCGCCAGGGCGAATTGAGCGGCTATTTCGACAGCAATGAGAAAGAGGCATGGGTGCCGGCCTGGTACACGCGCGGTGTGGAACGCTGCCCGCGTGAGGCGCAGTGGTATTTTGAGATTCGCAACCTCGAACCGTTCAGCACGGAAGATGAGCTGGCGATGGAGCACTATCTGCGGCAGGGTTTTGAAAAGTGGGGCAAAGTGCAGGTCGAAGGGCGCGACAAAATGATCATTTACCAGCGCACCGGCAACCATCTGGAGTTTCCGACGCAGACCGCCAACGACAATTTGCGCACCTTCCGCTTTGAAGACTTTGCCGCCGCCTTTGACGCCAACGCAGGGCCGCAGCTGCCGCTCACCTACCCCAGCGTTGACCCGGCGATTGCGCACCCGCTCAGCTACAACTTCAACAATTTGATCACGCTGGAAGGCTATGACATCAGCTACCCCACCCCGCTCCAACCCGGCGACAGCATCCGGCTGACGCTCTACTGGCGCGGTCAGCAGCCGATTGCCGCCAACTACAAGGTCTTCAACCAGATGTATGCGCCGGACGGGCCTATGCAGGCGCAGCGCGACGGCTATCCAGTCTGCGATGGCCGCGAGACCTGGCGTTGGGACCCTGGCGAGCTGATTACGGATGTCTATGACATTCCCGTGGCCGCCGATGCGGTCGATGGTCTGTATCCGCTCTACACCGGCTTTTATCTGGAGGAGACGGGCGAACGGCTGCCTGTGCTGGATGCCGCCGGCAGTGAGATCGGTTCGCAGGTCCACGTCACCGACGTGCGCATCGGAGTGGAATAAGGTGATGCTATGAAGTGGCTCTCCACTCTGGTGATGCAGCCCAAAGTGCGCGCCTTCTGGATCATGCTGGTGCTGTTTTTCAGCGCCTGGATCCCGCGCGTCGTGGCGCTGGATGCGTTTGTCACCGTCGATGAACGCAAGTGGCTGGCGCGCTCCGCCAATTTTCTCTACGCCATCGCCCATGGCGACTTAGCCAACACCTTTCAGCGCGAGCACCCAGGCGTCACGGTCATGTGGGCCGGGGCGCTGGGCATCCTGCAGAAGTTCCCCGACTACGTGCAGCAAGCGCCGGGCTACTTTACCTGGAACGACCAGATGATCGAAGCCTGGCTGAAGGCGAGCACCCAGCATACACCGCTGGAACTGCTGGTGGCCGGACGCTGGTGGGTGGTGCTGGGCGTCTCGATCCTGCTGGCGCTCTCATTCCTGCCCATGCGCCGGCTGCTGGGCGAAGGGCTGGCCGTGCTGGCGCTGCTCATGATCGCCTGGATGCCCTGGTCGGTGGCGCTCTCGCGCCAGCTTCACCCCGACGGCTTTGTCGCCAGCATGATCTTTATGGCGCTGGTCTTCTTTCTCACCTGGCTCTACAGCGGCGGCCGCCGCTTCGATCTGATCGTCTCCGGCATCTTTATGGGGCTGGCCTGGCTGACCAAGACGCCAGCGGCTTTTCTCGTTCCCATCGGCGCCATCCTGATCGCGATCGAGCTTTGGCGTCTGCGCCGTGCACCACAGGTTGATCTACCGGCAGATCAGCCGGCTGCGCAGCCGGACGAATCTGCAGCAGCCGCCTCACCCATGCGGCGGCTGCTGACCGGCTATGTGATCTGGGGCGTCGTCGCCTCCGTTACATTTTTCCTGCTCTGGCCGGTGATGTGGGTAGACCCGCTGGGCGCTTTTGCCAGGATGACAGCGGAGATGGAAGAATATGTCGGCGGCCACGTCAACCCCAACTTCTTCATGGGCCAATCCACCAGCGACCCCGGTCTGATCTTCTATCCTATCGCCTACTTCTTTCGCATCACGCCGGCCACAGTCTTTGGGCTGGCGGCGGCGGCGCTGGCGGCCCGGCGGCGGGCCTTCCCCTTTGACCGCCCGCTGGTGCGGCGGGCGGCTTTGGGCTTTCTCCTGTTTGGGCTGATCTTTGTTCTGCTGATAAGTCTGCCCGCCAAAAAGTTCGACCGCTACATTCTGCCCGCCTTCCCAGCCTTCGAGGTAATCTCGGCATTGGGCTGGGCGGCGCTGGCCGGCTGGGCCGGGGCGTGGTGGGCGCGACGGCGGGGCCAAAACAACGAGCAGCGCCCGCTCAGCGCCACGCGCCCCTTCTGGACGGCAGCCGCCGTGACCCTGCTGGTTGGCCTCGTGCCGCTGCACAGCTTCTTCACCGCATTGCATTATCCCTATTACCTTACCTATTTCAACCCCCTGGCGGGCGGCAGCTTGACGGCGCCCAAGGTGATGATCATCGGCTGGGGCGAAGGGCTGGATCAGGCGGCGGCCTGGCTGAATGCCCAGCCGGACGCCGAAAAACTGCGCATCGTCTCCTGGTATCACGACGGCCCGCTCTCCTATTTCACCAAAGCAGAGCCGGGCGGCGTGCGCTACGGCTCGTCGCTGGCCTGGCTGGACAACGATTTTGTGGTGCTGTACATCAACCAGATTCAGCGCAATATCCCTTCGCCCGAAGCCATTGATTGGTATTTAGCGCAAGAACCGGCGCTGCGCGTGGATTTCGGCGGGCTGGAGCTGGCGCGCGTCTACGACATGCGCGGCAAGCCGCTGCCCCCCTTTGTAGGCCTCAACATCAACAGCGCCGCCGACTTCGGCGGCAAAATACGGCTGTTGGCGCACGAACTGGACAAGCAAAGCGTGCAGCCGGGGGATGAAATCTTCGCCCAACTCTATCTGCGCAGCCTGGCCCCCATGCAGGCCAACTACAATGTGCTGGTGCGGCTGGTGGACGCGGCGGGCAACGAAGTCTGGCGCGAAGAAGGCTGGCCTTGGGGGGCGGCCACACGTGACTGGCCGCTGGGTGAAGTGCGGCCCGACGGCCACCATATCCGCATCCCCGCCGCCACTGCGCCCGGTCTGTACAAGCTGACACTCTCTTTTTACGAACCAGACACGCTGGATACGCTGCCCGTGCTCGATGCCGTCGACGGCTCGCTCATCGACGCCGGCACGCGCGAGGTGGCATTGGTGCAGGTGGGCGCTGCGCCGGCTGCCGCCACGCAGTTTGACCAGCCGTGGCAATTTGACCGCTGGTTCACCCTGTCGGGGGCTTCCCTGCCGGCGCAGGCCGCCGCGGGGAGCGTGCTGCCGCTGGCGCTGCAGTGGGACAGCAGCGAGGCAACCGCCGGCGACTATACCGTCTTTGTCCACATTGTCGGGCAGGATGGGCAGCCGGTGGCGCAGAAGGACTGGCAGCCGCTCAATAACTTCGCCCCCACCCATCTGTGGAGCAAAGGGCTGCGCCTGGTGGACGAGTACGCCATTCCACTGCCCGCCGATTTGGCCCCCGGCTCCTATGAGGTGCGCGCGGGGCTGTATACGGATGCCGGCAGGCTGCCGGTGACGCGCGGCGGGCAGCCTGCCGGCGACTATGCCGTGGTGGGTGCGTTCGAGGTTTCCCCATCCGAGGTTCCGTGAGCCGGCTCCGCCCCCACCTGCTGACGCTCTTGGGGCTGGGGGCGCTGCTGGCCCTGGCAGGCTGGCTGCGCTGGCGCTATATCAACGAGATCAGCCTGTATGTCGATGAGTTCACCACCCTGTGGGCGGCCAAGCGCGTCATGGCCGGCGGCGCGCCGATTATGCCCAGCAGCGTGCTCTATACGCGCGGGCTGCTGGCCACCTACGTCACCGCCCTGGCCGGGCTGCTGGCTGGCGGGCTGACCTACACGGTGGGCCGGCTGCCCAGCCTGCTTTTTGGGCTGGCCACCATCGCCGCCGTCTTCGCCCTGGGCCGCCGCGAGTGGAACAGTCGCGTGGGCTGGCTGGCGGCGCTGGGGCTGGCGCTGCTGCCGGAAGCCGTAGTCTGGAGCGGGCGCGCCCGCTTCTATGCGCAGCTTCAGTTTTTCGTCCTGCTGGCGCTGTGGGCCGCCTATGCCGCCATCCAATGGCGCGACAGCAGCGCGCCCGACCAGCCGGCAGCGTCCAGCAGGCGCTGGTGGGATGACTCCCTCCTGCGCCGTCACCTGCTGTTTGCCCTGCTGTTCACTCTGGCGCTCTTTGCGCAGGAACAGACGGTGCTGCTCTACCCGTCCATTCTGTTGGCTACCCTGCTGTGGCGCGGGGGTCGTTTTCTGCTGCGCCCGCAGGTGTGGCCGGCGCACCTGCTCTGCCTGCTGGCGATGGCTGCGCGCTTTGCCATCGAAATCCTGGGCCAGCCCGGCTACTTCGAGACGATCCAGGCCACCCGCCCCTACGTAGGTTGGGTGCTCGACGTGGCGGGTGCCTGGCATACCTACGCGCCTCAACTCATCGCTCCCGACCGCCTGCCCTG
>JBBRBX010000083.1:0-26520 GCA_038205395.1 Caldilineales bacterium
TCGCTGCTTCCAACGCCACCCGAAACTTGAACTCCGCACTGAATCGTCTGCGCTGCTTGGTCATCTCCCTTACCCTCCACGTACTCTCTTACCCGTCACTTCACACTTTAGCACGTGGTCCAGTTCTCAGGGTCAATTATAGAAGGGCAAAATAATGCACCTGGCCCCGGCCTGATTTCGCCTTCGTATAGCTGTAGAGAAGGTAGAGGTTTTCATCTCCAAAGTACCCCCGACAGGACTCGAACCTGTGCAACTGGCTCCGGAGGCCAGTGCTCTATCCACTGAGCTACGGGGGCAAAATCGTAGCAATTCCTTTTATACCACAGCCCGCCGCCGGCAGCCAAACAGATGGGCAAGGAACACGCAGCACCGGCAGGGCGTTTGCTACTTGCGCCTGGGGTGAACAGGCGGCTGTGACACCACTTATCTCCGCGCGCTTGGGCGCAAACGCACAGGGGAGGCTCCAGCCGGCAGACGGCCATACGCGCCTATCGGCCCGTGCAGTAGACTTCGTAGGGTATAATGTGAAGTATTATGTATCTTGATCGAGATTATCAGCCCCGCCGCCGACGGCGAAGCTTCTTTGGCCGCTTCTGGCCCTTAGTGCTGCTGGTGGCGCTGGCCATTGTTTTCTACCAGACCCGCCCCGCCTGGCTGGCGCCGCGCCTGGCGGCGCCGTCACCCACGCCGACGGTCAATATTGTGGCGTATGTGGCCGAAGCACAAAACGCCTTATCGCGCGGCGACTACGCCGCCGCCCTCACCGCCTATGCCAAGATTGCCGCGCTGGAACCCGGCAACCCCGAACCGTGGATTACACAATCGCGGCTGCATATGATCGAACAGGATATCCCGGCGGCCTATGACGCCGCCGCCAAAGCGGTGGAGCTGGCGCCGCAAAACGCCGATGCCCTCGCCGCACTCGCGCGCGCTGAAGACTGGCTAGGCGATTTCGACAACGCGCTCAACCATGCCCTCGATGCGCTCGATCTCGACCCGCAAAATGTGGAGACCATGGCGGTGCTGGCGGAAGTGTATACGGATGTCGGCAATCTGGATATCGCCCAAAGCTACCTCGACCAGGCGCTGGCGCTCGACCCCAACCATGTGCTAACCCTGCGCAACCAGGCTTACCTGGAAGAGAAAATCGGCAAATATGATGAAGCGCTGGCCGCGCTCGACCAGGCGCTGGCCCAGGATCCGCAGCGGGCAGACCTGTTTATGGAAAAGGCCCGCATCTATCGCGTGGGCAAAGGCGAGTTTGCCAAGGCCATCGAAGCCTACCGCGCGGCGGTAGACGCCAACAAGACTGCCGTCACCTTGGATGCACTGGGCGAGGGGCTGTACAATGCCGGCGACCATATCCAAGCTGTGCGCGTTTTACGCGAGGCCGTGGAAATGGCGCCTGATTATGGGCCGGCTCTTGCTCATCTGGGGATGGCGCTCTATGCTCGCCGCAACTATGAAGATGCCGTGACCAATCTGGAAAAAGGGTTGGCAATGATGGGGGACCAGGCGCGTGAGGAGTATCTGTACACCGCAGGTCTGGCACACATCAACAAAGAGCCGCGCGAGTGCGCACTGGCTGAACCGTGGCTGCGCAAAGCATTAGAGAAAAACCCGGCCAGTGAACCGGCGCTGGCTGGTCTGCGCATTTGCGCTGACGAACAAGCCACCGATCCTGAACCAATCACACCGCCTTAATAGCGGTTCACTAAATTTTGCAGGCGGCTGCCTTAACGCATGACGACCAATCGCCCTCGGCTCAAGTCCACTCTCCCTAAGCGCGCCACCTGGCTGGATGCGCCTGATGGCGCGGCGGGCGATGGCGGCGATCAGAATGCGAAGACGCCGCCGGCTGCACCCGCAGCAGGCCAGCCGGCGGCAACTGAGCCGGCCCGACGGCGGACGCCCAGCACGACAACCAGCAAACGCCGCCTTCAACAGCGGGTGACGCCGCTGGAAATTCTGCAGCAGCCGCTGGAGGCCGCCGGTCGCAAAGTCTTTGACCTGCGCAAGTTCCTGCTTGTGCTGGCGCTTTCCGGTCTTGTGCTGCTGCTTCCCACCCCACCCAGCCTCTCGCAGGAAGGGCACCGCGCACTGGCGCTGTTTGTCTTTACCGGCGCCTCACTGTCGCTGCAGCCCGTGCCGCTGCCGATTGCCGCACTGTTGGTGCCCGTGGCCCAGGTGGCGCTGGGAATCGACGTCGTGGGCGGCGCCTTTGCCCCGTTTGCCGATCCCGTAATCTATTTGATTCTAGCCAGCCTGTTTCTGGCCGAGGCGCTGCGCAAACATGGTCTGACGCGGCGGCTGGCGCTGTATGCCATCGTCTGGAGCCGCGGCTATTTTCACCGGCTGGTGCTGCTGCTGATCGGGCTGACGGCCTTTCTCAGCATGTGGGTGCTCAACACAGCCACAGCCGCCATGTTGATCCCCGTAGCCATTAGCATCGCACAGCAGATTCACAACAAAAACGATGCGCGCAAGCTGCTGGCCGTGCTGGTGCTGGCCATCGGCTATGGCGCCAGCATCGGCGGCATCGGCACGCCCATGGGCAGCGGCGAAAATGCTATTGCCTCCGGACAGATGAACCAATCCTTCAGCTTTGATTTCTTTCACTGGATTGCTTACGGGCTGCCGATGGTCGTTGCCCTGGTGCCCCTGACCTGGCTGCTTCTGCTGGTGGCCTTTCGCGTGCCCAATGTACGGCTCGAGGTGACGCCGGCGCTGCGCGAGCTGGTCAAATCACGGGGGCTGACGGGCCAGCAAAAGGAGATCATCGGCGTATTGGGTTTGTCTATTCTGTTTTGGGTAGGTGGTTCGCTGATCGAGCGCACGCTGCACCTGCCGGCCACCCTGCTCAGCAGTGCGGTCGTCGCCATCATGGCCGTCGCCCTACTCTCCGTGGAAGAACTGATTGACTGGAATGATCTGAAGGGCGTCAACTGGGGTATTATCTTTGTGATTGGGGCGGGTTTGACGCTGGGTGACGCGTTGGACAAAAGTGGCGCCAGCGCCTGGATTGTGAGTCTGGTGGAACCGATGTTGTCGGGCCTGCCCTACGTGGCGATCCTGGCGCTGTTGATTGCATCCACTTATATCCTGACGCAGTTTATGAACAGCGTCACCTATGGCGCAATCCTTTCCCCCATTCTGGTGACATTAGGCATGAGCAGCGGGATTGCGCCGCCGCGCCTGATCTTACCCTTTGTTTTTACACTGGCGCTCTGTTACCTGCTGCCTAATTCTTCGGCGCGCATGACATTAGTGGCCGTATCGGGCACGGTGGATGCGCCCAGCATGTTGCGCAGCGGGCTGATTGTCGGCATTCCGTCGGCCGTTCTGGTCTTTCTCTTTTTCACCGCACTCAGCCTGCTGGGCTTGATCTGAATTACTGGGCCGTTGATCCGGCGGCAGAATGCTTATGAGAATGCTTATGAGATCACTGATAAAATTGCTTATGGACGTGAGGAGGGGTTAATGCGCATTTGGTTGATCGGAGCCGACCAGGCCGGCAGCGAAGCCTTGCAGCAGTTGCAAAAGAATCCCGCCATTACCGTCATCGTCAGCGATGCCGGCGATAAACCCAAAGCGGTGAGCGATCATGTAATTGATAAGGTGGACATGGTCGAACATGTAACGCCGGTCAATATAAACCAACTGGCGCGCCGCATTCGCCCCGATTTAATCCTAATCGACGCAGGCGCCGCCAAACGAGCCATGGGCAGCGTCAGCAGCGGCCATGTTTTTGCCGAAGCAATGCAGTCGGAGATCGCAGCCACCAGCGAGTTGCCCTGCCTGGTGCTTTAGCCGGCTGCGTTTCTGCATCCTACATTTTTATATGCGTTAGCCTTCATTCGTGCGTCTGGGCGTGCTGTGCCGCCCGCACGCCCATGCGTGGGAGTAGAATTTGGAAGACGTCAGCCTGCTCGAAACGCCGGAAATACTCAACAATCTTGGCCTCTACCGTCTGGAAGGCTTTAGCGGCAGCCGGCGAGCGCTGCTCACACTGCATGATTGGCTGACAGGCGAGGATGACTTGCCCGCCACCGCCATCAGCGGCGAGCAGGGCATGGGCAAGAGCACCCTGGCGGCAGCGGTGGCTTGGAACCATTTTCACTACTTTCCTGACGGTATTATTCGCGTCAGCCCAGCCGGCACCAATCCTTTCCGGCTGTATGATGTGGTGCGCACACTGGACACGGTGCTGGGCACCGCCATCACCCGCCTCAGCGACGACCGCTGGGGCATCAGCATCCTCGAACAGCTCTATAAGCGGCGACGGCTGTTGATCCTGGACAAATTGGCCGGCGCTACGCCGCACGAGTTAAACACGCTTGTTTCGATTATCGGCCACCTGCATGAGAACGGCGGCCAGTCTCGCATTCTGCTCATCGACCGCAACTTCAACCCGCTAATCGCCAACCTGGTTCAGAATCAGCATATTCATCTGAACGGACTTGCCGCAGCCGATGTACCCGAACTTATCTGGAAGCGAGCGCCGGAAAGGGTGCGTACGCAGGCATTACAGCATGTCGACGATCTCCATATTTTGACCGGCGGCAGCCCGCTCTGTCTGCGCTTCGCCCTGGGGCTGATGCTTGATTTTCCCTGGGAGGAACTGGCGGGCATTTTACGCGGGTGGAGCGAACTGAGCGTCGATGATTCAGAGCAGATTTCGCCTCATGCCCTCTGTTCGTTCGCTGTGGAAAATTACGCGCTGCAAAACCCGCAGGCTGTCGTTTTGCTCAGCCGTATGGTGCACGGTGTAGGCGGCATCACCTTGTCCGCCCTCAATTCACTATTTTGGGATGATCTCGGCACACCGGCTGAACTGCAGACAACGCTTGATTCGCTGGCCGAACGCGGCCTGTTGGACATGGATCGGCTGAACGAGCGCGCCTATATCCATCCCATCGTGCGTCGCTATTTGAATGAGAATGCGGTCATGCTGGGTGAAGAGTGGGATCGGCGCCATGCCGCGTTTTATGTCACGCGCGTCCAGCAGTATCAAAAGCTGCCGCTGCAGCGCTGGGCTGAGGTCGATAAGGATTGGGGCAATATTTTTGTAGGAGCGGACTGGTGTGCGCAGCGTGTGGAGCGCCTTTTTGAAGGCAGCGCGCTGGAAATGATAGCTGACCCCGCCGTAGACTCGGCCGCGCTGGGGCAGACGGCCGCTGCGCAACTGGCGCTGACCGATCTGCGGCTGGCGCGCACGTATGCGCTGGCGCTGGCGGACTATGCCTTCTGGCGCCACCCTCCCGGCATTGTGCGCTGGCTGGCGGTCGGGGCGCTGGCGGCGCTGGCGATGCAGGATATGCGCAATTATGCCTGGTTTCTGACGAACATAGGTCGCCAGATGTTCTTTCTTGGCCGGCTGCCGGAAGCCATCACCTGGCTGGAGCGGGCGCGCCCGATTTTTGACCAGCGTGATTTGCTGTCCGATCTCGCCTATCTATACACTGACCTCGGCACTACCTACCGTGTGCTCGATGAGCCGCGCCGGGCGCTGGAGAGCTTCAAGGCAGCATTTGACTGCACAGCGCAGCTTGGCGATCAGCCCGCATTGGCAACCGCCTACATGAATCTGGGCAGCGCCCACTTCAGTCTCAACCAGCACGAACTGGCGCTTTCCGAACATGCCAAAGCATTGCGCGTGGCGCTGCGCCTGCAGGACAAGCACTTGATGGCCAGCGCCTACAACAATATGGGGCTGGCATTGGAAGCCACGGAACGCTACGATGACGCCGTCAACGCCTACGAACATGCGCTGCGCACCTTCCGCCAGATCGATGATGTCATCGGCATCAGCGCCTGCTACAACAACCTCGGTTCTGTCTGCTATGCACGCGGCGAAACTGTGCAGGCGCTGCAATGGTATGACCGCGACCGCCAACTTCTCGAACAGCGCGGCGCCTGGACGGATCTGGCCGCTACGCTCCACAATTTGGGCCATGTGGCGCTGGAACAGGGGGCGCTGGACCAAGCCCAAGCCTATTTCACGCAAAGCCGCAACCTCTACGCAGCCTTTGATCTCCACGAGTATGTAGCCGAAGAAGTGGAAATGCTGCGGTTTCTGGCCGACAACAAGAAGCGCTAACAAAAGACTAACACTCCACTAGCAAAGTTCTCGCGCACCACAGTCGCAAATCAGACAAAAAGGGCGTAAATTGGGAGTTGTCTAACTTGCGCGCTGTTTTGGCACTGAGGTATGATAGGCCAAGTTGGCACTCTCACCGTGTGAGTGCTAACGACAAGCGAGAATTCAGCAGCGCAACAAGTACCGATTTCTCGAGACAGATCGATTTAGCATTTTGTTTAGGAGGAAATACTATGAATCTGAAGCCCCTGGGCGACCGTGTTGTCGTGCAGCCGATTGAGCAAGAAGAGCAGACCACGCTGGGCATTTTTCTGCCTGAGACTGCCAAGGAGAAGCCCCAACAGGGCAAAGTCGTGGCCTCCGGCCCCGGCGCGCGCAAGGAGACAGGCGAGCGTATCGCCATGGACGTCAAAGTTGATGACAAGGTGCTCTACGCCAAGTATGCCGGCACCACCATCAAGCTGGACGGCAAGGAACTCCTGATTCTCAAAGAAACTGATATTCTGGCCATTGTTGAATAGTAGGCGCATCAACTGACCGGTGCATCAACTGACCGGCGTCTATACCGGATACGCTTGATAGATTTACGTCGATAGATTTACGGAGGAACAAAGTATGGCAAAGCAAATTATTTACGAAGATGAAGCACGACGTGCTTTGAAGGCGGGCGTCGATCAGCTCGCCAATGCAGTCAAGACCACCCTCGGCCCCAAGGGCCGCAACGTCGCCCTCGACAAAAAATGGGGCAGCCCGACCGTCACCCACGACGGCGTCACCGTCGCTAAGGAAGTGGAGCTGAAGGACCCGTTTGAGAACATGGGCGCCCAGCTCCTCAAGGAAGCGGCCACCAAGACCAACGACGTAGCCGGCGACGGCACCACCACCGCCACCGTGCTGGCCCAGGCGATTGTCAACGAAGGTCTCAAGAATGTGACCGCCGGCGCCAACCCGATGATGCTCCAGCGCGGCATTTTTGCCGGACGCGACGCCGTGGTTGCCGCCCTTAAAAGCATGGCCACGACCGTTGCCGGCAGGGAAGAGATTGCCCAGGTCGCCAGCATTTCGGCGGCGGACCCGAACATCGGCAATCTGATCGCCGAAGTCATGGACAAAGTCGGCAAAGACGGCGTTATCACTGTTGAAGAAAGCAAAGGCCTGGAGTTTGAGACCGAGTATGTGGAAGGTATGCAGCTTGATCGCGGCTACCTCAGCCCCTACTTCGTCACCAATGCCGAGCGCATGGAAGCCGAAATTGCCGATCCCTATATCCTGATCACCGACAAGAAAATCAGCAGCGCGCAGGATATTGTGCCTGTGCTCGAGAAGCTGGTGCAGATCGGCAAGCGCGAGATCGTGATTATTGCCGAAGATGTGGACGGCGAGGCTTTGGCCACGCTGGTGCTCAACAAGCTGCGCGGCATGGTCAATGCCCTCGCCATCAAGGCCCCTGGTTTTGGCGACCGCCGCAAGGCAATGCTGGGCGATATTGCGATCCTGACCGGTGGTCAGGTCATCACCGAAGAACTGGGCCGCAAGCTGGAAAGCACCAAGCTGGAAGACCTGGGTCGCTGCGATAAAATTGTCAGCACCAAGGACGACACCACGATCGTCGGCGGCGCCGGTGCGGCGCAGGCCATCAAGGACCGCATCAACCAGATCCGCGCCGAGACCGAGGCCTCGACCAGCGACTACGACCGCGAGAAGCTGCAGGAACGGCTGGCTAAATTGGCCGGCGGTGTGGCCATCATCCGCGTCGGCGCCGCCACCGAGACCGAATTGAAGGAAAAGAAGCACCGCGTTGAAGATGCCTTGAGCGCCACGCGCGCCGCAGTCGAAGAAGGCATCGTCCCTGGTGGTGGTGTGGCGTTGATCAATGCCGTGCCTTCGCTGGACAAGGTGATCATGGAAGGTGACGCCGCCACCGGTGTGCGCATTATGCGCCGCGCCTTGGAAGAGCCGATGCGCATGATCTCCAGCAACGCCGGCTTGGACGGCGCTGTGGTGATCGAGAAGGTGCGCATGCTGCACAACGACGGCAAGCTGACCACCGGCTACGATGTGCTCTCCAATGATTATGTCGATATGCTCAAGGCAGGCATCATCGACCCGGTCAAGGTGACGCGCAGCGCAGTTGAGAATGCGGCCTCCATCGCTGCTATGATCCTGACCACCAGCGCGCTGGTTTGTGACATCCCGGAAGAAAAGTCGGCGATGCCCGCAGGCGGCGGTGGTATGGGCATGGACATGTAATTGTAGTTTGTTTGAGACAAGAGGCGTCCATAAGGACGTCTCTTTTTTGTTTGAGGAGTTTGTACATATGGCTCCGCTCCTCAGCATGAACAGCTTTTCACTCTGCAAATTGTGCTGCAAGCCATTGACTTTTGCGGGCAGATAGCTATACTTTAATCGAGTGATCGATCGATTAAAAAGGAGCAGCATTCATGCAAACAACCATCAGTGCGACCGAGGCCCGTACTCATTTTGGTGAAATTATGCAAGACGCTGTTCGCCTGCAACAACCAATTGTGGTTGAAAAAGCCGGAAAGCCGCAGGTGGTGATGGCTCACGCGACGGCTAAAGCGGATCTGCAGGGTCGTGTGCTCCCCAACGCAGTAGAGATGGTCGAAGCTGGAAGACAAGCCCGTGATGAAGAGCTCGCCAATTTGCGTTGATGCCAGCTTTGTTGTGACGTTGCTGCTCAATGAGGACAACCAACAAGTCCACATGCTTTGGGAGCAATGGCTTGAGGAGCAGCGGCGCTTTTCCTCAAGCACATCGCTTGTCCATCTCGTCTAGACCTTACTCTACAAGATTGTTCAGTTCGATCAAATCGCCCCTTTCTGCTACAATACCTCCCACGCGCATAAATCCTCTCCAGCTGGAAGCCGACCCACTATGACAACACCGATGCGACAGCAATACCTGTCGATCAAAAGCCAACACGCTGACTGTATTCTCTTTTTCCGCCTGGGCGATTTCTACGAGACCTTTGATGATGATGCCAAGACGGTGGCGCGCGTCTGTGATGTCGTGTTGACCAGCCGCCCGGTGGGGAATGACCAGCGCGTGCCGCTCGCCGGTGTGCCCTACCATGCGGTGGATTATTATGTCGCCAAGCTGGTGGAGGCCGGCTATCGCGTTGCCATCGCCGAACAGATCAGCGAACCGGGCAACGGGCTGGTGGAGCGCGAGGTGCGCCGCGTCGTGACCAAAGGCACGGTGGTGGAGCCGGGGATGCTGGACGAGCGGCGCAACAACTACCTGGTGGCAGTGGTCTTTGCCACACGCGGGGCCGCCGCCGGATTGGCCTACTGCGACATCACAACCGGGGAGTTCGGGGCTACCCAGATTAGCGGCAGTTCGACGCAGGAAGTGGAGCAGCGTGTCGGCGAAGAACTCAGCCGGCTGCAGCCGAGCGAACTGATCCCAATCGACTGGCAGCCCGACACCTCAGCCATCCACCTGCTGATCAATACCCTGCAGCCGCTGCTCTCGCAGGTAGAACCGTGGCAGGTGGAAGCCGACACAGCTGCGGCTGCGCTGAAACGCCATTTCAACGTAGCCAGTCTCGATGGTTTTGGCCTGCACAATAAGCCGGAAGCGTTGCGCGCCGCTGCGGCGGTGCTGGCCTACCTGCAGCAGATGCAGCCCAGAGCGCTGGCCTTGCTGACCAGCCTGCACAGCTACACGCTGGGCGCCTTTATGCTGCTCGACGAGTCCACGCGACGCAATCTGGAACTGACGGAAACCATGCGCGGCGGTGACGCCAAAGGCAGCCTGTTGGCTGTGCTCGACGCCACCTTGACGCCCATGGGCTGCCGTCTGCTGCGCCGCTGGATCAGCCGCCCACTGCTGGATGTGGACAGCATCAACCGCCGTCTCGACGCGGTGCAGGTCTGCACCGAGAATACGCTGCTGCGGTTGGAGGTGCGCCAGCTCTTAGGCCAGATCGGCGACCTGGAGCGCTGGAGCAACCGCGTGCTGCAAGGGATTGGGCTTCCGCGCGACTTGGTGGGCATCCGCCAGGTGCTGCGCTCGATTCCGGCGCTGCTCGCCTGTCTGCAAGAGCCGGCCCATGCGGCGCTGCTGCCGGTGCTGCCGCCCTGCGCGCCGGTGCTGGCGCTGCTGGAAATCGCGCTCGCCGACGAACCCCCGGCCACACCGGCCACACCCGGCATCATTCGCTCCGGTTTTGACGCTGAACTGGACGGCTTGATGGAGAAGAGCCGTCATGCCAAAGATTGGATCGCCGGCCTGGAACAGGTTGAGCGGCAGCGGTTGGACATCAAAAGCCTCAAAGTCGGCTACAACAAAGTCTTTGGCTACTATATTGAAGTAACCAACACGCACAGCGGCAAGACGCCCCCTGAATATATTCGCAAGCAAACAATCGCCAACGGCGAACGCTATATTACGCCCGAACTCAAAGAGTATGAGACGCTGGTGTTGAACGCCGACGAACAGCGGCTGGCGATTGAGCAGAACCTGTTTGGCGAGGTGTGCAGCCAGGTCAGCGCCCACGGCGTCCATTTGCTGCAGTTGGCACAGGCGCTGGCGGAAATCGATGTTTACACGGCGCTGGCCGAGGTGGCGCTGCTGCGCCGGTATGTGCGGCCCACTGTGGACGAAGGTGCGGCGATCGAGATCAGCGGCGGACGCCATCCCGTGGTGGAACTGTCGCTGAGCGACGAGCCATTTGTTCCCAATGACACCCGCCTGCTCCCCGATGCCGCCGTGCAGTTAATCACCGGTCCCAACATGAGCGGCAAGAGTACATACCTGCGCCAGACGGCCCTGATCATCCTGATGGCGCAGATCGGCAGCTTTGTGCCCGCCGACAGCGCCCGTATCGGTGTGGTGGATCGCATCTTTACGCGGCTGGGGGCCAGCGACGAGATCCACCGCGGCCAATCCACCTTTATGGTCGAAATGGTGGAGACGGCCAACATTCTCAACCATGCCACCAACCGCAGCCTGCTCGTGCTGGATGAGATCGGGCGCGGCACCAGCACCTATGACGGGTTAGCCATCGCTTGGGCGGTGGTCGAATACATCCACAACCATCCCGGCCTGCGCGCCAAGACGCTGTTCGCCACCCACTATCATGAACTGACCGACCTGGCCGAACGGTTGCCTTGTGTGGTCAACTACAACGTGGCTGTAGATGACAGCGGCGACGGCGAAGACGTCATCTTCTTGCGCCGGATTATTGCGGGCAAGGCGGATCGCTCCTATGGCGTACACGTGGCGCGCATGGCTGGGCTGCCGGCGGCGGTTGTCAACCGCGCCGCCGAAATTCTTGAGGATTTGGAACGCAGCGGGGCTGCCGGCCCTCGCCGCTTAGGCGAAGCCGGCGCACGCCGCACCAAGGCGGCTACGCAGGTCTCGCTGTTTGCGGAGGTGCATCCGGTTGTAGAGGCGCTGCGCACGCTGGATGTCAACGGACTGACGCCACTTGATGCATTAAATCGGCTCTACGAATTGCAAAAGATGATACAATAGAGGCAGTTGCTTTCCCTGGATGTTCTGTTCGCCGTTGTGCAACCCCGTTCAACAAGGAGAAGGACATGTTTGCAACACGCATCAATGTACGTAGACCAGCCGGAATCGCTTTTTTCTTCCTACTCATATCGCTGTTCGCTTTTGCTGTAACGAGCAAGGCTTGGGCGCAGACGCCTCCCAGCCAACCTGAGCCGAGCGCTGAAGTAGCCGGCGCCACCGTCCAGCAGGAACAAAGCCCTGACATTGTCGGCGGGCGTGAGGCTGCGCCGGGCGCCTGGCCATGGCAGGTGGCGCTGGTCTCACACAATTCCAGCAACGCCTATTATGGCCAATATTGCGGCGGCTCATTGATTGCCCCCGATTGGGTGCTGACCGCCGCCCATTGTCTTGAAGGTACACCAGCTAGCTCCGTCGATGTGATGGTGGGAGTGCACCGGCTGACGGAAAGTTGGCCCCGTATTCAGGCAGATCGCGTTTTGCTCCATCCCGACCGCAGCGAATTTACCCTAGATGGCGACGTGGCGCTACTGCACCTCTCCATGCCGGTGACACAGACAACCATAGCGCTCTTTACAGCGGGCGCCGACGGCTCTGAACTTGACTATCTGCGTGGTACAGTAGTCGGATGGGGCAACATGGACCCGAATTCTTGGTTTGGCGAGTTTCCCGACGCCTTACAGGAAGTGGCGCTGCCGCTTATTGGCTGGGAGAATTGCCGCCAAATATGGGGAGACGCGATAAGTGATAAGCAGATTTGCGCCGGCTACCCCATTATGAACAAGTCGACTTGTAGCGGCGATAGCGGCGGCCCTTTAATGGTGCAGAAGACCAACGGCCAGTGGCTGCAAGTCGGAATTGTTGAGGCCGGCCCCTACCCCTGCGCTGGCGCCGAATATCCTGACATCTTTACACGTATCAGCGCCTACGGGTCATGGATTGAAGGCTGTATGCAGAATCCCGACGACATCACCTGCACCGGGGCAGACAGTTACGAACCGGATGACACGGCGCCGGCGGCCCATCTGTATACAAGCTTCGGCATAACGGAGACCCACTCCTTCCATCAGGCAGGTGACCAGGACTGGCTCAGATTTGCCGTGCAGGCCGGACACCTGTACGAAATTCGCACCCAACATGTGGTCACTTCGACCGTCGAAGTCGACACCCTGATCTGGCTGTTTACAAATGAGGGGCGCACCCCTTTGGCTTATAACAATGATGGCATCTCCCCGGTCGATGAACAGCCGGTCGATGAACAGCAGACTGAAGATATGGCCAATGATTCGCTGCTGCGTTGGCGGGCGGGCGCAGACGGCGAACTGTATGTGAGCGTAGAAAACATGGCGTCGCCTTTCAGTGCAGCCCCAGCCTACGGTGCGCACGCCAAATATGCCATTGCGATCGTCGACTATGCACACCAGAGTTACCTGCCTTCTATCGAGGGCGGTATTAAGCTGACGCCTACGCCGACACCGACACCAATATGGGAACCGCCTTTTGCCGGAGAGCCTACTCCCGCGCCTGTTCCCAATTCGTAACGCCTGTGGAGAAGCTATGACCCAACCTGCCAGCCTCACCGAGGGACAGATCCAGTACGCGCTCCAGGAACTGCCTGGTTGGAGCGTCGTCAACGGCAGACTGCACCGAGAATTTCGATTTCGCACCTTTGCCGAAGCTTTCGGCTTTATGGCCAAGGTCGCCATCGAAGCGAATGCTCAGGATCATCACCCGGAGTGGAGCAATGTCTATGATCGTGTGACCATCGACCTGGTGACCCACGCTGCCGGCAGCACGATCACCGAACGCGATGTCGCGCTGGCTAAGACGATTGACGAACTGGCGTGAATCCAGCAGCCGTCGCCCACCCGGTGACCTTGCAGCTCTATCGCCATCGCTTGACGGGCATCGCCGAAGAAATGGGCGTGACGCTGCGCCGCACAGCCTATTCACCCAACATCAAAGAGCGGCTCGACTTTTCGTGCGCGCTCTTTGATGGGGTTGGGCGCATGATCAGCCAGGCGGCGCACATTCCGGCCCACCTGGGGGCGATGCCTGCCAGCGCAGCCACGATTCTGCGTCTCTTTCCCCAGTGGGAAGCGGGCGACGTTGTCATCGTCAACGACCCCTTTCAGGGCGGTAACCATCTGCCCGATATTACGATGATTACCCCGGTCTTTGCCGGTGAGACGCATCCGACCTTTTTTGTCGCCAGCCGCGCCCACCATGCCGATGTGGGCGGTATGGCGCCCGGATCGCTGCCGCTTTCCACGGAAATCTACCAGGAAGGGATCATCATTCCGCCGATCAAGCTATATAAGGCCGGTGTGCTGAACGAGGAAGCACTGGGCTTGATCCTGGCCAACGTGCGCACGCCCGACGAACGTCGCGGCGACCTGGCCGCACAACGGGCGGCAGCGGCGGTGGGCGAGCGGCGGCTGCAGGAAGTAGTGGCTGCGCATGGGCTAGCGGAGGTGCTCGCCTACGCCGGCCACCTATGCACCTACAGCGAACGGCTGACGCGGGCCGCCATCGCCCGCTGGCCGGATGGATGCTACTGTTTCACAGATGTGCTGGAACTGGTAGCCGGTGAAACGGTGACGCTGGCGCCGATCTGCGTGACAGCCACAATTGCGGGTGACGAAATATTCTTTGACTTTGCCGGCACAAGCCCCACGTTGGCTGGTTCGCTCAACGCCGTGCTCGCCATCACCCAATCCGCCTGTTACTATGTCGTGCGCTGCCTGGTGGAAGAGGATGCACCGATGAATGCAGGCTGCTTTGCCCCTGTGCATGTGCTGGCGCCGGCCGGCTGCCTGGTCAACGCCCAGCGCCCCGCCGCCGTTGCCGCCGGCAATGTTGAAACCTCGCAGCGGATTGTCGATGTCCTGCTGGGTGCGTTGGCGCAGGCTTTGCCTGGCCGGATTCCCGCCGCATCCCAGGGCAGCATGAACAATCTGCTGATCGGCGGCCAACGCAGCGATGGCTCACCCTACACATACTATGAGACGATCGGCGGCGGCATGGGCGGCGGTCCGGATGGCGACGGTCTGGACGGTGTGCAGGTGCACATGACCAACACACGCAACACGCCGGTCGAGGCGCTGGAGATCGCCTTTCCGTTTCGCCTTGAGCGCTACAGCTTGCGCCCTCACAGCGGTGGCGGCGGCCTGCACCGCGGCGGCGACGGTATTGTGCGCCAATACCGGCTGCTGGCCCCCGTAGTCGTCACCATGCAGAGCGAACGGCGCAGTGTAGCGCCGTGGGGGCTGGCCGGCGGCAGCGCCGGCCAGTGCGGGCGCAACCTGCTGATTCACCCTGACGGCAGCGAAGAAGTGCTGCCGGCGAAGTTCACGCGCCGTCTCTCTCCGGGCGACCTGCTGCGCATCGAAACGCCCGGCGGCGGCGGTTGGGGCAGTTGAGCGCTAACCGTTGACGCGCTCATCGACTGCGAAATATATCCCCTACGTAGACCAGCTTACTTGTCGGGCGTTACGCCGTGAACTATACTGGCTGCGCGTACTATGGTCGCGCTGGGCGCCAGGCGGCTTGCAAGTATCACTGTTGGAAAAAGCCGATAGATTTTAGGGCGAGTTTAGGGAACAACAATGCGCGACGATTCAATGTGTATGGAACAGACGGCGGCTAGCAAAGAAGGCAGTGCGGAAAGCCGGGTGTTGCAATGCATCGTCTATGGCCCAGACGACGCAACTAACGGGTTTGCGGCCCTGGCCGACGAGTGGAATCCCCTGCTCAAACGCAGCCGCTTCGATAATTTTTTTTCCACCTATGAATGGCAGACAACGTGGTGGGAGAATCTTGGTGAAGGTGAACTCTGGCTCGTCGCCATGCGCCGCCGCGACACCAACGCACTGGTCGGCATTGCGCCGCTCTACCTGCTCACGATGGCTGCCGGGCCAGACGCCGGTAAACGGCAGTTGAATCTTGTCGGCTGCATTGAAGTCAGCGATTATCTTGATCTGATTATCGAAGAGGGTTGGGAGAATGCCGTCTATACGGAGCTGCTTGCCTGGCTCAACAGCCCCGCAGCGCCGCAGTGGGATATCTTTGACCTGTGCAACCTACCTGAAGTGAGTGCCACCTATCGCGAGTTGGCGGAGATGTACGCTGTCGCAGGGCTGCATGTGGAGGTTTTTCAGGAGGACACCGCGCCGCAGTTTTCACTGCCGCGACGTTTCGAAGAGTATCTACAAAATCAGGTGGACAAAAAACAGCGCCATGAAATCCGTCGCAAACAGCGCCGCGCCGAACGTGAGGCCGACATCGGCTTGCTGCTGGTGGGCGAACAGCATGTGCTCGAAGCTGAAGTAGATGATTTCATCGTGCTCCAGCGTGCGGCCCGTGAAGATAAGGCGACATTTATGACGCCGGAGATGCAGCGCTTCTTTTTGGCAGTCGCACGCCGCACCCTGGCAATGCGAACCTTGCGGCTCTTTTTTCTCACCGTCAACGGCGAAAAGGCTGCCACGATGTTCGCCTTTGAGTACAACCGGCGATTCTGGCTGTACAACTCCGGCTATGACCCGCAGGCGCACGCACAGCTTAGCCCCGGCTGGGTGCTGCTGGCCTATGTCATCGAATATGCAGTTGCGGCAGGCTGTGCAGTCTTTGATTTCATGCAGGGCAACGAAGAATACAAGTATCGCTTTGGCGCCCAAGACTATAAAGTCATGCGCGTTGTTGCCCGTCGCTGAACCTGGCGCTGAACCTGGCGCTGAAAGTGAATCATCATGTCAAGCAACAGCCAAGAACAGAATGGATCATCCGCCCAAAGCTATGACATCGCGGATGACTATGCAGATTTTGCCCACGAAAAAGGCCAGGGCGAAACATCCCTCAATAACCGCGAACGCGCCCGCGCCCGCCAATATCGTCCCGCCTATGAAAAATCAGCGCGTAAACCGGCCGCTGAACGCGAGGACTCGTTCAATGCCTTGGCATGGCTGATTGAAGGCGCCACCGGGATGGTCGAAGAACTGCGCCACAATGATTTAGGGTTGACGGAAGAGTTCTGGGTGCACGCTGCCGCCGCGCGGCGCGAAGGCTTGTTGGCGGCACGCGCCGTTCTTGAACAATTGTTGGAAGAAACCCAACAGCAGCAAACTGCCCAGCGCGAGCGCGAAAGCCGGCAAGCGCGTCGCGGCGACATCAACGTTGATTTTTAAACGCACATGGGCCGCTGACCGACAATCACCCGCTAGCCGGTCAGCGGCGGCATCTCGCCGGCCACCGTCACTGTACGCTCCTCCTGTCTGACCAATACCTGGCCCACCTTGCCGCCGGGAGCGCGCTGCACCCAACGTTTGCGTGTCACCATCACCGGCACGCTTGCTTCGCCGCGACGGCTGGAATGATAGGCGGCCAACTGTGCCGCCGCCAAGACAGTCTCGTCATCCGCTGTGCGACCCGCGCCGCGAATGACCACATGTGCGCCTGGCGCCCCGCGCACGTGCAGCCAGAGATCATCGGCATGTGCTTCACCAAAGGTGACACGCTCATTCTGGCGTGCATTGCGCCCCACCACAATCTCCAACCCCTGCAAGCTGCGCAGCCGCAGTGGCCCACTCGGCGGGAGCGCAGCTGCTTTCGTCCCAGCCTTTTGTCCTCCCAGCAGCCCCGCCGCCTGCAGTTCGCTTTGCACCGCAGCAATCTCCGGCTGGTTGGCTGCGTGCTGCAAATCAAGCGCCAACTGCTCTACAAGCAGCAGATCCTGCTCCAGCTCAGCGCGTCGCTGAGGGATAAAGACTTCCGCCCGCTCAAGTTTGGCCGCGCGCCGGAACATGCGCTGCGCTTGTTCGACGGGCGTAAACGCAGCATCGAGTGCAATCTGCAGGCTTTCGCCTTCCAACGGGACCTCCAGCAGCTGCTGCCCCGGCTCTATCCGGCTGCTCAAGGCCAGCAGCCACTCGGCCGCCGTGCGCAGCCGCTGCGCCTCACCCGCCGCCGGCTCATCCGCAGCCAGGCCGGCCAGCCGCCGCTGCACGACCTGGCGCGCCCGACGCAGCAGACCCGCCACATTGGCCCGCTGCGCAGCATAGGCATCTTGCCCACTGGGAGTCCCCGCTGGGAGGTCACTCGCTTGGGCAGACGAGGACGCCTGCGCGCCTTGTGCTGGGGGCGAGGCGTAGTAAGCAGCCACAGCAGCGCTGAACGTATCTGTGGCGACAAACAGACCCAGCCCCTGCAGCACATACGGCGCAAAGGCGGCCACCTGCTCGTCCTGCATCAAACAGCCCGGCTGCCATTGGCCGCTGTGCAGCGGCGCCCACAGCGATTGGAGCGCTGCCGCCAACGCCAGAACGTTAGTCGCCGTCGCCGCGGCATCAGGATCGCCGGCAGCCCGCCATGCCAGCTCGCGGCCGGCGGTCGGACTGACGCCGGCCAGCGCCCCCACCAGCACCTTAGCCAGCTTGCCCGGCGCAGCCAGCACAGCCGCCAGCTCTTCATAGTAGGCGGGCCGCCCATCATCCAGCGGCGGCAGCTTGCCCTGCGGCGGGGGAGGCGCATAGGCGCGGCCCGGCAGCAGGACACGCTGCACCCCCTCCCCCGCGGCATGGGGATGCAGGCAGGCGTGGATACGGCCGTCGGGCCGCAGCAGCAGCAGGTTGGACTGGCGCCCTATCAGCTCCACCACCAGCGTAGCCGCCCCCTGCTGCTTGTGTTCAAAGCGCAACTGCAGCACACGCTCAAAGCGGTCAGGCTGTGTAACATCCACCAACAGCGCATCGCGCAGATATTTGCGCGCCAGCAGCAGCAGCGGCGGCTCCCCGCCCACCCCGCGGCGCAGCTTATGCTCAACCAGGTGCACACGGGCGTGCGCCGCCGAAGCGACCAGCAGCAGTTGCCGCCGCACCGAATGGGCATAGACTTCCAACCCCAAACTGTCGGCATCCACCAACAGTACCGCCTGTACGCGACCGGGGCAAAGGGTGCGCTGCAGTTCATACGCCATACAGGCCGTGGCCAACGCATCAAAGTGCATTAAGTAGGCTCCAGTCCCTGCTGCTGCCAGGCCTGCGCCATCACCGGCTCACGCCGCTGCATCGTGCCGCCGGCGGCAAAGTAGGCGGCGACGCTTTCATACCAGTCGCGCTTGGCGCTCATCGCCGCATAGGCGCTCTCCAAATCCGCTTGCGAATAGGCATGTGGATATTGGTTGTCAAAAAAACAGAGGTCGCGCGGGATGCGCGGGCGCAGCGGCGGCAGGCGATCCGGGTCGATCACGCCGATGCACAGCCCAAAGAGCGGCAGCACACCTACCGGCAAAGCCAGCTCGCGCGCGATCTGGCCGGTGTGATTTTGCACCGCGCCGATGTAGCATGTGCCATAGCCCAATGTTTCGGCGGCCAGCAGCATATTTTGCGCCACCATGGTGGTGTCGGTGGCGCCATAAATCAGGGCAATTCTCTCCTGCATGCCCCACACGCCGCCGCGCTGCTCGACCAACAGCCGCAGCCGGTGTACATCCAGACAGGCCACAAAAAACTCCGCAGCGTCGCGGATATGCTGCTGGTTGGCGCACAGCGTGGCCAGGTGGTCGCGCAGTGCTGGATCCGTAATGCGCACAAAGGCGTACATATGGCCTTGGGCATCCGTCGGGGCGCGGCGCCCCGCCTCCACAATCAGGTCGAGATGGCCGGGGGCCAACGGCTGCGGAAGATAGTAACGGATCGAGCGGTGTTCACCAAAGACATGCAGTTCAGGCGGAAATTCAACCATACACATACAGCGACTCCTGTCGTTGAGGTCAATTTGTCACTCTATTGTCCCTTCAGACAAGAGCAGGTGCAAATCAGCGCAGCGGAGCCTCAAAAACCTTTGCCGCGCCTGCCCTACGTGACGTAAAATGGTCTGACGGTACGTTCAATTGAATAAAGGACTCACTTTCTTATGGCAGAAACAGCATCCACCTTCAATCTCCCACCCCCTACCCCGCCTGCCGCGGCGCTCAAGGAGCGGCTGCGCTCCGGCCTCAGCGGCGAAGCAACAACGGTGGTGGACGAACACAACACAGCGATTGCGCTGGGCAGCGGGAGTGTTCCCGTCTTTGCGACCCCTGCGATGGCCGCCCTGGTCGAAGCCGCTGCGGTGCAGGCCATTGCGGCTGAGTTGAATGAAGGACAGACGACTGTCGGCGTTGCTCTTGACCTGCAGCACCTGGCAGCCAGCCCGCTGGGGGCGACCGTGCGCGCCGAGGCAAAACTGGTCAATGTAGAAGGACGCCGCCTCACGTTTCGGGTGACGGCCTATGACGATGTCGAACAGATCGGCATCGGCTCGCACCAGCGCATCTTGGTCGACACCGACCGCTTTCTGGCGCGCACCCACACCAAGCACGCAGGCAAATAGGATGGAACCGATGCCCGCTGCGCCGCGCCTGCTGCTGTTGACGACAGCAAACAGTTACCGCAACGGGGCCTTCCAGGAGGCGGCGCAGCGGGCAGGGGTTGAAGTTGTGACCGCTGTTGATCTGCCGCCGGCCATGCCGGCGGAACGACTCGCGCAGCGCCCCAACCTGCTGGGCGTCAATTTCGCCGACCCTGCCGCCGCGGCTGAGACAGTCGCGGCCTATGCGCAGCAGGCCCCACTGGCGGCTGTCCTGCCGGTAGACGACAGCGGGGTGATTGTGGCGGCGGCCGTAGCTGCGCGCCTGGGGCTGCGCTGCAACGCGCCTGCCGCGGCGACAGCCGCGCGCGATAAGTATGTCATGCGCACGTTAATGGCCGCAGCGGGCGCACCCTGTCCGTGGTTTCGCCTCTTTTCCACTGCCGACGACCCGGACACCGTCGCCACCGAGGTTCCCTACCCGTGCGTACTCAAACCCACCACGCTCAACGGCAGCCGCGGGGTAATGCGCGCAGACGACAGCACACAGTTTATAGCCATGCTGCGCCGGCTGGCGCAACTGCTTGCGCGCGAATTCGGCCCCGACCAGCCGCATCCTTTTTTGGTGGAATCTTTTTTACCGGGCCAGGAGGTGGCGCTGGAAGGAATGCTGGATGAGGGCCAGCTGACGGTATTGGCGCTGTTCGACAAGCCCGACCCACTCGACGGCCCTTTTTTTGAGGAGACAATCTACGTCACCCCCTCGCGCTTGCCGGACGAGGTACAAACTGCAATCGCAGCGGCAGCAGCAGATGCCGCCGCTGCGATTGGGCTGCAGACGGGGCCGATTCATGCCGAACTGCGCGTCAATGCGGCGGGGCCGTGGCTGTTGGAGATCGCCGGCCGTTCCATTGGGGGGCTGTGCGGGCGCACGCTGCGCTTTGACCACGAACTGTCGCTGGAAGAACTGATTGTGCGTCAGGCGTGTGGCCTGCCCTGGCGGGCATCCTCGTCTACCGCCCAAGCCAGCGGTGTGATGATGATCCCCATTCCCGAAGCGGGTCAACTGCGGTCGGTGGAGGGGGTGGAGGTCGCCGCCGCCGTACCAGGCATTGAAGGTGTGGAAATCAGCGTGGCCCTGCACCACACCGTCACCCCGCTGCCGGAGGGAGAATCCTATTTGGGCTTTATTTTTGCGCGCGGAGAAAACGCGGCAGAGGTGGAAGCCGCCCTGCGCCTGGCGCACAGCAAGCTGCAGTTTACGATTGTGCCGGAACTAGCGCTGACTTTCGGCGCGTAACGGCGCTACGCGGCAGGCCGCCCCTGTTCTACAAAGAGAAAGTCATACTTCTGCTGTAAAATATCGGGCAAGTTGGCGTTCGCTACGATGGCTGCCTCATCCATTTCTTGCATGGTCGCATCAGCCACATAAGATCGATACCCTGCCTGCCAAAAGAGACGAAACGTATCCAGCAGGTGCGGATTGACCTTCACATTCGCCGGTTGGCTGTGGCGGCTGTGAATTTCCATCAGCCAGATTGGTTTGGGGTCTTGGTTAAGCAAGTTGGAAGCGCCGCGCAAAAACTGGTGCTCGGCTCCCTCCACATCAACCAGCACGACACAGCGCTGTCCCGCTGTGCGCCTGCCGATGAGGCTGTCAAAGGTAAAAACAGGCACAAGGGTGGGGGCAACGGCGGCATAGCCGGCCCAGCCCTTGATTAGCGAAGCGCCCATCCCTGTCCCATATAATTCGAGCAGGCCATTGGCGGTGCCCAGCGCAACCGGGTAAATTTCGCACTGCGCTGACCAGCCGTTGCGGTAGATATTTTGGTAAAGATATCTAAGGTTGGATTCCAGCGGTTCAAAGGCAAGCACCTGCTTGCCTGCCTGCAAAGCCAGACAGCAGTAATAGCCGACATTCGCCCCGACGTTGATAATCAGGTCCGCCTCGGCAAGCAGCCGCATAAACAACGCCGTTTCGTCCGCCTCCCACTTGCCCTCAGCCATCGCTGCATGTCCGCTGGTAACGCCGGCAAAGTAAAAGCCCTGTGGTGTTACCACGGCAGGCGGCTCCTGCATCTCCGTCTGCAGCTTGCGCAGCACGCGATAGTAGCCGCGCACGCCCACATAGGCAGATGCCAGCCACGGGATGCGCTCTACGGTGGGTTTGGCGGCACTGATAAACCTTTGCACTGAGTTCATTGTCGACAGCGCCTACGCCTGCCCAGCCACACCCAACTCTTCGGCGATGTCCTGCATGGCGGTCAGGACACGCTGGACATGTTCTTCAAAAGGAACGCCCAATTCCTCGATAAACTGCATGTTCTCCTGGCGGTCAATGGCGGCGGTGAAGGATTTATCCTTCCACTTTTTTTTGATGGAACTGAACTGTACATTGCGCAGGTCGCGGTCGGGACGTACATAAACGGCAGCCATAATCAGGCCGGTCAACTCATCGCAGGCCAGCAGTGTCTTGTCGAGACGTGATTCGCGCGGGATGCCGAGAAAGGTGGCGTGCGTTTCGACCGCATGGATCAGTTCGGGCGGATAGCCGCGCTCGGCAAACAGGCGCAGTTCCGTGCGCGGATGGCCGTTGACCGTATCGCTCATGTCGGCGCAGCGTTCATAGTCCAGATCGTGCAGCAGACCGGTGATGCCCCACAGCTCTTCGTCCTCGCCAAAGTGGCGGGCGTAGGCGCGCAGGCTGGCTTCCACCGCCAGCATATGCTTGCGCAAACTGTCCGACTGCACCCACTCACAAAGGAGTTCGTAGGCTTCATCACGAGTTGGGAGAGACATGGGAGAAATCCTTTCTGCATAAGTCCTGGCCAATGGCGCTGCTCGGGCACGTTCTTTACAGTATACACGGCTGAAGCAAGTGAATTATAATTATGTTCCATCCTGCTAATGATATACTTACGATATGCGGATCGTTACTTACAACATTCACGGCTGGCGCACGGCGGAGAACCAGCCGAATCTCAACGGCGTGATCAACACGCTCCAGCAGATCAACGCCGATGTAATCGGCTTGAATGAGGTCTACCACCCGCGTGTAGTGGCGGGCAGTGACAAGCCGGCGCTGGCGGCGTTGGCGGCGTTGGCGGAACGGCTGGGAATGCACTTTGTCTTTGGCCCCTGTCTGCGCTGGCCGGCACAGGACGACATGCCCGCCAACGCCTATGGCAATGCCCTGCTCTCGCGTTGGCCGATCCTTGCCGGCGCCGTCCACCACCTGACCTCCAAAGAAGAGGATCCGCAGCGGCTGCTGGAGACCAAGGAGCAGCGCGGGCTGCTGGAAGGACGCATCCTGCTGCCCAACGGCGCGACTTTTACAGTCTATTCCATCCATCTTGACCATACCAGTGAGGAAGCGCGCAACATCCAATTGCGCGTGGCGCGCACTTGGCTGGGCCGCGACCGCAACCGTTCTCATGTAGTAATGGGCGACTTCAACGCTATCAGCCTGTGGGATTTTGCCGATAACCAAGCCGGCCTGGATGAACTAAGCGCCCACCCCAAGGGACGCAATCTGACCAATCTTCCTGACGGGCCGAAGATCATCGCCCAAATGGAGAAAGCCGGCTACGTGGATCTTCACCGCCAGTTTAACCCGCCGGGGGAACGCTCCTATCTGGGGGCGCAGACACCCATCCGCATCGACTACATCTTTGCAAGCCAGCCGCTGGCGCCGCAAGCCATCGGCTGCGGGATCGAGCTGGAAGCGGATGAAGTTTCGGACCACCGCCCCGTCTGGGCAGACTTTGCCTGATGCCCGACCTCTTTGACCAGGCCCACGCCGAACGAATCCAAAACGACGCACCGCTAGCCGCCCGCATGCGCCCGCGCGCGCTGGACGAGTATGTGGGTCAGCAGCACATCATCGGGCCGGGACGGCTGCTGCGCAGGGCTATCCAGGCCGACCAGCTTTCGAGTGTGATCTTCTACGGGCCGCCGGGCACCGGCAAAACCACACTGGCGCGCGTCATCGCCAACACCACCAGCGCCCACTTTATCGCGCTCAACGCCGTACTGGCCGGCGTGGCGGACATTCGCAGCGCCATCTCGGCGGCGCAGGAGCGCGCCAAGCTCTACCAGCAGCGCACCATTCTCTTTGTCGACGAGGTGCACCGCTTCAACAAGGCGCAGCAGGATGCGCTCCTGCCCTGGGTCGAAAACGGCACGGTTATCTTTATCGGGGCCACGACCGAGAATCCCTACTTTGAAGTAAACAAAGCGCTGGTCTCGCGCAGCCGCATCTTTCAACTCACGCCGCTGACCAAAGACGATCTGCGCCAGGTGGCGCGCCAGGCGCTGGCCGATCCCGAACGCGGCTACGGAAGCCGCCATGTGACGATAGACGCCGATGCGCTGGAGCATCTGGTTGAGGTGGCCAACGGCGACGCGCGCGCCGTGCTCAATGCATTGGAACTGGCCGTCGAAACGAGCGGCGAAGAGGGGTCTGAACCAACAGGAGCGGAGGGGCTGCACATCACCCTGGCCATTGCCGAGGAATCGATTCAGCGCCGCGCCGTCCTGTATGACAAGGAAGGCGACTACCATTTTGACACCATCAGCGCCTTCATCAAGAGTCTGCGCGGCAGCGACCCGGATGCAACGGTCTATTGGATGGCCAAGATGGTCTATGCGGGGGAGGCGCCACGCTTTATCTTTCGGCGCATGTTGATTTTTGCCGGCGAGGATGTGGGGATGGCCGACCCCAACGCCATCCAGGTAGTGACGGCGGCGGCGCAGGCCTTTGAGCAGGTAGGGATGCCGGAAGGACGTTTTCACCTGGCACTGGCTGCGCTCTACCTGGCCACCTGCAAGAAGTCCAATTCGGCTTTTGCCTTTTTTGATGCGCTGGGCCAGGTGGAGAAGGAGGCGGACAGCGGCATTCCCAACCACCTGCGCGATGCCAACCGCGACAGCGAAGGCTTTGGCCACGGCGAAGGCTATCTCTATCCGCACGCCTTTCGCGACCATTGGGTGGCGCAGCAGTATCTGCCCACCTCTCTGCAAGGCAAGATCTTTTATCAGCCGACCGACCAGGGCTATGAGGCGCAGATTCGGGTCCAGGTGGCGCGGCGGCGCGAGGAGCAGTTGGCGGCCATGCTGGCGGCAGAGGATGAGCATATCGAAATGCTCACCTTTTCCCCCAACGATCCTGTGCGAGAACAGTGGCTGCGCCGCACGGTTTCCGGCGCAGGCGAACGGCTGGGACGGCTGCGCGACCGGCTGCTGGACGCCTGCCGACTGCCGCGCCATGCGCTGCTGCTGGACCTCAAGGCGGGCAGTGGGCTGCTGACCTGGGAAGCACTGCGGCGCGCCCCGGAAGGGGGCGTCTACGCCCTGGCGCGCAGCCGCCGCGATGCCGATGCCCTGCGTCAACTGGCGGAGCGGCTGCCGGAACCGGAACGGCCGGTCGTCATGCAGGGAGAGCTTGCCGAGCTGCCCACCTTTTTGCGTCTGCTGGGCGGCAGCGCCGCCCAGCCGCCCGCCTTTGACGCCATCGTCGGCCACAACGCCCTCATCGACGAAGCGGATAAAGCGGGAGCATTTGCCCTGCTGGCCGCCCTGCTGGGGCCGCAGGGGGTCATCAGCCTGGCCGAGCGGGTGCCTGCCGCCACCCAGCGCATCTATCGCCTGCTGGACACTTCACGCCTGCCCGCCGATCTGGTGGGGCGCTGGCAGGCAGCGGAGGAAGCCATCTACACGCGCAGCGACGACCCGTTGACCAATTGGAGTGCGCCCGATCTGGCGGCAGCGGCAGAGCGCGCTGGTCTGCAAGTGCAGATGCAGGTGGAGGAAGAGAGCACCGCCATGCAGATCACGGCGGCGCTGATCGAGCGCTGGTTTGTGCCGGGGCAGGGGGAGCGCCCCAGCTATGCTGACCACTTGGCGGCTGCGCTCTCCCCAGACGAGAGCGCCGCCATCCACAGCCTGTGCGAGCAGCAACTGCTGGGGCAGACGGTGTCGTGGCGAGGGGAGACGGCGTATTTGGTGGCGCAGATGGTATACTAACGGGCAACACCATAGAAAAGCCTAGAAAAGGAGTGCAGGTATGGAGGAGGCCACACTGGATCATGCACTTGATCTGGCAATGCAACTTTCACCCGAACAACAAGAAATACTGCTGGATATATTGCAGCGACGAAAGAGCGAGATGATTCGTCGGGAAATGGCAGCAGATGCAAGAGCTTCCCTCTCGGAATATCGAGCAGGTTATCTTACTGCTCATTCAAGCAAAGAAATCATTGCCACCTTGCACCAATCGCTTGATGAGTCATGAGAAAACTTGTTCTGACCTCAAGATTTCGGCGCGCCTATAAGAAATTTGTTAGAAGAGACAGAAGGTTACAAACAGCTATTGATGCGGCACTCGAAGCAATGAGTCAGGATATATTTGTTCCGTTCTTGAACACGCACAAACTAAGGGGCTGCAAGAGTATAACTCCGCACATTGACAACTTCATGCACTAGACAAGCGAGGCATGATAGTGTAATTCCATCTTGGGCAAACAGCGTGCATCTCGATGCACAGGGTATCCATAGCAGTCTTGGCAAGCCGCATG
>JBBRBX010000084.1:0-26472 GCA_038205395.1 Caldilineales bacterium
GCAGCCATTGCTTGTACAGTAACTTCTGCGGCGATTAGCATTTCCACCCTCCTTGGTTTTGATCAACCTGGATTGTGACCTGCTAATCGTCGTTTGTCATTTCTCTACGCACCTTGATGCACTTTTACCGGAAACTAAAGATAGATAGATCAAACATTTATCACTGTGCAGTAAACGAAGCAGGATTATGCAAATTTCACCCCTTTTTGAAAGGTCGACACTGCCGTTGGTGGTTCACCCGCATACCAACCCACCAGCGACGGCGACAGCGGGTCGTGCGCGTCATGGTTGCGTTTGGCCGCCTCAAAGCTGCTGGTGGCGTAACAGTATTGACAGCCGAACAGGCACGAGTCGTACATGCCGACGTCTTTGCTGACCACGCAGCCGCAGGCTTCGCGCTGGCTGGGGTCTTTCTTGCCGGCCGGCCGCAGCCCAAAGGTGCGCGCAATGTAGTCGTCATCGACGCATTTGCCCGGCGCAATGCCGTAGGGGCGCAGGTCCAATTCTTCGGCGCAGCTTACAATCTCCATGCCGTAGACGCGCGCCGTCTCCGCCAACTGCAGCAGCAAATCGCGGGCAGCGGCAGGCAGGGCATCCGGCGGGAGCGCTTCGACCGTGATCCCGGCCTGGCGAAGCCGGCCCAACCGCTTCTGCGCCTTCTTGTAGATGTCGACCACGCTGATCACGTTGCGCTGTGTGCAGCCGGCCAGCGCCTCCGCCAGGCGAGCGTGCACCCGGCTGTGCCACGCCGGCGGCGTCGCTTCACTCAGGACAATCGGGTCATAGCGCCAGATGACGCGCTGCGGCCCAATCCGGCCCGCCAGCTCGCGCAGCGTCTTGATGGCCGTCTCCACCGGCGGCGACTTGGGGTCGATGGCGCGCGGGTTGTCCGAGATCGTGTACTGGAAGTAATAGCGGTAGCCGCGCGCGTCCAGCTCCGCCAGATGCGGGAAGAGCGGGCGCGGGTTGCGTGTCCAAAACACAATGACATCCACGTCTTCGGGCTTGAGCGAGACCGTCGAGACCTGGTTGCGGTTAAACGGATTGGGCACCGTGCAGTACCCCGCCCGGATGCGATTCATCCACCATTCGGCATAAAAAGCGGGAATATCGCTGCGGCGGCTGGCGCTGATGATCATAAGCCGAACCTCTGTACAGGTAAGTATTGCACTCAACCAGGCTATCGCCAAATCTACATTACAACCATTTAAGTTCAGGTAGCTAAGCAATAGAAACAGCCGGCCCACCCTGAATCCAGGGTGGGCCGGCTACTTTCGTTGCGGGGCTGCCGGCAATCTGTCAGACGCGCGGTTCAGTCTTCTTCGACGTGGTACTTGAACGACACTTTGACCTTGGTGCGGTAGGCCAACACCTTGCCGCCTTCGATCTGTAAATCCAACTCGACTACTTCCGCTTTGCGCAAGTCCTTGAGCGACTTGGCAGCGGTCTCGACGGCGTTGGCAGCAGCCTTTTCCCATGATTCACTGCTGGCGCCAACCAGTTCGATTACCTTGTACACACTGTCAGGCATCGTATCCTCCTATTGGGCCGGCAGCCCCGCAACGGAACTACCTGCTATGATAAAGCCACACGTGGCGTGCTCGCTACACGGTGGGCAAACTCCCGCACGTGGGCGTGCTCACTGGACATCAATACCTCAGCACTCGCTGTAGCCGCAGACGTGGCACTTGCGGCAGCCTTCTACATTCAAAAAGCTGGCCTCGCCACATTCGGGACAGATGTCGCCAATCGGCTTGGTGTTGATGGGAAGCGCCAACTGCTCAGCCTGCAGCGACTCGTCCACCTCCGGCAGATCGCTCAGATGTTCGGCCAGCACCTGCGCCACCCCGTCGGGCAGCGAACGCACCCGATTGGCGCCAAAGCCCAGCGGGCGACCGCCGCCGATGCCGATCATCTCCTCCGTCACCCAGCGCAGCCGCTCGGTGGGGGGCAGCGTAGCCGGCATACGCAGCACCAGGCTGATCAACCGCCCCATTGCCTCGCTCACGGCGGTGACTTCGGTGCCCGCCTTGCCCACATTCATAAAGACCTCAAACGGCTGCTCCTGCTCGTCGCTGTTGACGGTGATATAGGCCGTGCCCAGCGGCGTCTCCTTGCGATAGGTGGCGCCATGCAGCTTCTTGGGCCGCGGACGCTTGACCATCGCCGGACGGAATGCCGCCTCTTCTTCGCCGGCAGATTCACTAGCAGATTCACCGGCAGCCGCAGCATGATAGCCGTTCGTCCCATTCGTGCCGTTCAGCCGGCTCGCAGCCGACTCGGCCTGCGCTGCCGCCGGCTCATCCTTCTTGCCCCGCGTCGCCTTGGTCTCCAGCACTACCTGCTGACGGCTGCCGGTGACATAGACCGTCAACCCTTTGCAGCCTAATTCCCACGCCAGCATATAGGCGTTGGCCACATCTTCCTCGACCGCGCCTTCGGGGAAGTTGCAGGTCTTGGAGATGCTGTTGTCGGTGAATGCCTGGATCGCCGCCTGCATCCGCACATGTTCCTCCGCCGTGATATCGCTGCTGACGACAAAGGTATGGCGCAGCGCTTCGGGCAGATTCTCCACATCCTGGCAGGCGCCATAGGTGGCTACATGCTGTTTGATGCGGGATTTGTCGGCCTCGCTCAATTCGCTGGCGTTGAGCGCTTGCTCAAAGAGCGGGCTGGTGTAATACAGCTCGACATCGCGGTCGCCATCTTTGAAATGGCGAATGTAGCCCAGGGCAAAGACCGGCTCGCAGCCGTAGCCTTCGCAGCCGACCACGGTGGCAATTGTGCCGGTGGGTGCCACGGTGGTCTGGGCGGCGTTGCGCAGCCCATGCTGTTCAATGCCGCTGACGATAGACGCCCAATCCAACGGCGGGCGCTGCCAATTGCGCACAAACGGCTGCAGCGGGGTGGGTGGCTGCCACTTCATGCCGCCAAGCTGCTGCGGGTCATAGATGCTGCCGGTGAAGGCCAGAAATGCGCCGCGCGCTTCGGCCAGTTCAATGCTCTTGCTCATGCAGTGGTAGCGCACATATTCCATAACTTGCGCCGCAAATTCCTGTCCTTCGGCGCTGCCATAGCGGATGCCCAGCTTGTACATCAGGTCGCCCAATCCCATGATGCCCAGACCGATGCGGCGGGCGCGGTAGGCGGCTTCCGCCACTTCCGGCACAGCCGGCACATAGGCATTGGCGCTCACGACGTTGTCCAGGAAATGAGTGCTCTCCACCACCGTGCGGCGCAGCAGCTCCCAATCCACCACCTGCTGCCCGTCCGCCGCCGTCGTCACATGGCCGGCCAGGTTAATTGACCCCAAGCAGCAGTTTTCATAAGGACCGAGCCATTGCTCGCCACACGGATTCGTCGCTTCCAACTCATACAGATGGGGCACAGGGTTGGTGCGGTTGGCGGCGTCGATAAAGAGCGCGCCCGGCTCGCCGTTGTGATGAGCGTAGCGGATGATCTTGGCAAACAGTTCACGCGCCCGCACGCTGCGCCAGACATTGCCGTTGCGCGGGTTGCGCAGGTTGAAATCGCCGTCATCGCGCACGGCAGCCATAAATTCGTCGCTGATGGCCACCGAAATGTTGAAGTTGGCAATCTTGCCTTCTTCCGCCTTGCAGGTAATGAACTCCTCGATGTCCGGATGGTCCACGCGCAGCACGCCCATATTGGCCCCGCGCCGGCTGCCGCCCTGGGCAATCTCACCGAAGGCCTGGTCGTAGACACGCAAAAAGCCGACCGGCCCCGTCGCGCGCCCGGATGAGGTGTGCACCACATCGTTCTTGGGGCGCAGACGGCTGAACGAGAAGCCGTTGCCGCCGCCCGTCTGCTGGATCAAGGCGGCGACGCGCAGAGTGCTGAAAATACCGTCGCTGCTGCGCCCCATGTCGTCTTCGATTGGCAGCACAAAGCAAGCCGCCAACTGGCCCAGGGGCGTGCCGGCCCCGGTAAAGGTTGGGCTGTTGGGGAAAAAACGCTGCTCCGCCAGCAAATCGTAAAAGGTGCGCGCGGCCGCTTCGGCGTCGCCGCCATGCTGCTTCTCCACCTGCGCAATATGATAAGCCACGCGGTAAAACATGCCGGCCGGCGTCTCCAAAAAGGAGCCGTCCAGATCACGGCGTAAATAGCGCTTTTCCAGCACCTTGATGCTGTTCTCGCTCAGGTTGATCAAGTCATCGCTTACATAAGTGGGGGCGGTGAGGTGCACACGCTCACCCTTGACGGTTTCAATGACGGTGTGCACCGGCGCAGCAGCGGTCGCCGCAGCAGGCGGCGCAGCGATGACTTGGGAATCAGCAGCTACTTTGGACATGCCCTATCTCCTATCCAACAACAGTACAAGATCAAGTTGCAGCGCCCGCAAAAGAGCGCCGGCAGAAGGGAACAACAAATCACACCACCACCGACCTGGTGTGATGGACATAAGCGAATAGGTCAGTTTGGAAACGAACTAGGCCGCTTCGGCAGCCGCCGGCCGGCCCATCAAGCGATCAATCTCCGTACGCAATTCCACCAAATCATGCATATCGAGATAGACGCTGGCAAAGCGAATATAGGCTACCTGGTCGATCTGCGCTAAGTGATCGAGCACCATCGTGCCGATGGATTTGCTGGGAACCTCAGTGCGGCCGATGGACTGCAGCGACTCGACGATTTGATCCACCATATGCTCAATGGTCTCACGGCTGATGGGCCGCTTGGCGGACGCCACTTGGATGCCGGACAACAATTTCTGGCGGTCGAACGGTTCACGCCCGCCGTCACTCTTGATGACAAGCAAGTTGGCGGCAACATGCTCATACGTCGTAAAGCGCTGACCGCACTTTTCACATTGACGACGACGCCGGATGGCGTCACTGGCGTCGCGGGTGTCCACCACCCGATGCGCCGGAAAACCACAATGAGGACAATTCATAAGTGCACCGCCTACATATTGTGCATGAATGAAAGTAGAACACAATATATTGGGCTACGGGTTGAGAGTATAGCATAGAAAAAGTGCGTCTGCAAGTGCCGCACACCCGTTCGATAGCCAAAGAGCGGACATAAAGAGGCAGTATTGCCAAGCGCACGCAAATTTTAAGATTCGGAAAAAGGGAAAAGGGCAACAGCAAAAAATGGTGAAAAATCCGCCCAATAAAGAGACCGAGTTTCCGGCGGAAACTCGGTCTCCAAACCTGCCCTGCTAAACTGTACTAGCGACCATTGTTGGTGCGCTGCTGGCGGCGCAGAAAGGCGGGGATGTCTAAGTCTTCGCGATCAAAGGTGCGCACGTTGTAATCCGCCGGCTGCTTGGCCGGCTCACGGCTGCCGTTTTCGCGGCTGCCGCTGCGCCCATTCTCGCGCCCCTCCTGGCTGCCGGCGTTGGACTGGCCGCTGCGCGGGCGCTGGAAGGCGCTGTCCACGAAGTCCAGCGTCTCCTTCTTGGGCCGGTCAAAGCCGGTGGCGATCACGGTCAACTGCGTCTCATCCTTCATATCCGGGTCAATCACGGCCCCAAAGATGATGTTGCACTCCGGATGGGCGCTGGCGCGGATGACTTCCGCCGCCTCATTGACCTCGAACAGGCTCAAATCATCCCCACCCTTGATGTTGAAGATGATGGAGCGAGCGCCTTCGATGGAAACGTCCAGCAGCGCACTGTGAATGGCGCGCTCGGCGGCCTCGCGCGCACGGTTCTCGCCGCTGCCGCGCCCGATCGCCATCAACGCCGCACCGCCGTCCTGCATAATCGTCTTGACATCGGCAAAGTCCAGGTTGATCAGGCCAGGAATGGTGATCAATTCGCTGATGCCCTGGATGCCCTGCCGCAGCACATCGTCCGCCAGACGGAAAGCGTCCTTGATACCCATTTTCTTGTCGGCAATCTGCAACAGCCGATCATTGGGGATCGTGATCAATGTGTCCACATTCTCGCCCAGGGTTTCAATGGCCTGCTCGCCGGCACGGCGGCGGTGCGCTCCTTCAAAGGTGAAGGGCCGCGTCACGACGCCGATGGTCAAAGCGCCCATCTCGCGCGCCACGGCGGCGACGATGGGGGAAGCGCCGGAGCCGGTGCCGCCGCCCATGCCTGCGGTGACAAAGACCATATCGGCGCCGCTCAGCATTTCCCGAATCTCATCGCGACTTTCTTCCGCGGCGCGCTGGCCAATGTCGGGGTTGCCGCCCGACCCCAATCCTTTGGTGATTTTCTCTCCGATGCGCAGGCGCTGCGGTGCACCTGCCAACATCAATGCCTGGGCATCGGTGTTGACGGCGATAAACTCGACGCCCTGAATGCCTTCTTCGATCATGCGGTTGACGGCGTTCTGGCCGCCGCCGCCTACACCGACAACTTTGATCTGGGCAAAACTGTCGACAAACGAAGATTGCGCTTTGCTGCTGTTGTTCGTGCTGCGTGTCATATGATTCCGGCTCCTTCGAACAGTACTGACGACGGGACGACGATGTGACGGTACGGGTTTTGCGGTTTATCCAACTATCCTACACTTCTGCATATTCAAGGGTGGGGAAGTTCCGGCTGCCCCTGCCGATCCTATACAGAATTGGAACACGATTCCACGATTACGATATGGCTCGCCTGCAAGGCAGGCTGCCCGGCTCTGCCACAGGCTAGGTGCGATCCGGCAGCAGATTCTTCAGCCAATGGGCAGCCTGGCGCACCCAGGTGTCGCTGTTGGCGTTGGCTCCATGATCGGCTTCAAAGCGGCGATGCACGGCGCGCGCATCTTCGTGCAGCCCCCACAGCAGCAGCCCCACGGTGGTGGCGTAGGTGGGCGTGAGCAGATTGCGGCTCAGCCCGGCAATGGGCAGCGCTGCGGACGGCGCACCGACGCGCACCGGCACATTGAGCACGCTGCGCCCCAGTTCGGGAAAGCCGGGCAGTTGGCTGCAGCCGCCGGTCAGCACAAGACCCGCCGGCAGCTTGTCTAAATAGCCGCTCTCGTCCAAACGCTTGCCGATAATTTCCAGCATCTCCACGGCGCGCGCTTCCAACACTTCGCAGATAAAGCGGCGGCTAAAGCTGCGTTCTGCTTTTTCGCCGAAGACGGAAGCCCAGACGGCTTCGTCTTCCGCCACCCGCTCCGGCAGCAGCGTGCCGTAGCGCAGCTTGAGTTCCTCCGCCGTCTCAAAGGGGCAGTGCAGACCGACCGCTAAATCGTTGGTCAAATGGTTGCCTCCCATATCCAGAATGACGGTGTGGCACAGCCCATTGTCGATAAAGAGCGCCAGGTCCGAGGTGCCGCCGCCCATATCGACTACGGCCACGCCCATGCGCCGCTCTTCCGGCTTGAGCACGGCCTCGTTGGCGGCCAGCGGCTCCAACACCAGTTCATCCACGTCGATGCCGTGGGAGATCACACACTGCACCAGGTTGCTGACCGCCGTACTGCTGCCGGTGACAATGTGAGCATCCACCTCCAGACGGTGGGCGCTCATCCCCACCGGATACTGCACCTGGGTCTGCTCGTCTACGGTCCAATCGCGGGCGATGGTGTGGATCACCTCCTGGGTTTCGGGCAGCGCCACCGCACGCGCGCCGTCCAGTGCCCGCTGCATGTCGCTGCCGGTGACACCCTGGCGTTTGTCCACCGGGCTGACGCCCTTGGAGTTGCGTGTGCCGATATGGCTGCCGGCAATCCCCACGTAGGCGCTGAGCATCTGCCGCCCAGCCGCCTGCTCGCACTTTTCCATTGCCTCGCCCACAGCGGCGGTGGCTTCGGGCACATTGACGACGACGCCGCGACGGATGCCGCGGCTGGGGGCCTGCCCCTCGCCCAGCAGACTGAGAGAGAGGTTGCCCAAGCTGTCATGGGAGACCGACGCCATCAATGCGCAGATCTTGGTCGTTCCGATATCAATGGCACAGACAATTTCTTGCATACCGCCACTCCCAATCTATTTCACATAAGGGCGCTCAAAGCGCACGTCGATGACAGTTCCCTGCAAAGTGCCATCCGCCAGCAGTTGTTCCACAGCCGCCAGATTTTCCAGCTTGCGCACAATGTTGCTGCCGTCACCCCAGTAGACCCAGTAGGGCTTGTTTTGCAGTTGAAAATTCAACCCGATCTGCCGGTTATAGCGCAGCGGCGCCACATCCGGCAGCACAGCCAGCAGACTCTGAGCGCTCGCCAGCACGTCAGCGTCGATCGCGCTGCCCAATGCGACGCCCGGTGCGCTCGCCACCGCGCCGCCGTCGGCAATCTCCAAAAGCCCCGGCGGCGTCGGGCCACGCGGCTCCAGCGCCAGCGCTGACGGCAGCAGCCAGCGGGTGCCGTTGTCCGTCAGCCACAAGGCAATCGGCTGCGCTTCCGTGATGTCTAAATTGACTGTGCCCAGCCACGGGGTGACATAGACATCGGCGTCGGCCACATACGGGTTGCTCATCAGCCGCTGGCGCACTCCCTTTGTATCCAGCCAGAACAGGTTCCAGCCATCGATCTCACTCAAGCGCCACAACTCTTCACTGTCCAGATAGTGTAGACCGCTGAAACGGACATCTTCACGATAGAGAAACCAGCGTTCATCCACGTGCACCCAGGTCACGAAACCGGCCAGAAGCAGCAGCAGAAAAACCGTCACCATAAACCAGCGGGCGCGCAGAAGCTGCCAGCCGGGCCAGCTGCCTATCTGCGGCAGTTCGGGCCGCCAGATGACGCCGTTTGCGCTGGGCAGCACCGCCTCCAGCCGCCGCACCTGGCGCGTGATGCGCTGTTTGCGCCGCTGATTGATGCGGCTGCGTGCGGCTGTACCCTGCGCCTGGCCGCCGGCGCTCGCCCGCCGTTTGGCGGCGGGTAACGGCGGCGATTTGGTTGTGGGTGCGCTTGTCTGCCTTGCCATCTTTGCCTATAACCCTAGCGATTCATCAATGTGCGACCACTCAATGCGCGGTGCTGTTCTGTCCGCGGTCGGTGTACCGTTCCAGCGCCAGCCGCACCAGCCGATCCACCAGGTCGGGGTAGCTGATCCCGCTGGCTTCCCACAATTTCGGATACATGCTGATGCGCGTAAAGCCCGGCATCGTATTGACTTCATTCAAAAACAGTTCACCGCTCTCCCCATTCATCAAAAAATCGACGCGCGCCAGCCCTTCACAGTCGAGCACCACAAATGCCTCAACGGCATAGCGCTGCAGGCGGGCCACCGTCTCGGCATCCAACGCTGCGGGGATGCACAGAGCGCTGTTGTCGTCGATATATTTGGCGTTGTAGTCGTAGAACTCATTGCCCGGCACGATCTCCCCCGGCAGGCTGGCGATGGGGTCGTCGTTGCCCAACACGCTGACCTCCAGCTCACGCGCGTGCGGCACCGCCGCCTCGACCAGCAGCTTGCGGTCAAACTGCGCTGCCAGGTCGAGCGCCGCCGCCAACTGCCGCCGGTCACTCGCCTTGCTGATACCGACGCTGCTGCCTAAATTGGCCGGCTTTACAAACAGCGGATAGGGCAGGCCCGCTTCGACACGCTCCAACGCGGCGCCGGCGTCCGCCTGCCAGGTCCGCCGCGCAAGCGTGGTGTAGGCGACCTGCGGCAGCTCCGCCTGGGCAAACAGCCGCCTGGCCATCACCTTGTCCATGGCGCAGGCGCTGCCCAATACGCCTGAACCGACATAGGGCAGATCGGCCATCTCCAACAGCCCTTGCACCGTGCCATCCTCGCCGTATGGCCCATGCAGCACGGGGAAAATCACATCGATCTGCGGCAGCACGGTTCCAGCCCCAGCGCCACCGCCGGCGTGCGGCAGCAGCCCCCAACTGTCCTCCACCTCGTTACCCCCTGCCTCGCTGTCCTCTGCCCCACTATCCTCTTTCCCGTCACCGTCCAAGCGCACCGCACCGCCGGCGGCGTCCGTCAGCAGCGCAAAAGCATCCGCCTGCGGCAGCCAGCGCCCCTGGGGCGTAATGCCGATGGGAACGACGTCGTGGCCGGCCTGGCGCAGCGCCTCCATGACGTTTTTGGCGCTGGCCAGCGAGACTTCATGCTCGCTGCTGCGCCCGCCAAAGAGCACGCCCACCCGATAGTTCCGTACTGCCATTACTGCCATCCCTGCTGCTTCATTTGCTGCTGCAATTGCTGTTTCATATACGCTGCCTCAGGCGGGCCAATCGCCCACCAACTGCACTTCCGGTTCCAGATGCACGCCAAACTGTTCTTGCACCCGCGCTTGAACTTGTTGGATCAGCGCCAATACATCGCCGGCCTGCGCCGCCCCCACACCGCCACGGTTGATCAGGAAATTGGCGTGCAGTTGGCTGACTTCGACGCCATCCACCCGCGCCCCTTTCAGGCCGGCGGCTTCAATCAAGCGCCCGGCAAAGTCGCCCGGGGGGTTGCGAAAGGTGCTGCCCACGCTCGGCTCCACTGGCTGGGTGCGCCGGCGGTGCTGCAAATACTGATCCGCCGCCGCCCTGACTGCTTCCGGTTCGCCGGCGCTGAGCCGAAAGTTGGCATTGAGCACAACAGGGCCAAAACCGGCTTTGACGGCGGTGGGGCGCTTGAGCGCGCTGCTGCGGTAGGCAAAATCAAGCTGGTCCGCAGCCACTTCTTCCACTATGTCGTCGGCCCCCAGCACCATGACATTCCACAAATTGTCTTTGATCTCCCCGCCATGTGCGCCCGCATTGCCGACCACCGCGCCGCCCACCGTCCCCGGCACACTCACAGCCCACTCCAGGCCGGTCAACCCAGCGGCAATGCTGCTGCGCGCTGCCCCGGCCATAGCCGCCCCGCTCTCCGCAAACAAAAAGGGGCGGTCGTCCTGCGGAAAGACACAACAGGGCGCAGCATCGATGCGCACCAGGCGGCAGCGGTTTTGAATCACCAGGCCGCGGATGCCGGCATCGGCAACCAGAATGTTGCTGCCGCCGCCCAGGATGTAGTAAGGAATCTCCTGCGCACGCGCCCAGCGCGCCGTCTTGAGCATCTGCTCCAAGGTGGAGACGGTGGCGAAATATTGCGCCGCGCCGCCTACCTTCATGGTCGTATAGGGAGCAAGGTTCACATTCTCGCTGATCGTTACACCCAGCGCGGCCGGCAGCATCTTCATGCGGACGCCTCCCCTGCCAGCAGGCGCAGCAGAGAGTCGCCCACCTGGTAGCCGTCGCCGGCGCCCAGCGTAATCACGACATCACCGGCCTGCACATGCTGCGCCAGATAGCCGGCGGCATCGGCAAGCGCCGCGATGTGGCGGATGGAACGGTGCGGGCTGGCGGCCACCAGCTCCGCCGCGCTGACGCTGCCGTCGTCGATCTCGCGCGCGGCGTAAATCGCCAGCACGATCACTTCGTCGGCTGCATCAAAGCTTTCGCCCATCTGGTAGAGCATGTGCTGCGTGCGGCTGTAGGTGTGCGGCTGGAAGATCGCCCAGATGCGCCGGTCGGGAAAGCGCTGACGGGCGGCAGCCAGCGTGGCGACGATTTCCGTCGGATGGTGGGCGTAGTCGTCAATCACAGTGACGCCGCCTGCCTCACCCTTCCATTCAAAACGGCGGGCCGAGCCGCGATAGTCCGCCAAGGCTGCCAGCGCCGTCTCGACGCTCACCTCGCAGCCGGCAGCCACAGCCAGGGCCGCCAAAGCATTGCGCACGTTGTGCACACCGGCTACGGCGAGGTGCAGCCGCCCGCTGGGTGCATTCCACCACTCCAGATCAGCTTCGATCCCTTCTCCCGGCAGCGTGTGCAGGTTGACCGCCCGCAGCGCGGCTTCCGCGCCCGTGCCGTAGAGCAGCCAGCGCGGCCCGCGCGTCGGCGCATAGTCGTGCACGTGCACAACGCCGGCATCGTCGACGCAGGCGATAATCACCCCTTCTCGCTCCACATTGTCGGTAAACTGCATAAAGGCGCGGCGAAAGCTGGCGGGGGTCGGGTAGCAGTCGGGGTGATCCCACTCGACATTGGTTATGACCGCCACCTGCGGATGCAGTCCCAGAAACATGTGATCATACTCGTCCGCTTCCAGCACAAATTCCGGGGCGCTGCCCGCAGCGGCGCTGCCGTAACCCGGCGTGTCGGAACCGATAATATAGCCGCAGTCGATGCCCGCGCTGCGCAGCACGCGCACGATCATGGCGGTGGTGGTCGTCTTGCCATGCGTACCCGCCACGGCAATCAACCGCCGCCTGGCCAGCAGCAGCGGCAGAAACGCACCGCGTTTCACTACCGGCAAACCCAGGCTTTGCGCAGCCTGATACTCAACATTGGCCGCCGTCACGGCGCTGCTGACCAGCACCACCTCGGGCCGAGCGTCCACCGGCAGTTCCAGCAGATTGGCGGCTGTCTGCGCCGGCGTGACGCGTGCGCCGGCTGCCGCCAACTGCGCCAGGACAGCAGTGGGCCGGCGGTCGCTGCCGCTGACCTGGAAGCCCATCTCCAGCAGAACATGGGCAATGGCGCTCAGCCCAGCGCCGCCGATTCCGATCAGATGGATGCGCAGCGTGGGGTCGCCCTGCCTGAGGCGCGCCTGCCAGCCATGATCCGCATCGGCTTGTGTGCCCGCTTGTATATCGGCCTGCTTATTTTCCGCTTGCTTATTTAGTTGTGTATGTTGCCCTGGTTGTTCCTGGGTCATACCATTTATTCCTATATCTACACTTTGCCCTGGCTGCAGCACTGGTTGCAGCACCGACCGCAGTTGCCATTCAGCCACGCACACGCAATAAAATCAGCAGAGCCACCGGCACCATCCACGCTACCGGGCTTGTCACCACGTTTTGCGGCAGATAGGCCAGCATAAACTGCGCCGTCTCTGAAAAACGGCTGGTGTCTACATTCATAAACGGATAGTTGTATAAGGCGGCATAGTACCAGATTGTCCCGGCGACCAAGTAGCCATTCAGCAAACCGATCAGGAGGGAAAGAATGGTTCCCTCCGGCGCACGCAGCGGTTTGCCGCCAAAATCAAACGTTTTTCCTGCATAACTCGCAAATATAATTGTCAAAAATGTCCCCACATACAAAAGAAACAGAAACATATCCAGCGACTGCGAACCGGCGCTAAAGCCGAGTGTACGCACAGCCGCCGAACTGACCGGCTCGACCGCACGTTCCCCAACATACGAAAGAAAAAAGATCGCCGCCATAAAAACCAGTGTATTGCCAAGCTCCCTCGCATAGCCTCGCACGACCCCGACCGTTGCGATCAGGAGCTGTATGGTGACAAACAATATTTCAATTGGCCCCACAGCGTGCTCCCACGAGCGCTTTGATTCTAGCTATCATTACGATTTCGGCTTTGTGTTTGTCCGCAGCGTCAACGCCGCCAACAGCACCAACAACACAACGCCTATAAATAAAACATTGCTGGCGACCGGCTGGAGTGCACCCCAAGTGCGCACAAGCAGTTCGCTGACCTGCTGCCAGATGTTGCCCAAAAAGCCAAAGATAGGCAGTTGGATCACCGGCCCCTGGATAGGAACATCAGGAAAAATCAATGCCGTCAGCAGCGGTGCAAAGATACTGGCGAAAATCAAACCGTTCAACACCCCCACCAGTACAGCCCAGCCATCTCCCTTCGTTTTCTTCACGAAGCGGTCGCTGAGCAGATAGGCCAGCACCACAGCCCCCAGCCAGAGCAGCGTCAACAGCGTCGGCGTGTTGGCTGCCGCCCAGATACCCAGCCCCGACTGCTCCGGGATCGGCTGGCCAGTCAAGAAAGCCAGCCCTTTGCCGAAGCGATCAAAAAATGTGACCACCGCATCGCTGAAACGCTGCAAGAACAGCGAAAACAGCAGCGCCACCGCAAAAACGGTCAACTCACGCTGTACGCCCCGGCGATAGCCCATCGCCCCAAAAAAGGCCAGATAGATCAGCAGGGCCAGCATTGCCGCCAAGTTGGTGGAACCTGTACCATCAGTCGCCGGCGCGGGCGGCAAAACCGGTGCGGGCGTCAGCTCCGTCGGCAGCGTCGGCAGCGTCGACGTTGGGAAAGGTGTAGGTAACTGTTCCTGAAAAGGTAACACCAGCTTTATCGCTTTCCTTGCTTGTCTTCCGCCAGCCGCCAAATCTCTGCGGCAATCGCCGCCGCGGCCTGGGGCCGGGCCAGCGCCGCCATTGCCGTGCGCATCGCTTGCAGGCGCTCCGGCTCTCCCATCAGTTCCACCACCGTCGGTACCAACTGCGTCGCCAATTCCTCATCCGTCACAATAACAGCGGCCCCTCGCTGCGCCAGCGCCTGGGCATTCTCCATCTGATTGACGCCTGCATACGGAGCCAGCACAGCCGGCAGCGCCGCCACCGGAAACTCTCCCAACGTGCTTGCCCCCGCACGCGCCACCGTCAAATCGGCTGCCGCCAGCGCCAGCGGCATCGGCTCGTGCAAATAAGGCACGGCATGATAGCGCTCCTGCAGCGCCGCCGGCAGCGGGTTCGCCTGCGCCCACTCCGTGTGCAGCGGCCAATCGCGTTCCCCCACGACATGCAGGCAGGCAGCATGGGGCAGTAGCTGCGCCACACCCGCCCAGGTGGCACGATTGATGGCACGCGCCCCTTGGCTGCCACCCCACACCAACAGCAGCGGCAGGTCGCTCTGCGCTGCCGGCCATTGTAACGCCTCGGCCAGCTTGCATCGCGCCGCCGGCCGATCTTGTGCGGCGGCGGCCAATTCCTGCCGCACCGGATAGCCCGTCACAACTGCTTTGCCTTGCGGCGCCTCGCCCCCAAAATAAGCCGCCGCCTCCGGCAGTGTCACCGCCACCCGCTGCGCCAGCTTGCTCAGCCAGCGAATGGCGTAACCCGGCATGACATCCGGCAGATAGATCAGCACCGGCGTCTTGCGCAGCGCACAAGCCGTCACCACCGGCCCGCAGACATAGCCCCCTGTGACGAAACAGACATCGGGCTGGAATTGGTCAATCAGCGCCAGACTCTGCCGCACACCACCCGCCATCTTGACCAGGCTGCCCGCCATCTTGAGCGGATTGACCCCGCGCAGTTGGCCGGTGCTGATCCCGCTGTACGCGATCCCGGCCCGCTCAACCAGCGCCTGCTCCATGCCGCCGCTGCTGCCCACCCACAGCAGGTGGTCGGCCTCGCCCGTGCTAACCACCTCCTCTCGGCTCGCCGCCGCGCCGGACGCGCCCATCACCGGTGCTGGCGCGGGGGACGCTGGATTGGTAAGAGCCGGCGCGGGTTGCCGTGCGTGCTGACGCGTGAGATGAGGCGCGACGGCCAGTGCGGGATACACGTGGCCCCCCGTCCCCCCGCCCGAGATCAAGACGTTCATAGCCATACCTTCCCACTTCCGCCGCCCTGGCGCCGCTTTCGACGCCAAAACGGCTGATGCTCAACAGCACTCCGATTCCAAACAAAGAGGCGACCAGCGAACTGCCGCCATAGCTGATAAAGGGCAGCGTGACGCCGGTCGGCGGCGCAGCAGCCACGATCACCGCCATGTTGAGCAACGCCTGCAAAATCAGCATGGTGGTGATGCCGGTGGCGAGCAGCATACCGAAGTTGTCGGGCGCGCGCAGGGCGATGCGCAAGCCACGATAGGCCAGCAGCGCAAACAGCAGCAGGACGGTCAGCGTGCCCAGCAGCCCCAGCTCCTCGCCGATGACGCCGTAGATGTTGTCGCTCCAACTGACCGGCAGAAAACCCGTCTGCTGCGCCCAGCCGTTGCCGACGCCGCGCCCCAGCAGCCCACCGCGCATCAAGGCCTGCACAGCCTGGCTGACCTGCCACTCTTCGCTGGCCAGCGGATTGCCGACTGAATCCAGATAGCGATCTACCCGATCCGCCGCATACGAGCTGTAGGTGATTACAACCCAAAAGGTCAGCGCCGCAATCAGGCCGACCACCAGCAGCTGCTTGATGTCGGCGCCGGCAATAAACAACATCACGGCGGCGGTGGCGACAATCAAAATGGCGGTGGAGATCTCCGGCTGCAAGACGATAAGGACGGAGACGATCCCCATCAGCACGCCAAAGGGCAGCAGGCCGGCGCGCGCATCCCGGATGCGCCGCCCCTTGCTGGTCAGCCAGGCGCTGACATAAACAATGATGATCACCTTGGCCGGCTCGCTCGGCTGGATACTGCCGTTAATATAGGTGCGGGTGGCGCCGAAGCGCTCGGCGCCGAAAACGATCACGCCCAGCAGCGCCAGCAGCGCCAGCCCCATAAACGGAATGCTCCAGCGGTTCCAGAAGGTGTAGGGTACACGCGCGGCGACGATCAGCGTGAGGATGCCCACCGCCAGCCAGGCAAGCTGGCGCAGGATAAAATAGAACGGATCGCCGAACCCTTCCAGCCCGCGCGGATAGCTGGCGCTGAAGACCATAATGACGCCCAGACTCAACATCGCCGTCACGGTAAAGAGCAGCGCCCAATCATAGCGGCCATGGTCGCGCTTGTGCGTTTGCGCTGTCATTGCCATCCCCTACCCTCTCACAGCTTGCTGCACCAGGCGGCGAAAATGTTCGCCGCGCTCCTCAAAATCCTTATACGCGTCATAGCTCGTACCGCCGGGTGACAACAGCACAACGGCGCCGGGCTGTGCTGCCCTGGCCGCCAATTCCACCGCTTCATCCAGCCGCTGTGTAATGGCCGAATTGGGCATCCGCCGCTGACGATAGCGGCCATAGTCCTGAACCTTCTCCACAATCATGGGGCCGGCCTGGCCGAAGCCGATCAAGAGATCAACCCGATCCAGCACTTCTTCGGCAAAGGTCTCCCACGGCAGCCTTTTGTCTTTGCCGCCCGCCAACAAGATCAAAGCGCCGCCGTCGCGCCCAAAGCTGCGCAAGCCGGCCACCGCGCGCTCCGGCGATGTCGCAATGCTGTCATTGATCCAGGTGACGCCGCCATACTCCCCGACCATCTCCAGACGATGCGGCACACCGGTGAAGGAGCGCGCCACCTGTCCCATCGCTTCAAGCGTGGCGCCGGCCGCGCCGCTGATTGCCATAGCCGCCAGGATGTTGCTGATGTTGTGTTCGCCGCGCAGTTGAATTTCGCTGCGCCGGCAGACAGGCCGGCCCCGATAGAGCAGCACAGCGTCGGCATCGCCGCTCGCCAGCCAGGCGCCACCGCCGCAGGTGTGCTGGCGGCTGAAGGCAACCAGCCGCACGTCGCCGACGGCTAACTGCTGATGCAGATCATTGACTGCCGGCAAAAGCTGCCACGCATTCAAGCGGGCAAGCTGTCCCGGCTCCTCGACTGCGGCTGCCGGCGTCAAGCCCAGCACTGCGCCGGTTACGGCATCGTCGGCTCCCAACACAGCCGTGGCCCCCGGCGGCAGGCTGCGCAGCAGATTGAACTTGGCCGTGGCATAGGCCGCCATGTTGGCGTGCCGGTCGAGATGGTTGGGCGTAATGTTGAGAACAGCGCCAACCTGCAGCCGCAGATCGGCAAGCGAACCCCACGCCAGCGCCGGATCATAGAGTTCCAACTGGAAGCTGCTCAGCTCCAGCACAATCGGTTCGCCGGGGCCAATGCTGTCCAGTTGGTCGATCAGCGGCGTCCCAATGTTGCCGCCCACATGCACCTGCAGCCCCGAAGCTGCCAGCATCAACCCGACCAACGTAGTCGTCGTCGTCTTGCCGCTGCTGCCGGTGATGGCAATCAGCGGGCCGAGGCCCCGTTGTGAAGCCAGCTGCAGCGTCAACAGGCTGTCGTTGCTCAGCGCAATCCGGCGGCCGATAGCCGCCTGCACGATCGGCAGTTGCGCCGGCACACCGCCGCTCAGACAGAGCAGGTCGCATTCGTCCAACAAGGACAAAGGATGGCCGCCCAGCACCAGCCGCACGGGCAGATCGCCCAGCCCAGCCACCTCTACCGCCAGCCTCTCCGCAGGCGCGGCGTCACTGATGGTCACCGCCGCCCCGGATGCAGCCAAAAAGCGGGCGAGCGCCGAGCCTTGCCGAGCCAGGCCTAAAATAACGATTCGTTTGCCGGCCAATGCGCTGCGTTCCACCGACTTCCCCTCTAAACCAATGCTAGTGCCACCCCAACCATGCCTGCCAACACGGACACCAACCAAAAGCGTTCCTTGACCTGCATTTCGCTCCACCCCAGCAGCTCAAAATGGTGGTGGAGCGGAGCCATTTTAAAGAGGCGGCGCCCTTCCCCGTACATGCGCCGCGTCAGCTTGAAATAGCTCACCTGCAGCATGACGCTCAGCGTCTCGGCGACAAAAACAAGCCCGATCACCGGCAGCAGCAGCCATTGACCGGTCATCACCGCCACCAGCGCCAGCGTGGCCCCCAACGCCAGACTGCCGGTGTCCCCCATAAACAACTGCGCCGGATGCGCGTTATACCACAGAAAAGCCAGCAACGCGCCTACTAACGTAAAGCAAAATGCCGCCAGATAAACCTGCTGCTGCAGATACGCAATCGTCCCATAACAGGCGAAGGCGACGGCACTGGTGCTGCCGGCCTGGCTGTCCACGCCATCGGTCAGGTTGACTGCGTTGCTCATGGCCACAATCAGAAAAATCGTGACCGGTATGATCAGCGGCCCAATGCGAAAAAAGTCTTTGAAACCGGGCACGCCCACATAGTCCCACTGCGGCGGGCCAAAATAAAGCACCAAGGCAATGAGGCTGGCAAAGGCTACCTGAAAGCTGCTTTTTACTCGTGGACTCATGCCTTCGCCCTTGCCACGAATCCCCTTGATGCCCTGCCAATCGTCCACCGCCCCCAGCACGCTGTGCGAACCGAGACAGAAAAAGAGAAACAGCGTGCTCTGGCCGATGGCGTCCATACCCAGCAGATTGATAATGTTCAACACGCCGGTGATCAGCAGCACGGGCAGCACAAACAGGATGCCACCCATTGTGGGCGTTCCCGTCTTATACTGGTGGCGGCCCGGCAGGTCAATGCGAATCTGCTTGCCGATGCCCCGTCTTTTCAAAAAGCCGATCAACGGCCAGCCCCAAATAACGGCAATGACAAAGCTGACTGCTCCCAACGCCAATGCATAGGCCATGCGCGGCTCAAGTGGATTCGCCCCCATCACAAGGCCTCCGCCCGGCTGCCGTGTTCATTGGCGTCACTCTCGCTGCTGGTCAACTCACCGACCACCTGTTCCATCCCCACCGCACGGCTGCCCTTGACCAGCACTAAATCATCGGGGCGCAGGAGCGAACGCAGCAACGCAATGGTCTCATCGGCGGCATAGGTGATATGCAGGGCGTCAGGGTTGAACTGCACCTCACCTGCCTCAGCGGCAATCGCCGCACCCAACTCGCCCACGGTCACCAACAGATCCACGACATCGGCAGCGCGACGCCCCACCAGGCGATGGCCCTCGTCGGTGTAATCCCCCAACTCACGCATGTCGCCGAGGACGGCCACCCGCCGCCCCTGTCCCTTGGGATCAATATCGGCCAGCAAGTTGAGAGCGGCAATGGTGCTGGCCGGGCTGGCGTTGTAGGTGTCGTCAATGATGGTGGAGCCGTTGATGCCCGGCACAACCACCAGCCGCAGTTGGCCCGGCATATCCTGCATCCCGGCGATGATCTCATCCCACTCCAGCCCTTCCACCAGCGCCGCAGACGCGGCGCAGAGGGCTGTATGCACACTGTGGCGCCCCAACAGCGGCACACGCACGCTGAATGATTCCACCCGCTCCTGGCCCGGCCGGCGATATTGAAAGCGGAAGCGAATGCCTTCCACACCCTTACCTTGGATGCTGTCGGCCCACAAATCCGCTTCTGGCGTCATTCCATAGCGAAAAATACGCGCCTGCGTGATCGCAGCCATCGCCTTCACCCGCTCATCATCCCAGTTGAGGATGGCGACGCCGCCATCCTCGGCGGCAGGCAGCGCGGCGGGCAGTTCCGACTTGGCCTGCGCAATTCGTTCAATCGTACCCAGCCGACTGAGATGCACCGGCCCCACATTGGTGACGATGCCGACATGCGGGCGACCGAGGGTGCAAAGCCGGTCGATCTCACCAAGCGCATACATCCCCATTTCCAGCACTGCGCACTCGGTGTCATGGTCCAGCCCCAACAGGGTGAGCGGCAATCCCTGCTCATTGTTGAGGTTGCCCTGCGAGGCCAGCGTGCGAAAGCGTTGGCGCAGGACGACTGCCGCCAGTTCTTTGGTGCTGGTTTTGCCGACGCTGCCGGTGATCCCGATCACACGCAGGGCAGGATTGGCGCGATGCAGACGCTGAAAGGCGCCAACCTGCTGCAGCGCCAGCGTACTGTCATCTACAAGATAAACAAGCGGCCGGCTGGCCTGATAGTCGTCCGGCAGCTTGGCCGTCAGCGACCAGCGCCCGCGTGTGCAGTCGATGACCGCCGCGCCCGCTTGCAAAGCGTCAGCCCGCCCGCGCTCTTCCGCGATCACGGCGCGCGCGCCACTGGCTAACGCCGCCGCCAAGAAAGCGTGGCCATCCACACTCTGCCCAGCCAGCGCAATAAACAAATCTTCCGGCTGCACCATGCGGCTGTCCAGCACGGCGCGTGCGATGGGCGCAGCCGGCACAGGCAAAGGCGGAATCTCCCCGCTCAGTGCCGTCCACAGCGTGTGCTGCGTAATCTTGGTTGCCACAGCAGGTGCGTTTGCCGCCACGATTCAGTCTCCGCTGCCGGCTGCAACAGGCGAGCCGGCGCCCGCCAGGCGCACAGCGTCCGGCGGTATGTTGTAATAGTCGAAAAGGCGGCGCGCCACCAGGGCAAAAACGGGCGCCGCTGTGTAGTTGGCCCAAGGGCTGATATTGGGGTCGGGCCGGTCGAGCTTGACCAGCACGATGAACTGCGGGTCATCCGCCGGCGCATAGCCGATAAACGTGACAATGGTCTCATCCTCGGTGTAGCCCTGTTCGGTAGGAATTTGGGCCGTGCCGCTTTTGCCGGCAATCTTATAGCCGGCCACGCCGGCGGCCACGTTGCCTTCGTCCACCACGTCGATCAAAATTTTGGTCAGCGTCTTGGCGGTTTCCGGCTGGATGGTGACGCCGATCACGGTCGGCTCCGTGTACTGCACCTTGCCGTCGGCCACACGCTCCGCCACGACATAGGGGCGCATCAGCCGCCCGTTGTTGGCAACCGAGGCCACGGCATTGATCATCTGGATCGGCGTGACGGCCATGCCTTGGCCAAAGCTGTTGGTGCCCAGATCAGACATGCTCCAATCGACGCTGCCCGGTGTTTTCAGCAGACCGTAGACTTCACCGGAGAGATCGATGCCGCTGACTTCACCAAAGCCAAAGCGGTTCAGGTAATCATAGAAACGCTCCTTACCCATCCGCAGCGCCCACTGTGTAGTAATCACATTGAGCGAACGGGCCAGCGCCTCCGTCATGTCCACCTGTCCCCAGGCGGCGCGGCTGCTGTTGAGAATAATGCGGTCGCCGACGACAATGGAACCTGTATCGGTCAGCTTTTCCGTCGGCGTCACCACGCCGCTGTCGAGCGCCGCCGCCGCCGTAACCACCTTGAGCACGGAGCCAGGCTCGTACTGCGCACTGATGGCGCTGTTTTGAATCGCCCCCATATCCGCCTTGGACAAGTTGTTCGGGTCAAAGGTGGGGGCATTGGCCAAAGCAATCACTGCGCCGGTGCGCGGATCCATGACGATGATTGTCCCGGACTTGGCGCGATACTTCTGCAGCCCTTTTTGCAGCTCATCCTGGGCAATCCACTGCACCGTCCGGTCAATGGTCAAGACCAGGTCTTTGCCGGATACCGAAGGCAGAAAGCGCTGAACGTCAGTGGGCAGATCGGTCAGCAAGCCGTGCGGCTGCGCGGTCAAGCCGATGCCGTCACGCTGGCGCAAAAAGTTGTCGTAATAGCCCTCCAACCCATAGTAGCCCGTCAACCATGCGCCGCCGCGGTCCAGCGCCAACATGCCGACAATGTGCGCGCCGAGCGTCTGTTCCGGGTAATAGCGTTCCGGCGTCGCCGTCAAGTTCACCTGCAGCAAGGGAGCAATCCCCCGCTCAGCGGTCAGCCTGACCTGTTCGGCGTGGATGCGTTCGCCTGCTTCCAGGCTGATCTTGGGTGCCAATTCGAGATACATCTGGTCGGCGTAGCGCGTGAGCAGGTCAAAGGTCTCGGCGGCAGGAATCGCGGCCAGATCGGCCAACTGGGTGGCTACGGCCATGCGCTCTTCCTCGTTGGTAAAGTGCGACGGCGTCGTTGTCACCTGGTAAAAGTAACGCTCGGCGGCCAGCACAGCGCCGTGACGGTCGACAATCGTGCCGCGCATAGGCTGCCCCTGATGCGGGGCGCCGGAAGGTAGCGCCTGCCCATACTGCAGCACTTGATGCACAAAGAGCGGCGCCAGCACCAGGATGGACAGCAGCACAAAAAAACCAACAAGAATCCAGAAGCGCCATGTTTCACGCTTCTGGATATTTTCAGCGACAGGCGGGCCGGGAACCGGATGAGCAGTAGGATGCGGATTGTGAATTGCCTGCGGAGCGCCATCGCTCACGTCGGGGGCAACTGAAGCCGTCATGTCATTCCATCCGTCCTGTGACGTCGCGCCACAATTGATTGGCGGCGGAAGTCACAGTTTGCTGTGTCTCCTGCCACCACTGGCGCAACTGCACCAGCCAATCCGCATCCGGCGCAGCAGGGGCGGGCGCGCCTGCCGGCGTGATTCCGGTGGGCACGTCGCCGGTAGGCAAGTTGCCGGCGGGCGCGAGCGTGGATGCAGTCGGCGCTTCGCTGCTGCGCAGCACATAGGTGCGCCCAGTCGCAGGCACATACCCCTTTTCCGCCGCCAATTGCGCCATCTGCGCCAGCGACGAACGCTGCGCGATAGCGTACACCAACTCGCTGTTGCGGCGTTGAATGGCGGCATACTCGGTGCGCATCTGCCGCACTTGCAGGTCCGTGCGTGCGATCTGGACGGATAAAAGAATATGCAGCCCCATACCGGCCATAATGATGGCGAGAACGAGACAGGAAAACAAGTATTGCTGCCATGTTGTGGGCAGCGGCAGCAGTTCCTGCAGCGATTGCCAGCGCCGGCGGTCGACCTTGGCATCCCAAGAACGCTGCAGGCTGCCGGCAATTTCGGCAATATCGGCAGTCGGGGTGGGCGGTAAGCTGCTGTGCTGTAGCATGACGAACGATTTCTCCCCTGTCGGGCTGAATAACGGTGAACAATTTCACATCAGTTTGGTTGGTTGGCCAGATGTTGGACGCCGCGGAACGTTCGCCTGGCCGGTAGTGTAGTAGGGGCGACGTGGTCGTCGCCCCTACACTACGGAAAACTGCCGCAAAGCAGCTTCCTGATATAGTGATACGTGATGCGTGGTGTGAGGGAGGGCCAGTAGCTCACTTGTCACGCATCACGTGCCACGCTGTTGTGAGACAGCTTTACGGCGATGCGGAGCTTCGCCGAGCGGCTGCGAGGGTTTTGGGCCACTTCGGCCTCACCTGCCTCGATCGGTTTACGGGTAACGATGGTCAGCCCCGGTTCTCGCTCATACCCTCCCTGGGGTAAAGTCCGATCCGGCACGTACGATCGTGCTTCTTGCTGCATCCACTGTTTTACAATGCGGTCTTCCAGGCTGTGAAAGCTGATGACCACCAGGCGACCTTCGGGCGCAAGGATCTGCAAACACTGCGGGAGCACTTGCTCCAACTGCTCCAGTTCACGGTTGACGGCAATGCGCAAAGCCTGGAAGCTGCGCGTGGCGGGATGGATCCGGCTTCCTCTACGGCCACCAACCGCACGTTCGATTGCTGCCGCCAGTTCCGTCGTTGTGGTAAACGGGCGGTTACGAACTAAGTAGCGAGCAATCCGGCGACTCTGCTGCTCTTCGCCATAGCGATACAGCAAATCCGCCAGCGAGCGCTCATCCCAGGAATTCACAACTTCAGCGGCGCTGAGCGTGGCCTGCGGGTCAAAGCGCATATCCAACGGGCCATCCAGCAGCATGGCAAAGCCACGTTCCGGCGTCTCCAGTTGAAAGCTGCTGATCCCCAGGTCGAGCAATACGCCATCGACGGGAGCAAAGGCATACTCCTCCACCACCTGCGCCAGCCGGTCAAAACTTGTCTGCAAGAGGAGCAGCCTCTGCGCAGCCAGCGGTTCAGCCAGCCTCACGCTCACCCGCCGAATGGCAGCCGGATCAGCATCGAGTGCCAGCAAACGCCCGGATGGAGCTGTTGCCTCCAAGATCGCTGCGGAATGACCTCCGCCGCCGGCTGTACAGTCGACAAACGAAGCGCCAGGGCGCACTTGCAATCCCTCCAAGACTTCCGGTAGCAATACGGGCACATGGCGTGCACCGTCAGGATCGGGAACCGGGCCAGGGCCGGAGGGATACGTGTCAGTCATCATTCATAATTTAATGTGCAGACTGTGCGAGCGTGGGCTGCACACAGCCTCGGTAACCTGCATATTGGACAGACTGGACCAGAAGCCGGAAGATTCCTTCACCGGAAATATCCCTTCACCTGGCAGAGCCTATAGACTTAACGTAGTAAAGAAGTCACTGCTGAAGTCCTTGCTGTTGAATTCCTGCAGCACCTTTTGATCCCACAGCAGCGGATTCCACAGTTCCAAAAACTTGTTCTGTCCGGCGATGACGACGTCGGTTTCAATATTGGCGTGCTGGCGCAGCCGCTGGCCGAGCAGAATCCGCCCCTGGCCATCCGGCTCCATATCCTCCGCCGCGCTGAAGAACGCCCGGCGAAAGGCAGCAGAACGGGGATCCGTCAGCGGCAAAGCGCTGACCTTATCCGCCAACCGCTCCCACTCCTCGCGCGGAAAAACCAACAAACATTGATCGGCCGGGTTGCGAGTCACCACCATGCCGGTCGCCAGCAGCGGGCGAAACTTGGCCGGGATGGTCAAGCGGGCCTTGCTGTCCAGGCTGTGGGTGTACTCGCCAAGAAACATCATTGCGCTGTCGTCTCTGTTGCGCCGTTGCAAAATCTTTTCACCGCCGCACACGAATTTAGTTGTTGCCCTGCTCAGGGTGGAGAACAATGCAGACTTCCCGATCTGCTTGTCCTGCCATCACTCGCTGTCACCTACCGGCTGTTTCCGTAATGGGTGATGCGCAATGCGTATGATCACACCTAGTGCGGTAAGTATGTACGCATTACGCACCACACACATTACATATTTTGAAACACCCCAAACAACAGGTGACTCGCAGTGCCGAAACCGTCTTGCTCTGTGCGGCTTCGCGTTCTCCCCCACAAATCTTGACGGTTGGAGGGGGATAGGAACATTTCACCCCACTTCCCTCCACTTCCAACCACAGTGTATACCACTTTAGGGCAATTGTCTAGTAGGTAAACATTAATGTTTTGGGATATTTGAGATGCAAATTTGGGAAAAAGTGGGAAAAGCAGATGGGCGCGCAATAATCCGATCAGGGGCGACCGGATCGCTTGCTATACGAACAAAAGCGCGGAGCTGTCAATTCAGCGGCGGCGGGGCGCTACTCGCCCAACGCTTGCCGGGCCAACAGGAGGTAGCTCTCATCATCGCCGATGGGATGGCTGAGACCGCCGCGTACGTCGCGGTAGTAGCGCTCCAGCGGCAGCGAGCGCGTCATGCCGGCGCCGCCGCATGCCCGCATACAGTGGTCCACGGCTTCAATTGCATTATTGGTGGCGCTGACCTTGGCCACAGCCAGCATGGCGCTCATCTCCGCACGTGCGGAAGGGTGGGCATCCCACAGCGCAGCGTGATGGTAGAGCAGGCTGCGCCCCTGTTGGATCAGAAAAGCTGCCTGCCCCAGATGGCGCTGCACATTTTCCAGTGTGGCAATGGGCCGCCCCAGGGCAGTCGGCACACGCTCCTGGGCGTAGGCTGCCGATGCGGCCAGCGCCGCCTCCGCCACCCCCAGATAGACCGCACTGACCGCTAACAAAAACCAGGCGTTGGCGCCGCCGCCGCGGGACTGGCTGCTGCGGCCAATGATATTTTCCGCCGGCACGATCACGTCATGCAGCACAATGTCGTGGCTACCGGTGGTGCGCATCCCCATCGCATCCCACGTCTCGACAACCTCAATTCCATCGCCACGCGGCACGAGAAAGCGCGCAACATCGCCCTCCTCCTCCTGGCCTTTATCCTCTTGCAGCGTGGCGGGGATAATGAAATAATCAAGCACGGGCGCCATGCTGGCGAAGCTCTTGCGTCCCGCAATCGACCAGCTTTCGCCTCCGGCCAGCAGACGCGCTGTCGTTTGGGGCCGGCCGCCGCGGCTGGGGCTGCCCAACTGCGGCTCGGTGGCGCACGAATTGATCAGCGCCCCACGCGTGACGATATCGGCGCAGACGCGGCCAAACAGGGCTTCCGGCCAACTGCCGCTTTCGGCGGCGCTGCCTACTGTTTGCAGATGCATGGTCAGCCCCAATGCAGTGCTGCCGTCGCCCACCGCCAGCCGCTCAACCACCATCACCGTCTCCAGCAGATCAGCGCCCTGCCCGCCATACGCTTGCGGCACGACCAACTGCGGCAGCCCGCTGCGGCGGATGGCGTCAAAGTTGGCGAAAGGGAACGCCCCCGTGCGGTCTTGCTCTGCCGCACGCGGGGCGAATTGATCGGC
>JBBRBX010000085.1:0-26433 GCA_038205395.1 Caldilineales bacterium
CGGACGCCGGTGACGGTGTGCGGCAGGTGGAAGAAGCCTTCTGCCACTTGCCGCAGCAGATTCCGCAAATTCTCAACTTTGAATGGGGCACTGACGTCAGCGTGGAAAACAGCCAGCAAGGCTTTACCCACTGCTTTGTGCTGAGCTTTGTTGGGACCACGGAGCGGGACGACTATCTTGTCCACCCCGAACACCAGGCATTCGGCGGCTTTTTGCAGCCGTACCTGGAAAAGGTGCTTGTGATCGACTATTGGGCGGAAAACGCGCTGGCTTGTCGCTGACGCCCGCCTGTGAGACGAATGATGGATGCATATGACCTGGTGATTATCGGTACGGGCGCGGGGGGTGGCGCGCTCGCCTATGCCCTGGCCGGCAGCGGGATGCGCATCCTGCTGATCGAGCGCGGCGACTTCTTGCCGCAGGAGCCGGAAAACTGGCAGCCACAGGCGGTCTTTGACGAGCGCCGCTACAAACCCGCCGACATCTGGTACGACCAGGAGGGCAAGCCGTTCCATCCGGGCGTGCACTATTTTGTGGGCGGCAACACCAAGGTCTATGGGGCGGCCCTCCCGCGCCTGCGCCGCCAGGATTTCGGCGCCGTCGAACACGAAGGGGGCGTCTCCCCGGCCTGGCCCATCAGCTATGATGAGTTGGAGCCGTACTACAACCAGGCCGAGGCGATCTACCAGGTGCATGGACAGAGCGGTGAAGACCTGACCGAGCCGCCGCGTTCGCGCCCCTTTCCCTTTCCAGCGGTGGCGCACGAACCCGCCATCAGCGCATTGGCCGAACGGCTGCAGGCGCAGGGGCTGCACCCTTTTCATCTGCCGATAGGGGTGGACGTGCGCGCCGGCGGAAGCTGCATCCTCTGCAAGACCTGTGACGGCTTTCCCTGCAAGCTGCTGGCCAAAAGCGAGGCGGATGTCTGCTGTGTGCGTCCGGCGCTGCAACATCCGGACGTCATGCTGTGGACGCGCACCAAGGCGCTGCGGCTGCTGACTGACCCGGCCGGCAAGCAGGTGACAGGCGTGGAGGTAGAGAAGGAGGGCGCTAAGCAGACGGTGACGGCCGGGCGCTATGTCGGTCGCCTGCGGGGCCGTCAACTCCGCCTTGCTGCTGCTGCGTTCGGCCAACAGCGCCCACCCCAACGGGCTGGCCAATGGCAGCGGGCTGGTGGGGCGCAACTATATGGTGCACAACAACACGGCGCTGATGGCGGTGGACCCGCTGCACAAGAACCCGACTATTTTTCAAAAGAGCATGGCGGTCAACGACTTCTACTTCAACGGCCCGGATTTCAACTACCCGATGGGCAATATCCAACTGCTGGGCAAGCTGCAGGCAGGCATGCTGACCGCCGCCGTACCGCTTGTGCCTCACCCAATCCTGCAGGGGATGGCCAACCGCAGCGTCGACTGGTGGGTGATGTCGGAGGATTTGCCCGACCCCGACAACCGCGTCACGCTGGGCGCTGATGACAGCGTGCGCGTGCGCTGGAAGCCGAACAACCGTGTGGCGCATGAGAAGCTGATCGCGGCGGCCAAGCAGATGATGCAGCGGGCAGGTTATCCCTTTGTGGCCGTGCAGCGCATGGGCATCGACACCAATTCGCACCAGTGCGGCACGCTGCGCTTTGGCGAGGACCCCGCCGCTTCCGTACTGGACCCCTACTGCCGCACCCATGAAATTGAAAACCTATATGTGGTCGATTCATCATTTTTCCCATCGTCCGCCGCCGTCAATCCGGCGCTGACTATTACCGCCCAGGCGCTGCGTGTGGCGGAGTATATGGCAGGCAGATGATGGGGACCGTCACGTCACGCTGCAAGCGTGAGCTACAGGGCTGCAAGCGTAACCTACGAGGCTGTGAGAGATGAATGTAAACATTGTTGAACCGCTCTACCTTATCCCAACTGATGGCTTTCCGCGCACCATCTGGCGCACGACTAAGGCCAGCGCACGCGCGCAGCAGATCAAACAGCGGCTGCTGGAAAACGAACGGCAGATCGACGTGGAGCGGGCGCGTCTCACTACCCAGAGCTACCAGGCCAGCGAGGGGCTGCCGATGCCTATCCGCCGCGCCAGGATGCTGCTGCACCTGGCGCGCGCGCTGAGCATCACGATTGGCGAGGAGGAGTTGATCGTCGGCAACCGCTCTCTCCTGCCGCGCATGGGGGTGATTGCGCCCGAAGGGACCGTCGACTGGATCGATCGCGAGCTGGACAGCCTGCCCACGCGCCCGCAGGACCGTTTCAACATCACGGCGCAGCAAGTTCAGGAACTGCGCACGGAGATTTTCCCTTACTGGCGCGGCAAGACGCTGGAGGAGACAGTGGCAGGCCGTGTGCCGCCGGAAGTGGCGCGCGCCGTGCGGGGCAAGGCATTTTCGCTCAACCAGACGGACCATGCCCAGGGCCACATTCTGCCCGACGTGGCGCTTTGGCTGCAGCAAGGCATTGGCGGGATGCGCACACAACTGCAGGCGGCTGTCCAGAGGCCGGAGATGCAGGATGCGGAGAAGCAGGTTTTCTATGCGGCCGCGGCCATCGCCTTGCAAGCGGCGCAGACGCTGATCGAGCGCTACGCAGAACTGGCAGAGCAGATGGCCGCCGCTGAAGCCGAGCCGCAGCGCGCCGCTGAACTGGCGTGCATAGCCGCCAACTGTCGCCATCTGGCGCAGGAGCCGGCGCAGGATTTTTACCAGGCGCTGCAGGCGGTCTGGTTCCTGTTTGTACTGCTGCAGATTGAGTCCAACGCCAGCAGCTTCTCACCCGGCCGCTTTGACCAGTACATGCTGCCTTTCCTACTGGCGGACCTGGAGTCAGGCCGGCTGACGCTGGAGGCGGCGCAAGAACTGCTGGAAGCGCTGTGGCTCAAATTCAATGAGATTGTTTTACTGCGCAGCAGCAGCAGCGCACGCTACTTTGCCGGCTTCCCCATCGGCTTCAACATCGCCATCGGCGGCCTGCGAGCCGACGGCAGCGACGCCACCAACCTGCTCAGCTATATGTGTCTGCGCGCCCAGACCGATCTGGGACTGACGCAGCCCAATCTTTCGCTGCGCATGCACAAGGACAGCCCGCAGGAACTGCTGGAGGCCGCTGCCTTTGTGATCTCCAAAGGCAGCGGGATGCCGCAAATTTTCAACGACGAAGTGATTGTGCCCGGTCAGATCAATCGTGGGTTGCCGCCGGACGAGGCGCGCAACTATGCCATTGTCGGCTGCGTCGAACTTTCCACCCCCGGCAAGGCGCTGGGCTGGAGCGACGCCTCTATGTTCAACCTGACGCGCGTGCTGGAGTTGACGCTGTATGGCGGCAAGGAGCCGCACAGCGGCGAGCAGATCGGCCCGGCGACGCCCCCGCTTGACGAGTTGGCCTCTTTTGCCGAGTTGGAAGCCGCCTATGACCAGCAGTTGGCCTACTTTGTAGCGCTGATGGTGCGCGGCTGCAACATTGTGGACGGCATCCATGCCGAAGTGCTGCCGTCGCCGTGGCTCTCCCTGTTTGTCGCCGACTGTGTCGAGCGGGGCCTGGACGTGACGGCGGGCGGGGCGCGCTACAACTTTTCCGGCGTACAGGGGGTGCAGGTGGCCAATGCAGCCGACAGTCTGGCGGCCATCCGGCAGACGCTGTTTGACGAGCAGTGGCTGAGCGCCGCAGAACTGCTTGATGCGCTGCGCAGCGACTATGCCGATCACGAGGTGCTGCGCCAGCGGCTGATCCACCGTGTGCCCAAATACGGCAACGATGACGACCGCGTGGATCGGCTGGCGGCGGCCTGGGGCGACCGCTACTGTGCGCTGGTTGAGCAGTACGCCACGATTCGCGGCGGCGTCTATCAACCGGGTTTTTATACAGTCTCCGCCCATGTGCCGATGGGCGCGCATGTGGGCGCTACGCCGGATGGACGCCACGCCGGCGAGCCGCTGGCCGACGGCGGCCTCTCGCCCACGGCCGGTCGCGACCGGCGCGGGGCAACGGCTGTGCTGCATTCCGTCAGCAAGCTGGACCTCAAGCTGGCCTCCAACGGCACGCTGCTCAATATGAAATTTTTGCCGGCCTTTTTTGACGGCAGTGAAGCGCTGGCCAAGTTTGCGCAGCTGCTGCGCGGCTTCTCGGCGCTGCATGTGCCGCACGTCCAATTCAACGTCGTCTCCGCCGCCACGCTGCGCCAGGCGCAGAGCAACCCCGACGCCTTTCGTTCGCTGGTGGTGCGGGTGGCGGGCTACAGCGCCTACTTTATTGAACTGGACAAACAGTTGCAGGATGAGATCATCCGGCGCACGGAGTTTGACGCGCTATGAGGGAAGAACAGGAGGCGGTGCGCGGGATTGTGTTTGACGTGCAGCGCATGTCCATGCATGACGGGCCGGGGGTGCGCACCAATGTCTTTTTGAAGGGCTGCCCGCTGCGCTGCGGCTGGTGCGCCAACCCGGAATCACAGCAGCCACAGCCGCAGTTAACGATACAGGCGGCCAACTGCATCGACTGCGGGCTGTTTGCGCAGGCATGTACGCTGTGTACGGATAATCTGGCGGCGCGTGTTGATCTGTGCCCGACGGGGGCGCTGCATTGGGTGGGCGAATCCCGCACGGCGGGCGAGGTGATGGCGGAGGTGCGCCGAGACCGGCCCTTTTATGGCGAAAGCGGTGGGCTGACGCTGACCGGCGGCGAACCGACCATGCAGCCGGCCATGTGTGAGGCGCTGCTCCGGCTGGCCAGGCAGGAGGGCATCGCCACCGCCATGGAAACCTGCGGCCACACGCAGTGGGCGGTTTTTGCGCGGCTGCTGCCGTGGCTGGATATGGTGCTGTTTGACGTCAAGCATGTGGATGCTGCCGTGCACCAGCGCTTCACCGGCTTTGACAACCGGCTGATCCTGGACAATCTGCACAGGCTGACGGGGGCGGGGGCCAGTGTGCGGGTGCGCATCCCGCTGATCCCCGGCTTCAACGCTCAGCCCGATGTGATCGCCGCCATCGCCGCGCTGGTGCAGCAACTGCCCGGCCCAGTGGCGGGGGTGGATCTGCTGCCGTACCATACGTTGGGCAGGGCCAAGTACAAGGCGCTGGGGCGCGCCTATACTTGGGAAGAACATGCCCGTCTGGATGAAGCTGAGATCGCCGGCTATGCGGCGCTGCTGCGCAGTTGCGACTTGCCGGTCACGATCGGCGGTTAGGCAATCTGCTGTATATTTTGAGGAGTTGCGCGTGAAACCGTGGGTAATCGGCGTTGATTTGGGCGGCACCAAAATTCGGTTGGGTCTGGTCAGCCCGCAGGATGAGATCGTGGCGATTCGCCAGATTGCCACGCGGCCCGCAGAAGGCATTGACGCCGTCACCCAGCGCATTGGGGTGGCGGTGGACGAGTTGGAAGCGGCGATCCCGGCCGGCTGCTGCGTCGCCGCGCTGGGCATCTGCAGCCCAGGCCCAGTCGATCATGCGGCGGGGCTGCTGATCGACCCGCCCAATCTGCAAGGGCTGCACCACACGCCGCTGCGGCAAAAGCTGGCGGATCGGCTGCAACTGCCGGTGGTGCTCGAACATGACGCTAAGGCCGCTGCGCTGGGCGACTACTACTTTGGGGCGGGGCGCGGGGCGACGAGCATGGTGTATATCGTGGTCGGCACGGGCGTTGGCGCGGCGCTGATTGTCGACGGTTCCATCTACCGCGGGGCGCACAACTCCGCCGGCGAGATCGGCCACACGACCATCGACCGTCATGGCGAGCTGTGCGGCTGCGGCTCGCGCGGCTGTGTCGAGACTTATTTGAGCGGCCCCTGGCTGGCGCGGCGCTACAGCCGGGCGCGTGGGCCAATGCCGGCAGCGGCGCAGCCGCTGGGTGGCGATGATGTCGCTCGCCTGGCGGCGGAAGGGGATCCGCTGGCGCTGGCCGTCTTTGCCGATGCGGGCGATGCGTTGGGCGCTGCCGTCGCCACACTGGCCATGATGCTGGATGTGGATCTGTACGTGATTGGCGGCAGTGTGGCCAAGGTCGGCGACCTGCTGCTGGAACCAGCGCGGCGTGGGGCGCCCCACTACAGTTTTGCGTCCGTCAGCCGGCGGGTGCGCATCGTCCCCACGGCGCTGGGCGATGACGGCCCCCTTCTCGGCTGCGCCTGGCTGGCGCGGCAGGCGGTAGGGGCGTAAACGCAAACTGCCGGCAACTGATTGCTCATGTACGCATTTTCTGTTACAAACAGGTACAGATATTTGCCTAGGTAACAATTGAGGAGACGCTATGAACCGTATCCAACAACTCTCGCAGCTCGGACAGAGTATCTGGCTGGATTATATTGAACGCAGCATGGTGCAGTCGGGCGAACTCGCCGGGCTGGTGGAGCAGGGGGTGGCCGGTGTGACTTCCAACCCGACCATTTTTCAGCAAGCCATCGCCAAAAGCGACGCCTATACGGAGCAGCTTAGCGGCCTCGCCGGCGGCAAGGCTGACGCCAAAAGTATCTTTGAAACACTGGCCATCGCCGACATCCAGGCGGCGACGGATGTGCTGCGCCCGGTGTATGACGCCGCCCAGGGCCAGGATGGCTTTGTCAGTCTGGAAGTCGCGCCCGACCTGGCCAATGACACCGACGCCACCATTGCGGAAGCGCGCCGGCTGCACAAGGCCGTCGACCGCCCCAATCTGATGGTCAAGGTGCCGGCCACCAAAGCCGGCCTGCCCGCCATTCAGCAGTTGATTGCGGACGGCATCTGTATCAATGTCACGCTGATTTTTGGTCTGGAGCGTTACGCCGCGGTCAAAGAGGCGTTTCTGCAAGGGCTGGAAGAACGAGTGGCGGCCGGCAAAGCGGTAGACAAAGTGGCCTCGGTCGCCAGCTTCTTTGTAAGCCGCGTGGATGTGGCGGTGGATGCGCGGCTGGACAAGCTGGCGGCGCAGGAGCCTGCCCGCGCTGAGTATTACAAGTCGCTGCAAGGCAAGGCTGCCGTCGCCAACAGCAAGCTGGCCTATCGCCAGTTTGAGGAAAAGTTCGCCGGCCCGCGCTGGGAGAAGCTGGCTGCCGCCGGCGCCCATGTGCAGCGCCCGCTGTGGGCCAGCACCAGCACCAAAAATCCGACCTATCCCGATCTGATCTATGTGGACACGCTGATCGGCCCGCACACCGTCAACACCATGCCGCCGCAGACGCTTGACGCCTTCCGCGACCACGGCACGGTGGCGCGTACGGTCGACCAGGGGCTGGATGAAGCGCGTGCGGCGCTGGCCGCCGTGGCCGCGGCCGGAATCGACCTGGAGCAGGTGACGGAGGAATTGGAAGTCGAGGGTGTCAAGAAGTTCGCCGATTCGTTTGTGCAGCTTCTGGAGACAATTGCCGAGCAGCGCAAGCAGTTGATTTCGGCTTAAGCAGCATTGGGAACAGAAGGTGCGTCTCCCGTTGGGGACGCTCGCGCTCTTGGTTCGGCGACTCTGACACTGGGTTTCTACCGGAAATCGCAGTGTCGGGGTCGCCGCTGTGCGGGTGGTTCTATTCTTCGCCCGTTTTATTGCGTTTGAGAAAAGCGGCAAAGTCAGCCGCATTGAGGCCGCTTTTGGCGACAGGGGCATCGTCTGCCGCTTGGGAGCCTGCTGCCGAGTGATCGGCAGGCGGCGGGGCCGCCAGTTGCGGGGAGGCAGAGTCTTCCTGTAAATGCGCCACCACTGTCCCTATCACGTCTACGATACCTTCGAGGAACAGCACAGCAGCCCCTGCGCCGGCAGGCAGGTTGAGCAGCAGCGTGCGCCCGCGGATGGCGGCGACGCTGCGGTCAATCACGGCCAACGGCAGTTCATCTTGCGCATAGGCGCGCATCGCCTCGCCTAGGCCCGGCAGCGTCCGCTCGGCAACGGCCAGCGTGGCATCGGGCACAATTTCGCGGCTGCTGGGGCCTGACGCCGGCAGCGTGCCGCCAATGGTCACCACCAAATCCAGTTCTTCCTCGTCACACCAGCGGCAAAGCAGTTCCTCCAGCAGGTTGCGCTGCATGGCGGCGCGCTGCTCCTGCAGCACGACCAGGCCGGAGAGCGTACCCGCCAGGCTGCGTCGCACAGCATCGACAGCCGCTTCGTCATAGGTGGGGATGCACAGCAAGCCGGTTTTGACAGTCACTGCGGTTTCTCCAGCGCACGCGCCACAATCGCAGACGGGGGAGCCAGCCTTCGCGTGCGCCAATCAAAAATGCGGACAGACGCAGGCAGCAGCAGAACAATCTGCAGCAACCCGCGCTCGTCCGCGGTCAGTTCAAGCCGGCACAGCGCAGTTTAGCGCTTGGTGTACTGGGGTGCCTTGCGTGCGCGCTTGAGGCCGGGTTTCTTGCGCTCTTTGGCGCGGGCGTCACGCGTCAGCAGGCCGGCAGCCTTCAGCATGGGGCGCAGATTCGGGTCAATGGTCACCAAAGCGCGTGCCAGCCCCATGCGCATAGCCGCAGCCTGGCCGCCTTCGCCGCCACCTTTGACATGCACGCTGATGTTGTACGACGCTTCGGTGCCGGTCAGCACCAGCGGCTGGCGCAGGATCATCTGATCCAGGGCGCGGCCAAAATAGCTGTCCACCGGCTTATCGTTAACAACAATTTCGCCGGTGCCGGCATAGAGGCGCACACGCGCGCTGGCTTCCTTGCGACGACCGATTGCTTCTGTATATTCAGGCATGTGACAGATTCCGTCCTTACTAATTTACAGTTCTAGCACCTGAGGCTGCTGCGCCTGGTGCGGATGCTCTGCACCGGCGTAGACCTTGAGTTTCTTCATCTGGGCGCGGCCCAACTTGGTCTTGGGCATCATACCGCGCACCGCCTCGTAAATCACGCGATCCGGGAACAACTGCATCTGGTCGCGCATACTGCGGCTTTTGAGGCCGCCAGGGTAGCGCGAGTGGCGATAATAGCGTACGGAATCCAGCTTATCCCCCGTCACCACGATACGCTCGCAGTTGGTTACGATGACAAAGTCACCTGTATCCAGGTTGGGTGTAAAGCTTGGCTTGTGCTTGCCGCGCAGGACGGTTGCGATTTCGGTAGCCAGACGTCCTAGCGTCTTGCCTGTGGCGTCAACCACATACCACTCGCGGCTCTCTTGAGCGTCTTTGGCGCTGGGACTAAGGGTCTTCACGCTGTCTCTCCTCTACAAATAACAAACTCATTTGCCGTGAATCAGCGTATCCAGACCAGCCGGATACGTCACTTTTTCCAATACTAACCCGTGCGGCGGCGCCGGCGGGGCGGAACGGCTGCGGTCACAGGAGGCCAGGGCGTTTTTGACATCACCGACGGCCCAATCGCCACGTCCTACCGCTAACAACGTGCCGACAAGATTGCGCACCATCTGGCGCAGGAAGGCATTCGCCGTGATGGTGAAGACAAAACGCCGGCTTGGATAGTCTTCCCAACTGAGAAGCTTTTCCTGCACCACCTGCCACTCGGCAGCCCACACGTGGCGCTGCGTAACTTCGCCCTTCGGCGACCGGCCAAAGGTGGCAAAATCATGGCTGCCGATCAAGCACGCCGCCGCCTCTTGCATGGCGGCAAGATCGAGCGGTCGCACCTCGTACAGCGCAAAGCGATCCGTCAACGGTGACCGCCGGGGCGATCCTACCTCCCCATCACTGCCGCCTTGCCACACCGTGTAGCGGTAGGTGCGGCTGACAGCACTGTAACGAGGATGAAACTCCTCCGGCGCTATCTGCAACCGGCGCACCGTGATCGCCTCCGGCAGACTGACGTTCCACGCTCGCTGCAAGGCAGACAGGCTATGCCTCCACTGCACCTGCACCGCAATGACTTGACCACTGGCGTGTACACCAGCATCCGTCCGTCCTGCCGCCGACACTCGTCCCAACCGCTCCGTCACCCGATCCAGCGCCGCTTCCAGTTCACACTGGATTGATGGGGCATTGGATTGGTATTGGAAGCCGTGATAGGCGCTGCCGTCGTAGGCCACCAGGGCGCTGACATACTGCACAGGGCAACCGCTTTAGGCAGTTGGCCTGTCCACCAACTCCAACACCACCATATCTGCGGCGTCGCCCTGCCGTTTGCCGATTTTGATCATGCGCGTATAGCCACCGTTGCGGGTCGCATAGCGCGGGGCAAACTCGTCAAAGACTTTCTTCGCCACAGTCTTGTCATTCAGATAAGCCACGACCTGGCGCTGCGCATGCACGCGATAGGTATCGGTGGCAACGCCATGCTTGGCTTTAGTAATCAGCTTTTCGGCATCAGCTCGGATCGAGCGCGCCTTGGCTTCCGTGGTGATGATACGCTCGTGAAGATACAACTCGCGTATCAGGTTGCGGAACAAAGCCTTTCGTTGGGCCGAATTCCGTCCTAAATGTCGTCCAGCAACTCCATGTCGCATGACCTGCTACTCCTCGCCCTTATTCCTCGCCTGCGCCGTCTGTTTCACTGGCTGTACGATAGGTGCCGCTCATGTAAGCGCTCAAATCGACGCCAGGCACACTCAGATAATTCTTGTCGCGCAGTTTTTCCACCAACTCGTCCAACGATTTCTTACCGAAATTGCGGATGGCCAGCATTTCGTCCTCGCCCTTTTCCATGCGTTTGAGGATTTCACCGACCTTGGTGATGCCGGCGCGCTTCAAGCAGTTGTAAGCGCGTACAGTCAACTCCAACTCTTCGATCGGCGCATCGTAGACACGGGCCGGAATGCCTTCCGAAACTTCTTCCTTCTTTTCCACGACCACCGTTTCAGCGCCGGCCAGCAGCGTCAAATGCTGAACCAAAATATTGGCGGCACGACGCAGGGCATCATTCGGCGAAAGGGTGCCGTCGGTCCAGATTTCCAGATTCAGCTTATCATAGTCGGTCTGCTGACCGATACGCGTGCGCTCAACCCGATAGGCCGCTTTGCGCACAGGGCTGTAGATGGCGTCGACCGGAATCTCGCCCAAGGGCAGACGGCCGCGCTCTTCCGCCGGGCTGTACCCACGCCCGACCAGCACTTCCATCTCAATATCCAGGTCGACATCATTGGAGTCGGCCGTCAGCAGATATTGATCCGGGTTGACAATTTCCACATCCGGCGGGCAGACGATATCGCCGGCCGTCACCGGGCCTTCGCTCGAAATTTCCACATGAATGCGGACAGGTTCTTCCGTGCGAGCACGCAAGCGAATCTGCTTTACATTCAGGATCAGCCGCGTCATATCCTCACGGACATGCGGAATGGCTGTAAACTCATGATGAATGCCACTTAAACGAATCGATGCGATCGCAGCGCCCGGCAAGCTTGAGAGCAGAACGCGCCGCAGCGCGTTCCCCAGCGTAATGCCGTAGCCGCTTTCCAGCGGGCTGATCACAAAATGGCCGTAGTTCTGAGAACTCGCCTCGACCTCAATTTTGGGCAGAACCATGTTCAACAATGGCGTACCTCCCAGAATTGTTAACGGTGGGTGGGAGGGCAGCTCCACCAGCCATTAACGATTGATTACCGGCTGTAGTACTCGACAATAAGCTGTTCGTTCAGCGGAATCTCAACATCTTCACGGGCCGGGTTGCCGACCACTTCGGCGCTCAGCGCCGTGAAGGTAAAATTCAACCAAGCCGGCGTCTTGGCCGCACCCTGCATGAGCTGCACCCGATCTTTGAAGTAGGTCTTGCTCTGGGCGGACTGACGCACCTTGACCACATCGCCGATGCTCACCTGGAAGGAGGGGATATCGGTTTTGCGGCCGTTAACCTCAATATGGCCGTGGCGCACCAGCTGGCGAGCCTGGGCGCGGCTGTCGGCCAGGCCGAGCCGGTAGATCACATTGTCCAGGCGGCGCTCCAGCATAGCCAGCAAGTTGACGCCGGTCATACCGGTCGAGCGGCTGGCCTCTTCAAAGTAGCGGCGGAACTGCCGCTCCATGATGCCATATACGCGGCGCGCCTTCTGCTTTTCGCGCAGCTGCGTGCCATAGTCGGACGTCTTGCGCCGGAATGTCTGCTTTTTGCCGTGCATTCCAGGCGGGAACGCGCGGCGTTCCACCGCGCACTTCGGGCTCAGGCAGCGCTCGCCCTTCAGAAAGAGCTTCATGCTCTCCCGGCGGCAAAGCTTGCACACTGAGTCTGTGTATCGTGCCATGTTTCCTCCGTAAATAAAGCGGCGCAGTTCAGTTCGTTGCGCCAAAACAGGTGGCGTAAAGACCGCCACCTGTTGATGTACTTGTCCAGAACACCGGTTGCTTGCTTAGCTGCAAGCCTGCTAGACGCGGCGCTTTTTTGGTGCGCGGCAGCCGTTGTGCGGAATCGGCGTGATATCCGTAATGGAACGGATGATCAATCCAGCCGAATAGATCGAACGGATCGAACTCTCGCGGCCAGGGCCGGGGCCTTTCACAAACACATCCGCCTCACGCATATTGAAGTCGGAGCGTGCGCTTTGGGCGGCGGCCTGCGCAGCCAACTGGCCAGCAAAGGGCGTGGATTTACGACTGCCTTTGAAGCCGCTGCTGCCACTGCTGGCCCAACACAGCGTGTTGCCCTGCAAATCCGTAATCGTGATAATCGTGTTATTGAACGACGCATGAATATGAATTTGCCCCATCGGCACGCTTTTCTTTTCTTTGCGTGCTGTGCGGCGGTCGCGTCGCTGTCGCTGCGGTCGAGCCATCGTCTATCCCCCGATACAATTAATTCTTACTTGCGTGCAGCCTTCTTCTTACCGGCCACGGTGCGGCGGACGCCACGACGCGTGCGTGCATTTGTGCGCGTACGCTGGCCGCGCGCCGGCAGATTGCGACGGTGGCGCATACCGCGGTAGCTCCCGATGTCAATCAGGCGCTTAATATTCATGTTGACTTCGCGGCGCAGATCGCCTTCCACAATATAATTGCGGTCGATAAAATCGCGCAGCCGCGTCAATTCGGCTTCGTCAAGGTCTTTGACCCGTTTGCTTGGGTCAATATTTGTAGACTCTAAAATCTTTTCGCTCGTGGTTTTCCCGATGCCGAAAATGTAAGTCAAGGAAATCACGGTGCGCTTATCACGCGGAATATCTACACCTGAAATACGTGCCATCGATCAACTCCCTTACTTGCGCTGTTTAGCCCTGACGCTGCTTGTGCTTCGGATTTTTGCAAATGATGTACAGAACACCACGCCGACGCACTACCTTGCAGTTCTCACACATACGCTTTACAGACGGTCGAACCTTCATCATTCACCTTCTTCATTCTAATGCCGCCGCCAGACCGCACCACAGCGCGGGCACTCTGCGCAACTTAGCTACTCTATCACAAAGTCAGGCTGCGGTCAAAATTTCCGGCCCGTTATTGGTAATTGCTACTGTGTGCTCAAAGTGGGCAGACTGGCTGCCATCCTTGCTGACGACTGTCCAGTTATCCTTCAAGGTGCGGGTCTGCCAGGTGCCCATCTGCACCATCGGCTCAATCGCAATCACCAGGCCAGGGCGCAGAACAAGCTGCCCATCGGGATCGTCGCTGGCATAGTTGAGCACTTGCGGCGCCTCATGCATCTGGCGACCTACACCGTGGCCTGTATATTCGCGCACGATGTGCATATTGTGCGCTTCCACATGCTGCTGCACGGCACGACTGATGTCCACCACCCGCTTGTTGACGAGAGCCTGCGCAATGCCGGCGTACAGACTCTCTTCCGTCACCTGCAGCAGCGAGCGCACTTCGGGCGCAATCTCCCCCACCGCATAGCTCCACGCGCTGTCGCCGATAAAGCCGCGGTAGCGCACGCCGATGTCGATGCTGATCACATCGCCTGCTTTAAGAATGCGATCCTTGTTGGGAATGCCATGCACTAGTTCTTGGTTGATGCTGGCGCAGATATTGGCCGGGAAGCCGCGATAGCCCAAGAAGCACGAGGAGGCGTCGTACTTCGCCATGGTTTCGACGGCCAGTTGATCCAGCTCCCACGTGCTGACGCCGGGACGCACAGCCTCACGCATGGCGGCATGCACCCGCGCTACGATGCGGCCGGCTTCGCGCATAATCTGAATCTCGCGCGGGCTTTTCAGCACCGGTTCCTGACGCCTGCTCTGCTGCTGTGTGACCGGCTGCCTGCGCAGCAGGCTCGACTGGCCGGACCGCTTGAACATGTTCATTTTCCCATCACTAACGCCAAGAGAGCTGCCTGCACCGCTTCAATCGGCTGCGAGCCATCTACTTCAGCCAGCAGCCCCTTCGCATAAAAATAGCCGACCAGCGGAGCCGTCTGCTTATAGTAGACAAACAGACGGTTCCGCACTGTCGCTTCATAGTCGTCATCGCGCTGATACAGTTCGCCGCCATCCTTGTCGCACACCCCCTCTACCTGGGGAGGGTTAAAGACCAGGTGGTAGACAGCGCCGCAAGTGCGACATGTCCGTCGGCCTGTGATGCGCCTGATCGTCTCATCGTCTTCCACATGGATGAGCGGCGCCGCCGACACGCCTCCATACGGAGCAACCATCTTGTCAAACGCTGTCGCCTGCACCAGGTTGCGGGGGAAGCCATCCATGATGGCGCCCTGCGCGCAATCCGGCTTCTGCAGACGATCCTCGACCATACGAATGGTGACATCATCCGGCACCAGCAGCCCCTGATCCATGAACCCTTTGGCTTGGACGCCCAAAGCGGTCTGGTTTTTCAGGTTATAGCGAAAGATGTCGCCGGTTGAAATCTGCGGCAGCCGCGTGGCTTGTTCCAACAGCCTGGCCTGCGTTCCTTTGCCGGCTCCCGGTACACCCAAAAGTACGATATAGGTGCGTTTTTGGTCGCTCATCCTGTACTTCTCTCCCGGACTCGACATTGAATCCGATCGTTTTGGCCAGCCCTGCGGCTAGCGGATAAAGCCTTCGTAGTTGCGCATCATCAACTGCGCTTCAATCTGCTTCAATGTATCCAACACAACACCCACGACGATCAGCAAGCCGGAGCTGCTGATAATCAGCGAGTTGTAGCCTGTAAGCAAGCCGGCGCTGGCGCCGAACAGCAGCGAACCGATCGAAGTGACGACGAACGGCAAGACCGCAATCAGCCCCAAGAACAAGGCGCCCACCAGCGTAATGCGCTGCAGAACACCATTCAGATAGCTCTCCGTGCGCGGCCCTGGCCGGATACCAGGAATAAAGCCACCCTGCTTCTGCAGTGTCTCCGGCAAATTCTGTTGGCGGAACATCACGTCGGTATAGAAGTACGTGAAGGCCACGGTCAACAAGAAGTAGAGCAGCCAGTAGACAAAGTTTTGGGGGCTGAAAAAGGTGGAGAAGGTGCCGGCAATCGAGCCGATCCAATCGGTGCGACCGACAAAGTAGCTTGCCAGCGTGCTAGGTAGAATCAACAGGCTTTGGGCAAAGATCAGCGGGATCATGCCGGCTGTGTTGACACGCAGCGGCACATAGGTGCTCTGCCCCCCCACCATCATCATACGATTACCGCGCATGGTGCGCACGCGCTTCCCATACTGCACCGGGATGCGCCGCTGTCCCTCCTGCACCCACACGATTACACCAATCATAATCAATGTGACGATCAGGAAGACGATCAGCATGGCAGGCGCCTGCGCCAACAAGTTCAACTGGTGCGGGATGTTAGACACGATGCCGGCGAAGATGATCAGCGAAACACCGTTGCCGATACCTTGCTCGGTGATCAACTGCCCCAGCCACACACCCATCATGGTGCCGGCTGTCATACCGATGATCAGCGTCACCGTCGGCAGAAAGTCGCCGCCGGTAAAGCCCCAGTTGGGCAGAACCGAAACCGAACCCCCTTGGCTGGCCAGCAGCGTGCCCTGGGCCAACGCCTGGAGCACAGCCAGCGGGATTGTCAGCCACAGCGTGTACTGATTGATGCGGGAACGGCCGGATTCCCCTTCTTTGCTCAACTCTTCCAATGCCGGGATGATTGGAATCAGCAGCTGCAGGATAATCGAAGCCGTAATATAGGGATAGACGCCCAGCGCCATCACACCCATGCGCGATAAACCGCCGCCGCTGAAAAAGTTCAGCAGGTTGAGCAGGATATTGGAATCCTGCGAGAACATCGCCGCCAGCGCATCCTGGTTGACGCCGGGCAGCGGAATATTGGCCGCCAGGCGGTACAAGCAGATCAGGCCAAAAGTGATCAGCAACTTCTGCCGTAGGTCCGGCAAACGGAATGCATTGCGTACTGCTTCAAGCATTCGAGTGTTCCTTTCGGAAATAACTGCTTAGCCTTAGGAGCGTGGGCGCCGCTTATCGACAGTGAAGGGTAAAATCTCCACACTGCCGCCTGCCGCTTCGATCTTCTGTCGAGCCGAAGCGCTGATGCGCTGCACTTTGACGGTGAGCGCCTTACTGACATCGCCGCGCGCCAGAATCACCACGGGATGCTTGACGTTGCCGACAAGGCCGGCGTCGGCCAGCGATTCAGGATTGATCTCGGTCTGGGCCTCGAACAGTCTGTCCAGTTCGTCCAGGTTCACCGGGATATATTCAACCTTGAAACGGTTGTTAAAGCCGCGCAGCTTGGGCAGACGCTTGGTGAGAGGAAGCTGGCCGCCCTCAAAGTTGGGACGGACAAGCCCGCCATTGCGGGCATTCTGGCCTTTTTGGCCACGGCCACTGGTCTTGCCTTTGCCGGAACCAGTGCCTCGACCCACTCGCTTGCGCTTTTGCGTGGAACCCTCTGCGGGACGCAGGTCATTCAAATTCATTTGTAAATTCCTTCATGCTATTTTGCTGCTGAGACGCCATTTGAGACACCAGTGGCGTCTCAGCAGCAAATTGTATCTACTCAGTTACCTCAACCAGATGTTGAACGGCGTTTACCATACCGCGCACGGCTGGATTGTCCGGGCGTTCGACTTCTTGGTGCAGACGAGTCAGGCCAAGTGCCCTGACCGTCCGCTTCTGCGACTCATTGTAGCCGATTGCGCTGCGCACCAGCTTAATCTTAATTGTCTTCCCGGTTGACTGATCAGTTGCCTGACCGGCTGCTTGACTGTTCTTTTGCTCAACCATGCAGTTCCTCCTTATACCAGAAGGGGGCCAGATGCCGCGGGTCAACCCCACGATAATCAGCCTCTTGGCGGAAGTCCTGCAGTTCCTGAAGCGCCGCAAAGGTGGCCTGCACCACATTCAGGATGTTGCTCGACCCCATCGACTTGCTCAAAATATTGCTGATGCCGGCGGCCTCAACGACGGCACGCACGCCACCGCCGGCGATAACGCCCGTACCGGGACTGGCCGGTTTGAGCAATACAATGCCGGCGCCGAACTTTGTCTGCACCTGGTGCGGAATCGTACCATTCAGGCGCGGGACGCGGATCAGTTTCTTCTTTGCGCGGTCGGAAGCCTTGCGAATGGCATCGGGCACTTCACGCGCCTTGCCGATGCCGATGCCCACGCGCCCCTGTTTGTCGCCCACGACGACAACGGCGCGGAAAGCAAAGCGCCGGCCGCCCTTCACAACTTTGGCCGTGCGGGCCAGATGGACGACGCGCTCTTCGAACTCCTCGCGCCGCTCCTCCCGATCCTTGTCGCGGTCTTTACCCCTACGTTCTCGCTGCTGCTTTGCCATGTTTTATTTCCCTTCGGTCTAGTTTAGAAGACCAGGCCGCCCTCACGGCTGCCGTCAGCCAATGCCTTGACGCGGCCATGATAGGGATAACCGCCGCGATCGAATACAACTTCTTTGATACCCTTCGCCAGCGCGCGCTCGGCCACAGCCTGGCCGACTGCCTTGGCTTGTTCGGACTTCTTGAGCGACGCCAGTGAGCTGCGCAGTTCTTTGTCCACATTCGAGGCCGACACCAGCGTATTGCCGGTGCTGTCGTCGATCACCTGGGCGTAAATGTTCTCCAGGCTGCGGTACACATTCAGGCGCGGTCGCTCGGCCGTACCAGCCACTTTCTTGCGCACGCGCTCATGGCGCCGCTTACGCGCGATATCACGACTTACTGCTGCCATGGTTCAGTGCTCCTTATTTCTTACCGACCTTGCCGGCCTTGCCTGCCTTTTGCCGCACGTACTCACCCGAATAGCGGATCCCCTTGCCCTTATAGGGTTCCGGCGGTCGCGTGCTGCGGATGGTTGCCGCCAGTTCACCCACCACGGCCTTGTCGATGCCGAAAACGGTAAAGGAACGGCCATCTTTTTCCACCTCAAAGACAATATCCTTTGACGGCGGTGTAAATTCGACGGTATGGCTTTTGCCCACCGACAGCACCAGGTTGTTGCCGCGCTTCTCCGCCTTGTACCCAACGCCCAGAATGTCCAACTTGCGGGTGAAGCCGGTGGTAACACCGGTCACCATGTTGTTCAGCAGGGCGCGCGTGAGACCATGCTGCGCCCTGTGCTCACGCTGGTCAGTCGGGCGCGTCACATTGATCTGGTCGTTCTCCACCGCGATCGTCATATCCGGGTCGAACTTCTGCACCAATGCGCCTTTGGGGCCATTGACCGTCACCAGGTTATCTTTCTCCACCTTGACCGTGACCTTTGCGGGCACGGCGATAGGAGCTTTGCCTACACGTGACATGTTGTTTCCCTCCCGCCTACCATACGTTGCACAGAATTTCGCCGCCCAACTTCTCGCGACGAGCCTTGCGCCCTGTCATCAACCCCTGCGGAGTCGAGACAATGTTAACGCCGAGACCACTGCGCACCCAAGGGATATCCTTGGCCCCGCTATAGTAGCGGCGGCCGGGCTTGCTCACGCGTTCGAGACCCGTGATCACCGGACGGCCCTGGGGCGTGTACTTGAGACGCAGGACAAGCTTGGACTGCGGCTTGTCTTCCATCACCGCAAAGGCGTCAATAAACCCTTCTGCCTTCAGAATCTCGGCGATGCTCACCTTGATCTTGGAGTTAGGCATGACAACCTGCTTCATCTTTACCATGCCGGCGTTGCGGATACGCGTCAACATGTCTGCAATCGGATCGTTTACCATGTTTTCTCCTCTGGCTGCTCTTGCAACTCCCCGCATAAAGCAGGTGGACAGTTGTAGTCAGCAACCGAGCAAATTGAACTTCCCTGTACCAATTCGTTCTGTACTTACTGGCTTGCGGCTCGTATCAGCGAACCGGCTGCTCCTGCAATGGCCGCTGAACTGGCCTACCAACTCGACTTCACGACACCGGGTATGTTGCCCTTGAGGGCTTCACTGCGGAAGCAAATGCGGCACAGACCAAACCGGCGCAGATAGCCGCGCGGGCGTCCGCAAATGGAACAGCGGTTGCGCACGCGCACGGTATACTTGCGTCTGGCTTCTTTGGCAATCATTGACTTCTTAGCCACGCTTACACCTCTTCTCCTCGAACTACCGCTTGAACGGCATACTCATCAACGCCAGCAGCCGCCGCGCTTCTTCATCAGACGTCGCCGTGGTGACGATAGTTACTTCCATGCCACGGATCTTGTCGACCTTGTCGTAGTTGATTTCGGGAAAAACCAACTGCTCCCGCAGACCCAGGCTGTAGTTGCCGCGGCCATCAAAGGCATCGGTCGAGACGCCTTGAAAGTCACGCTGCCGCGGTAGCACAATGTTGATCAGCCGATCCAAAAAGTCCCACATGCGGTCGCCGCGCAGCGTGGTCTTCACCCCAATCGGCATGCCCTCACGCAGCTTATAGTTCGCAATCGACTGCTTGGCTTTGGTGATGACGGCTTTCTGGCCCGTCACAATCGCCATGTCACCCGACGCTGCTTCCAGCGCCTTGCTGTTCTGGATCGCTTCACCCAGACCAATGTTGACGGCAATCTTGCTGATGCGCGGCACCTGCATCACATTGCTGTAGCCGAATTCCTTGACCAGCGCCGGGGCGATTTCTTCGCGATAGCGGGTCTTCATACGCGGCTCTTGCCTGGTTTTTACTTCATCACTCATCATTCTTCTCCTTACCCGCAGACGCCGGTGATGTCCGGCGAAAGATCAGGCAGCCTGCAATCCATGCAGTAACCTGGCTCAACTACTTCGACACCGGCAGTGCGCCGCCGCTCTTGCGGTCAATACGCTCTTTGCTGCCGTCCGCGGCCACTTCATAGCCGGCGCGCGTCGGCTTGCCTTCCGTGCCGACCAGCATGATATTGCTGATATGGAACGGCGCTTCCTTCTCAATACGCCCGGTCTGTGTACCGACGCGCCCGGTCGGGCGCTGGTGCTTGATGACCATATTGGCGCCGGCCACCACGACATAGACGCGGTTGGGATCGTAGGTGCCATCCTTGTTTTTCTTGCGGATGATACGCTGAACTTCGCCGCGATGTCCTTTGTCATTGCCGGAGATCACCTCTACGGTGTCTCCCTTGCTGATTTTTACTCTCATCGTCTGTTCTGCCTTATCCTCTACAACACTTCCGGCGCCAGCGAGACGATCTTCATGTACCCGCCTTCGCGCAGTTCGCGAGCCACCGGCCCAAAGATGCGCGTCCCGCGCGGGTTTTTGTTGTCGTCGATAATGACGGCAGCATTTTCGTCAAACCGGATATAGCTCCCATCGGCGCGACCGATGGAGCGGGTGGTGCGCACGACGACGGCGCGCACGACGTCCCCCTTCTTCACACTGCCGGTTGGGCTGGCGGACTTGACCGTGGCAACGATCACGTCGCCAACTGCGGCATAGCGCCGGGTGCTGCCCCCCTTGACGCGAATGGTCAAGAGTTCCTTAGCTCCCGTATTGTCGGCTACTTTAAGCCGGCTTTCCTGTTGAATCATGGCGCAGCTCCTCGGCCCTAGACGTTGGCTTCATCCACAACAACGGCCCGCTGGAGAACTTCCTCCACAAAGAACTTCTTGTCCTTGCTGATCGGGCGGCACTCACGGATGCGCACCACATCGCCCAGCCGGGCCTCGTCGTTCTCGTTGTGAGCCTTGTATTTCTTATTGACCTTGACGACCTTACCGTACAAAGGGTGACGGGTGGTGCGTTCGATGGTCACAACCACGGTCTTTTCCATCTTGTCACTGGTGACCGTGCCTACCAGCGCTCTGCGTTGTTCACGCATATCCCGTCCTCCTTATTGGCCAGCCAACTCACGCTGGCGCAGGATCGTCTTGATCCGGGCAATATCCTTCTTCACCACGCTAAAGCGCGCCGAGTTGGTCAACTTCCCGGAAGCACGCTGAAAGCGCAGATTGAAGAGTTCCTGATACGACTCTTCCAGCTTGGTGTTCAATTCACCAACGGTCGCCTGATGCAGTTCATTCTTCTTCATAGTCACACTCCTCAGCCGCTGTGGCCTTCCTTGACGATGAACGCTGTGCGCATCGGCAACTTGGCTGCGGCCAGGCGAAACGCCTCACGCGCCTGGTCTTCACGAATGCCTTCGATCTCCAGCACCACGCGCCCTGGCCGCACCGGAGCCACCCAATGATCGACGCTGCCTTTACCGGAACCCATGCGGGTTTCCGCAGCACGCTTGGTAAAAGGTCGATCCGGGAAAATACGGATCCAGATCTTGCCACCGCGACGCACGTAACGCACAATCGCGCGACGTGCCGCCTCAATCTGGCGGCTTGTGACATACTGGCCTTCCAGCGATTGCAGGCCGTAAGTGCCAAATGCCACCGTGTTGCCGCGGTAAGCCTTGCCCTTGAGGCGGCCACGCTGCAGCTTGCGGTATTTCACACGCTTTGGCATCAACATAGTCTTTTTTCTCCGTTTATCTCCCTCGATACGTTTTCCGCCAGAGAGAATAAGAGCTTGTACAGACAAACTGTAAAAGCAATTCCAGCAGAACTATACCGACAAAATCCCAACCACTGCACGAACCTGACCTGCCTGCCCAGCTTGCAGCCTACTTGGCCTCAGCCAGATAGCGGGCATGGTATTCTTCGCCGGGCATTACCTCACCCAGATAGACCCACACGCGAACACCGATGACGCCAAAGGTGGTGTTGGCCTCGGCAGTGTCGTAATCGATGTCGGCGCGCAGCGTGTGGCGCGGAATCTGCCCCTCACGCACTGTGTCGACGCGGCCCATATCGCTGCCGCCCAAGCGACCGGAGACCGTAATCATAATTCCCTTGGCGCCCACGCGCATGGTCTTCTGCGCCGCCTGTTTCATGGCGCGCTTCCAACTGATGCGGCGCTCCAACTGTTCGGCGATGCTCACCGCCACGAGACGGGCGTCCAACTCAGGCTTGGTGATCTCACGCACATCAATCTTCACCTTCTTACCGGTGAGATTCTGCAGTTCCGTGCGCAGCTTGTTGACGCTCTCGCCTTTTTTACCGATGATCACACCCGGCCGCGCCGTGTCAATAATTACATGCACCTGATTGGGCTGGCGCTCAATATCGACGTTGCTGACGCTGGCTTTGGCCAGATCGGCAAAGACCATGTTACGAATCTGGCGGTCTTCCCCCAACTGGCTGGTGTACTGTTTGCCGGAGGCGAACCAGCGGCTCTTGTGTTCTTTTACGATGCCCAGGCGGAAGCCGATGGGATGTACTTTGCGACCCAATTGAACCTCCTTGAATTATTTGCTGCCGGCTCTGACGGCCATCTCTTCGCGATCTTCCAATACGACCGTGACATGTGAGGAGCGGCGCTTCCAGGGTTTAAACCGGCCACGCGCCCCAAACCGCCGCCATTTGCGCATCGGCGCAACGTCAGCATAAATCTGCGAGACGTACATATCCTTGGCATCAAGACCATAGTTCTCGACGGCGTTGGCCAGTGCGCTCTTGATTGTCTTGGCGACAATCTTGGCGGAACCCTGCGGCATGTAGGCCAGGATGGCCAACGCCTCTTCCGCACGGCGACCGCGCATCTCATCCAACACCAGGCGCGATTTCTGAGCGCTGATGCCTGTAAACTTGGTTACTGCTTGCACTTGCATTGTTCAGCTCTCCCTCATACTCCGCTGTTCCGGCAGAGCCTTACGGCCGTGCCCCGCCAGGGCGACCAGTCGGCCTGGTGGATTTTTCCGACCGTACGTGACCGCGGAAGAAGCGCGTGGGTGCAAACTCACCCAGCTTATGGCCAACCATATTCTCGCTGATGTAGACCGGCACATGGCGTCTGCCGTCATGGACGGCAAGCGTGTGGCCGACAAACTGCGGGAAGATGGTGGAAGCGCGCGACCAGGTCTTGAGCACTTTGCGCTCGCCCTTGCGATTCATCTCTTCGACACGCTTGAGCAACCGAGGCTCGATGAACGGTCCTTTTTTCAGTGAACGTGACATGTAGCGACTCTTATCCTTTCACCTATTTCACCGTGCTGCGGCGACGCACAATAAATTTGTTCGTGCGCTTGTTGACACGTGTCTTTTTGCCCAACGCCGGCTTGCCCCAAGGCGTCTTGGGCGCCTTCATACCCACCGGCGAGCGGCCTTCGCCACCACCGTGCGGATGAGAACCTGGATCCATGGCGATGCCGCGGGTGCCGGGGCGAATGCCCAGCCAGCGCTTGCGCCCCGCCTTACCCAGATTGATATTAGCGTGATCGGAGTTGGACACCGTTCCGATCGTCGCCAGACAGTTCATATCGATGTAACGCACTTCACCGCTGGGCAGACGAATCTGCGCCATGGTGCCTTCCTTGGCCAACACCTGCGCCGAAAGGCCGGCGGAGCGCACCAACTGGCCCCCGCGTCCCGGATACAACTCCACATTGTGCACTACGGTGCCCAAGGGAATGGAACGGATAGGCAGGGCGTTGCCGACACGAATTTCGGCGTCGGGGCCGGACATCACGGTGTCGTTTACCTTCACGCCTTCGGGCGCCAGAATGTAGCGCCGTTCGCCGTCGCTGAAAACCACACGCGCAATGCGGGCGCTGCGATTGGGGTCATACTCGATCGCCTCAATGCGGCCCTGCACACCATAGTTGTCACGGCGAAAGTCGACCAGGCGGTAACGGCGCTTGTGGCCACCGCCGCGGTGACGCGTAGTGACGACGCCCTGGTTGTTGCGACCTGCGGTCTTGCGCAGAGGCGCCAGCAGCGCACGCTGCGGCTTGACGCCCTTGGTTAGTTCTCCAAATGTCGAGACGCTCATATTGCGGCGCCCCGGCGATGTTGGTCGATAAATTTTAATCGCCATAGATCATCTTCTCCCGGCTAGACGCCTTCAAAGAGCTGGATGCGGTCGCCGGCTCGCAAAGTTACCACAGCCTTCTTCCACTTCGGGTGGCGAATGCGGGTAGTGCTGCCACGCCGGCTGGTCTTGGCCGCCATAACTAAGACATTGACATTGACGACAGTTACGTCAAATGCCTTTTCTACGGCATGCTTGATCATGAGCTTGTTGGCGTGCAGATCGACCTCAAAGCTCACCTTGTTTTCTTCATCAGTGGCTATCATCGACTTTTCCGTGACGACAGGCCGCTTCAATACTTCGTAGAGATGCATCTTATGCCTCCACCTCAACAACTGCGCCGGTCGGCTCGGATGCACTCGCAACGTCGGCCCCCAGCCAGCTCTCAATCGATTCGACCGCGTCCTGCGTCAGGAGCACCGTCTCGTGGCTCAACAGATCACGCACGTTAATGTAACCGCTGAGCAGCAGCTTCATCTCGGCGATGTTGGCGGCGCTCTTCCAAATTGGAACCGTCTTCTCCGCCGTGACCAACAGCACGTTCTGGTCCTGCAGACCCAGGGCGGACAACATATTGACCACGGTCTTGGTCTTGGGGCTTTCAATCGCTACTTCGTTGATCACGACAAGCCCACCTGCCGCCAGCTTGGCCGACAGCGCGCTTCGCAAAGCCAACCGCTGCATTTTCTTGTTCAGCGACTGGGTGTACTTGCGCGGGGTGGGGCCAAAGACCGTACCGCCGCCGATCCAGTTGGGCGCACGCGTCGAGCCCTGACGGGCGCGCCCCGTGCCTTTTTGCCGCCACGGCTTCTTGCCGCCGCCACGCACTTCACCACGGGTTTTGGTGGCATGGGTGCCCTGGCGAGCGTTGGCCAGCTGGCGTGTCAGCGCCTGATGCATTACTGCCTTATTCACGGGGGTTGCAAAGATGGCGTCGCTCAGTTCCAGTTCGCCAACCTGCTTCCCATTCATATCTTTCAAAGGTACACGCATGGTCATTTACTCCTCATTGCTTGCGTATGCGCATCCGTCCGCGTGGGGCGGGCCATTGCGGCCAACTGCCTAAGCCTTCTTCTTTTTGACCTTGACAGCCTCACGCACCACCACCAGGCTGCCGCGCGCGCCGGGAACAGCGCCGCGTATGGCAATCAGGTTCCGTTCGGGGTCCACCAAAGCCACCTTCAAGTTTTGCACGGTGGACTGTACATCCCCCATGTGGCCGGGGCCGCGCAAGCCGGGATAGGTGTGTCCCGGTGTCGTACCGGCGCCGCGTGAACCAGGTGTGCGATGGCGATCCGACTGGCCATGCGTTTTGGGGCCGCCGGCAAAGCCATAGCGCTTCACAACGCCGGCAAAGCCACGCCCTTTCGATACACCCGTCACATCGACCATTTCACCTTCTGCAAACACATCCGCCTTAACGACGTCGCCGACGCTGAGCGCAGGCAGCTCCTGATAGCGGAACTCGTGCAGATGGCGCAGGGTAGGTGCACCCGCCTTGGTTAAATGACCACGCTCACCTTTGGTCAATTTGCGCTCCGCCACTTCTTCATAGCCAAGCTGAACGGCATTGTACTTATCTTTGCTGTCCAGAGTCTTGACTTGCGTCACGTAGCAGGGGCCTGCTTCAATAATCGTAACTGGGATCACGGCGCCGCTCTTGTCAAAGAGCTGCGTCATCCCTACCTTCTTGCCAAGAATTCCTCGCATGTAATCCTCCCGGGACTGACGGTCAAGACGTTACTCGCAAGGGTTGCGTGCAACTCGCCGCAGACTCTCTTGCTCGAACCCCTCCCCCACATCATCCCATAAGCATTGCAAGTCCGTCTGCTTTTGCTTGCAGGCCGGCTTGCCGGACGACTGGTCGGGCTAACAAAACAGAGCTAACCCTACAACTTGATCTCAATATCCACGCCGGCCGGCAAGTTTAAGCGAGTCAAATTCTCGATCGTCTTGCTGCCCGGATCCACCACGTCGATCAGCCGCTTGTGCGTGCGGATTTCAAACTGCTCGCGACTGTCTTTGTCAATAAAAGGCGAGCGTATCACCGTATACTTCTCGATGCTGGTGGGCAGCGGCACGGGGCCGACTACCTGCGCACCGGTCTGTTCGGCGGCGTCCACAATCTGACGGACAGACGCATCCAGCACGCGATGATCATACGCCTTGAGCTTGATGCGAATTTTTTGTTTTGCCATTTGCTCTCTCTCAAATTCGATAAACGCAAATTCAAAAATCGTGTACAAGAGGCAACAGAGAGTAGACCGGGTTGCCCCGGTCTACTCTCTGTTGCGATACTTACTTAATGATGCTGGTAATGACACCGGCGCCGACGGTGCGTCCGCCTTCGCGGATGGCGAAGCGGGAGCCGGTTTCGAGCGCCACGGGCAGGATCAGCTTGACGACCATCTTGATGTTGTCGCCCGGCATGACCATCTCCACGCCGGCGGGCAGTTCG
>JBBRBX010000086.1:0-25650 GCA_038205395.1 Caldilineales bacterium
ATGTGGGCGACGGTCGAGCGCGCTGATGCCGGCAGCGAGGCAGGCGGCGAACCTGGGAGCGGTGCGGCGGCAGAGCCGCCTTTGCTCGACGGCGCCGCCATCCTGCAGGTGGCGCTGGAGGCCGCTGAACCCCTCACGCTCCTGCATGTCGAGCAGTTTAGTTGGCCCTATCCCAAGGACTTTTTCAGCCAGCGCCAGGTTCCGCTGGTTGCCAACCTGGCCCCGCTCGAACTGCGCATGGGTTCCTTCCCCGCCCATTACCACGCGCCGACAAGCTGTGCCTGGCTGGCGCTGCGCGCCGGCGCGCCCGACCAGGATGTGGAGCGGCCCGGCAGTAAAACGGGCAGTGGGCCGGGGCTTGTGCTGGGCATCGAATTCAACGGCAAGAGCCGCCTGCGCGCCTGGGCCACGGCGGCGGCAGCGGCGGTTGTGGAGAGCCGGATCGATGACCTTGCGCACAGGCTGGTGCACGGCGAACCCTTTGAACTGCCCGCCTTCTTTGTCGGCTGTTATCGCGGCGACTGGGACGAAGCGGGCTTTGTCACGCAGCGCTTCACCGAGGCCTATGTGCACCCGCCCATGCCGGACGACCATTACCCCTGGGTGCAGTACAATTCCTGGAAGTATGGACAGGAGATCAACGAGGCGCAGCAGTTGGCCGTGCTCGAACGCTGCGCCGAGTTGGGGATCGAGGTGGCCGTGCTCGACCTGGGCTGGGCGCGCACCATCGGCGACTGGCGCCCCGACCCGCTGAAGTTTCCGCGCGGGCTGCGCCCGCTGGCCGCACGCGCCCACGCCCTGGGGATGAAGTTCGGCGTGCATGTGGCGCTGGCGCAGATGGCCCCCGACGCACCCGCGGCGCTGACGCATCCCGAATGGATGGCCTTTGGCGGCAATGATTACTATGGGGCGGGCGCGCTCTGCCTGGGCCACCAGCCCTGCCGCGAGTGGCTGAGCGAGGCGTTGATCACGCTGGTGCGCGAACAGCAGCTCGACTATATCGTGCAAGATGGCGAAGATGTGGTCAAGCGCTGTCTGCGCAGCGACCACACCCATGCGCCCGGCGACAGCAACTATGCCTGCTCGACCAGCGGGCTGGACCGCGTCATCCTGGCGGTGCGCCAGGCCCATCCGCATCTAGTGTGGGAAAACTGCGAAGATGGCGGCTGCATGATGACCTACCGCATGGCGCGGCTCTGCCACACATCGATCACCGTGGACAATATCGCCGCCTACGCCACCCGCCAGGGCGTCTACGGCGCGTCCTACCCTTTCTCCGCACGCTACAGCGTGCGCTATATGGAGGATGCGCCCACACCGTATACGTTGCGCAGCTCGATCTTCGGCGGCCCCTTGATCCTGATGCAGCGGATCGGCGAATGGACGCCGCAGCAGATGGCGGACACGCAGACGGCGATTGGCCAGTACAAGCGGCTGCGCGCCATCACCCGCAGCGCCAAGATCATCCACCTGCTGCCGCCGCGCAGCAATGTGGAGGGGTTGGGCCGCGGCTGGGATGCGATCCAGGCCGTCAGCCTTGACCAGCAGCGCAGCGCGGTGTGCGTCTATCGGGCCGTAGGCGGCCCGCCGCGGTGCACCATTCGCCCGCGCGGGTTGGCCGCGGGCGCGACCTACCAGGTGCACTTTACGGACGCAGGTCAGATAAGCGTGCGCAGCGCCGCCGACCTGCAGGAAAACGGCATCGACGTGGCGCTGGACGAACTCGGTTCAGAGCTGATCGAACTGGAGCGCAGCGGGCTGTCCTGAGGCGTAACAACAGACACTTGATCCAAAACAGCAACTACAAACAGTAGAAACGCAAAAGAGCACTCTATGCAACAGACACTCGCACGCAGTGGAGCGGCCTCCGTCACCTCCATCACAGCCGATGACGGCGGCAAGCGCTGGACGATTGCCGGCGGCTCGATCAGCAAAACAATTGCCTGGCAGGCGGAGGGCGGTCTGCAATTGGTGGCGCTGGAGAACCGCGCTGCCCACCACACCTGGCAGCCCGATCTCCAGGCGCAGCCGGCGGCGGGCGGCGAGTTTGCGCTGACGTGGAATGGCGTCACCTGGTCGGCGCGCCAGGCGACGGCGCTGCAGGGCGTGCGCGCATCCGGCGACAGCAATGTGGTGATGCTGGAGTTCGACCTGCGGCTGGGGGAGACGCTGGATGTCACGCTCTGCTACCGGGCCTACGCCCAGCTTGACGTGCTGGAACAGTGGCTGGTGGTGATGCCGCAGCGGGCGGGCACGCTCAGCCGTGTGGCACCGGTCACGGTCAGCATTGCCGCCATGCCGTCGCCCACCCTGCACTGGGTGCGCGGGCTGCAGGGGCACGGCTGGCACATGCCTGCCGCCGGCCCATATCCTGCCTTTCAGGTGCGGCATGAAGCGCTGGGCGCCGTCACACTCGAATCGGGGCTGCGCTCCACCTGGCACGAGATCGCCTGGTTTGCTCTCGACAGCAGCGCAACGGGGCAGGCGCCGGACGCCGCAGGCGGGGCGGGGCTGTTTGCGGGGCTGATCTATTCGGGCCGCTGGTCCGCCCGCGCCCAGGCAGACGCCGGCAGTACAGAAGACGGTGCGGAAACCAGCGCGGAAACCGGCGTAGAAAACCGGGGGGTTGCGCTTGACCTTTGCAGCGAAGGCTATACAACGGCGCTGCGGGCGTGGGAAGTGTGGATGAGTCCGGCAGCCTTCGTGGGCGTGTATCGCGGCGATTTGGATGCCGCTGCCCATGCACAGCACGCCTACATGCGCGCGGCGGTGGTTCCGGCCACCGCCGCCGATTTCCCCTGGGTGCAGTACAACACCTGGTTTGCGCATCTGGTTGATATTGACGAGGCGCTGCTGCGGCGCGAGGCGGATCTGGCGGCACGGCTGGGCGCGGAGGTCTTTGTGATCGACGCCGGCTGGTGGGAGCCGAGCCGGCGCACCAGTGACAACTTCACCACCGGGTTGGGAAGCTGGCAGCCGAGCAGCGAGAAATTCCCCAGCGGGCTGCCGGCCTTTGGCGACTATGTGCGCGGCCTGGGGATGCGCTTCGGCATCTGGGTGGAGCCGGAGCGGGTGGATTTGCGCCCGCCGGCAAGCTGGCGGCTCGACTGGCTGGCGCGCCACAACGACGCCATCGTTTCGCCCCCCTGGCCGCCGGACACGGTGAGCGGCTGGCTCTGTTTCGGCCACCCGGACGTGCAGGCGTGGGCGCTCGACTGGATCAGCAGCCTGGTGGCGTCCGTGGGTGCGGACTGGCTCAAATGGGATTCCAACTGGTGGGGCGTCTGCACCTGCGCCCACCACGGCCACGGCGCGGGCGACGGCGAATTTGCCCAGGTGCAGGGGGTGCACACTGTGCTCAGCGCCCTGCGCGCGCGGTTCCCTAATTTGATGATCGAAAACTGCGCCGGCGGCGGGACGCGCACCGACTTTGCCATGCTGGCCAACAGCCATGCCTCTTGGCTGCATGACGCCTCCACCCCCAGCCGCCGCGTCCGCTTTCATCTGGCTGGGGCGACCTACCCATTCCCGCCGGAACTGTGCAACACCTTTATCATCGACGCCGAGGATGAGCCGCTGACGGATAAGCGCAGCACGCGCGCCGAAATCGACGCCATCGCCCGCAGCCGCATGTTGGGGGCCATGGGGGTTTCCGCCCGCCTGCCGGAGTGGACGGAGACGGCCTTTGCGGCGGTGCAGGACGCGATTGTCCAGTACAAGCGGCTGCGCCCGCTGCTCAAGTCGGGCTACTTCCATCACCTGCTGCCGCAGCCTGAGCTGCCCTGCCCCACGCTGGAGCCGCAGGGCGAGTGGGAGGCCTATGCCATCATCGACCCGGCCCAGGAGCAGGGCGCACTCTGGGCCTTTCGCCCCACCAACGGCGCGCCCAGCAGCGTTGTGCCGCTGAAAGGGCTGGCTGCGGACAGGGCTTATCAATTCACGGATGTCGATACGGGGCAGAGTGTGACGGCTGGCGGGGCGCAGTGGATGCAGGCTGGGCTGCCCATCGATCTGAGCGAACGCACGTCGGCGCTGCTTCTGCTGCAGGCGCTGGACGCGGGCGCGGCCGGCGAGCAGGCATAGGCGGCAGCCGTGGGGCAGGGCGTCTTTGGGGCGCGGAGGGTGCAGACATGGGGGAAGCAACCGGTGAAGTAACCGGCAAAGTCGCGTTGGTGACGGGCGCCGCGCGCGGGATCGGCCAGGCAATCGCAGCGCTGCTAGCGCGCGAAGGCGCGGCGGTGCTGCTGGCCGACCTGCCCACCAGTGACGGCGAGGCGACCGCGGCAGCGCTGGCCGCGGCCGGCGGCCAGGCGGCCTTTGTCGCCGCCGACGTCACACAGGACGCCGAGGCGATGGTGGCGGCAGCCGTAGCCACCTTTGGCCGCCTGGATATTCTGGTCAACAACGCCGGCATCTTCTACAATGCCGACGCGCTGGCGACGCCCTTTGCCGACTGGCGCAAGGCGTTTGATGTGATCTTTTACGGCGCCCTGCACTGCTGCCGCGCGGCCGGCGCGCAAATGGTAGCGCAGGGTCAGGGCGGACGCATCGTCAACATCTCGTCGGTCAATGGTTTTCTGGGCATGGCGCAGTCCAGCCACTACAACACGGCCAAGGGCGCAGTAGACCAGTTGACGCGCTGCCTGGCCGTCGAGTGGGCGCCGCACGGTATTCTGGTCAACGGCGTGGCGCCGGGCTTTGTGGATACGGCTATGTCGATCGTGGATGGCGTCAACGAGTTGGAGACGTCCGATTTCCAAGAGTTCTACGTGCGCCGCCGCCGCATCCCGCTGGCGCGTGCGGCGCAGCCGGATGAGATCGCCGCGGCTGTGCTCTTTCTGGCCTCAGAACGCTGCAGCTACATCACCGGTCAGACGCTGGTCGTGGACGGCGGGCTGTCGGTTACGTTTTGATGTCCATGTTGATGTCGTGGCGCGCTTGCGCGGTCAGCCGACGCGATAGCGCGCCACGACTTCTTCGTCCAATTCGATCCCCAACCCCGGCTCTTGCGGCACGGCCACATAGCCGTCGACCAGCGGGAACTGCTGGCGCGTCAACTGCTGGCGCAAAGCGGACGGTTCGACGCAGTATTCCAGCCAGGCGGCATTGGGCAGCGCGGCCAGAAAATGCAGCGAGGCGGCAATGCTGATGCCGGTTTTGTAGGAGTGGTTGACGCACAGCCGCCGGTGCTGCGCCGCCAGACGGCCAATCTCGATGGCGCGGCTGATGCCGCCGACGCGCGCGACGTCCGGCTGCAGCACATCCAGCCCGGCATCGAGCAGGGCGGTGAAGCCTTGCAGCGTCGTCTCCTGTTCGCCGGCGGCGATGCGCAGCGGGGAAGCCGCCACCAGCCGCGCGTAGCCTTCCAGATCATCGGGGTGGAGCGGCTCCTCCAACCAGAAGGGGCGCTGCTCGGCGAACTGCTGGGCGCGGCGGATGGCCGTGCCGGCGTCATAGCAGAGACCGGCGTCGATCATCAGTTCCGGTTCTTCACCCAGCCCCTCGCGCGCCTTGCGCACCAGCGCCAGGTCGAGCGCCTCGTTCTGTCCCAGCGGCCCCCAGCCGAACTTGACCGCCGTAAAGCCCTGGTCCACCAGCCGCCGCGCCTGTTCATAGGTGGCCTGCGGCGTTGGTTGGAAGAGATTGGAGGCGTAGGCACGCAGGCGGGTATGGAAGGCGCCGCCCAGCAGTTGGTAGACCGGCAGCCCCAGCGCCTTGCCCATGATGTCCCACAGCGCAATGTCGACGCCGCTGATGGCCTGCTGCGCCGCGCCGCCGCGGCCAAAGAAGATGGTGCCCTGGTACATCCTTTCCCACAAAATGGCGATATCGAGCGGGTTCTGGCCGATCACACACTGGCGCAGCCCGCGTGCGATGGCATGAGAAAGCGGCGCTTCAATAATGGCCTTCGCCACCATCGGTGAGGAGTCGACTTCGCCGATGCCGGTAATCCCGGCATCCGTATGTACGCGCACGACCAGGGTGTCCTGCGTGCCGTCGCAGCGCTCGTCCACAACGGGCAACTGCAGCCAGATGGCTTCTACATCGGTGATTTTCATGGTTTTCTCTGGTGGTTTGGGTGATGGCCGAGGATGCGCGACAGCCGCTCCGCACCCTGCTGCACCAGCAGCAGCAGAGAGGCCTGATGATCGGCGGTGAAACGGATGCTCGGCACGGAGACGCTGATGGCCGCCACAGCGGTGGCCGCGCTGTCAAAAATCGGCGCCGCAATGCAGCAGAGGCCGGGCGTGGACTCTTCCAAATCGACGGCATAGCCCCGCTGCCGGCTCCTGGCCAGTTCCTGGCGGAAGGCGATGGGGTCGGTGATGGTGCGCTCGGTGATGGGGGTCAGCGGCTGTGCGGGCGGGTAAAGCTGGTCCAGCTCCTCCGGCGTCAGCGCCGCCAGCAGCATCTTGCCAACGCCGGTGCCGTAGGCGGGAAAGCGCTTGCCGATGGCCGAAACCATGCGGATCGTGTGGCTGCCTTCTTCTTTGGCGACATAGAGCACCTCGTTGCCGGCCAGGATGGCGAGATGCACGGTTTCCTCGCAGGCGTGCGCCATCTCGCGCACGATCTGCTGGCCGTCGGCCAGCAGATCCGTGCCGGCGATATAGCCGCTGCCCAGTTCAAAGAGCCGCACGCCGAGACGGTAGGTGCGTTCCTGTCGCCCGGCGCGCAGATAGCCGCGGCCCAACAGTGTGGCCAGCAGACCGTGGGCGCTGCTCTTGGGGATATCCAGGTGCTGGGATATTTCCGAAAGGCTGATGCCGTCCGGGTACTGCATGAGCAGTTCGAGGATATCCAGCACCCGCGCCGCCGACTTAACGCCTTCAACTTGTCCTGCGCGACTCATGGCAATGTTTGCAGTTTACACATGTGAACGATTTTCAGTAGTGTGAATATCCTGAGTATAGCAGCCTGCGCTGCGGCTGTCAAACGTCTTGCAGCCGTCAAATGTCCAGGGTGGAGCGCGAGGTGCTGACGCTGCATTGAGCGGACAATCGAAGCGTCCGCCGCGGCATTGGCGGGACTGGCCACCAAAAAAGTGCCCGCCGCCGGCGATCAATCTGTGATAGAATACTCTTCAGACTACGATGGGGCTGTTGCTGATTACAAAGGGAGGCGGGGAACAAATGCCGGTGACGACGATTGATGTCGCAGAGGCGCAAACTCAATTACAGCAGTTGTTGGCACTGGCCATGCAAGGCGGGGATGTTGTGATCGCCAAAGACAATGTTCCATTGGTGCGGCTCGTTCCGGTCAACGCGCCACAGCCACGCCGCACCGCAGGCATGCATCCAGGCGCCATGCGCATGAGCGATGATTTTAACGACCCTCTTTCCGACGATTTCTGGTTGGGCGCGGCATGAAGCTGCTGTTGGACACCCAGATATTTATCTGGTGGGATGGTGACTTGGCAAGGTTGCCCACAGGAATCTTGCATTTGTGTGAAGACGATGCCAATACCCTGGTGCTGAGTGTTGCCAGCATGTAGGAAATGCAGATAAAGGCTCAGTTAGGAAAACTTACGCTCTATCGGCCATTACAACAGATCATTCAAGAGCAGCAAGCTGGCAACGGACTCGAAATTCTACCTGTAGAAGTGACGCATGTTTACGGTCTGCAAGCACTACCCCCTCATCACAAGGATCCGTTTGACCGCTTGCTTATTGCGCAAGCGATCACAGAGGGTATTTCCATCCTAAGCGTCGATGCAATGTTTGGGCAATACCCAATTCAACTCATTGCTGGTTAAATAGCCGGACGGTGCACGTGCTGGGTGCATTTCCGTTTTGTGGCAGAAGCCCGCGCATCTCTCTCGCAGCAGCCGACTGTCTATGCTATACTTACGGCGACAATCGTACTTGCCAATCCAATTGTGAAATAACCAACTATGGCCAACGAACCCTTATTGCTGCAACTGACCCAACTGACCGACAGCTACACCCTGCGCCGGAAGCGCGCGGCGGCGGTGCAATCCACCTTCAAGCTGGTGACCGACGGCCACAACAAGGCGCTCAAGGCGCTGCGCGAGTACGCCGAACAGGACACGACGGTCGATGTCCAGGGCGCGCAGACGGCGTTTGCCCGCGTGCGCGTGCGCGAGGAAGTGATCGACCCGCTGGCGCCGGAGCTGCGCCGCGAGATCAAGAGCCTGGCGGCGCTGGTCGCCGCGCTCAAGGAGAGCAGCACGGCGCTGCGCGCCGAACCGGCCGATGTGGTGCGGCTGGACAAGGCGTTGGACGTGCTCCAGAACAGCAAAGATGAGGCCGCGCTGGCGCTTGTGCCCGACTTGCAGCGTGAACTCGACCTGGCGCAGCGTGCGCTGGGGGACGAGTTCGGGCAGAAGCTGCGGGCGGCTCTCAGCGCGCAGGGCGTCAGCATCGGCGGGCGGCCCCCCAAATTTGAGATCGGCCGCTTTGAGTTGGAGGCCAATTTCGCCCGCCGCTTCAGCGTTCTCCGCTACGGCAAGGACATGGTGGCGCCTCATGTGCCCATTACCGTCGACGCCACCATCCAGGCGTACCAGAACGCGCGCAAGGCGGTTGAGGGACGCAATCAGGATGGCGGCGTCTGGATGGCGCAGCTGCATGACGCCTACCAGACGGCGCGGCGCAAACGCAGCAGCCACAGCCCGCGCATCAATATCGTTGATGTCTATCTCGAGTTGGTGATGTTGCGGCAGGGGCGCGCCTTTGCCAGCGAGCCAAGCAAGCGCACCTTCACCGATTACAGCCGCGCCCAGTTCATCTACGACTTCTACGAATTCACGGCCCGCCGCCGGCTGACGGTTAAGGGGCAAACAAGTGATGGGCAGGCGGGTGACGGGCAAGTCGTCAAGGTGCACAGCGCCACCAAATCACAGACCGACAGCCCGGCCAAGAGCATGTGGATCGTGGAAGGAGATTCACCCTACGACGGCCACTACATCGCCGACATTGAGTTTGTGCGTGAATAGTTTGTGCGTGAATAAAGGATAAAGAAAGCGGAGGTGTTTCGTGCTGCCTGAACCGCGGCTTGCCCGCCAGATCGTGGAAACGCTCGGCCAGTCGGGGACGCCGCTCTCCAAAGGCGTGAGCTACTACAACGCCGGCAACGAGTCCCTGCTCAACGCCATCGACAGCCATTATCTAGGCTCCTATCTGGCCGACGGCGGCGCGGTCTTTAAGCTGGTGGTGGGCGACTATGGCTCCGGCAAATCGCACTTTCTCTACTGTGTGCGCGACCGCGCCTGGCAGCGCAACTTTGCTGTGAGCAAGGTCGATCTCAGCCCCAAGGAAAGCCCCTATGACGACCAGCGCCGCGTCTATGCCGCCGTGGCGTCGGCGCTCATCTGGCACGAGTTGGGCGGAATGGCTGAGGACGAGCAGGGGCTGGCCCGCTTTCTGGAGGGGACGCTGCGCCGGCTGATCGCGCCCAGCGGCCTCGACCTGGACGATGAAGGCGCCGAGGAACTACCCGAGGTGCGCGCTTTGCTGCAGACTATCGCCGGCACACCCATCGACAGCCTCAGTTTCCACAAGGCCATCCAAGGCTATCTGACCGCCCTGCTGCGCGGCCAGACGCGGCGGCTGGAGGCGTTGGAGCGCTGGCTGCACGGCGAGGAGGTCAGCCCGGAGGATATGCGCGACCTGCGCACGATCGGGGTGACGGAGAAGATCAACAAGAACAATGCCTTCAAGATGCTGCGCTCTTTGTGCCAGGCGGTGCGGGCGCTTGGCTACACCGGGCTGGCGCTGCTCTTTGATGAGGGCGACCGCATGTTGAGCATCGGCGGCAAGGCCGAGAAGACCGCCACCGACAATCTGCGCGAGGTGATCGACCGCTGCCGCGAGGAACTGCCCGGCGCGCTCTTTATGTACGCCGTGCCCCCCGATTTTCTCAACACCGTCGTGCCCAAATACCCGGCGCTGCAGCAGCGCGTGCAGGCGGCCAACTACTTCTCGCGTAGCAACCCCTTCAGCCCGCAGATCGACCTGGAGCATCTCGACATCCCCGACGAGGAGCTGCTGGAACAGATCGGCTACCGGCTGCTGCCGATTTTTGAGCTTGCCTATGGGGCCGGGCTGGATCAGCCTCTGCAAACGGCCAACATCCACATCCTCTCCAGAGCGGCGCGCAACGCCTATCTCGCCATCAGCCACCGCCGTCTCTTTGTCAAAACGCTGGTCACGGAGTGGTATCGCCAGAAGGAAGAGGGCGAGGTGGCGCTGACGTTGGAAGTGGCCGAGGCGCTGATCCGGGGGCAGAGTGACGCGCTGAATTTGCTGGCCGACGCGCAGCAGAGTCCGTACTAAAGGGGGGTGGCCATTGGAACAGCAGACCGTCCACCATCCACATTTCGGCGCGGGGGAGTTGCTCAGGAGCTACATGGGCGGCTATGAGTGGGAAGTGCTCTTTGCCTCCGGGCAGCGCTTCCGGCTGCCGGCCAAGGAATTCAGCGCTGAATCAGTGCGCGCCCAGATGCAGGACGCCGCGCCCGCGGCGTTGGCCGAAGCCAAAGCGCGTATCCCCCTCGACACAGACCAGTTTCGCGCCCGCCAGACGCTGGAGGCGCTGCGGCTGGGGATTGTACCGGTGCAGGATGCCGAGACGCTGACCATCGGGCTGGAGGCGGAGCGGGTCACGCTGGACCGCGCGCTCGACCGCAGCCGCGAACGCAGCGGCGACGTGCTGGCGGTGATCGGCGACTATGGCTTCGGCAAGAGCCACTTTATCGAACTGGCGGCGCGACGGGCGCTGCGTGAGGGCTTTCTGGTGGCCGGGGCCAGCCTCGATCTGGTGGAAACGCCGCCGGGCAAGGCGCACAAGATTTATGAGACGCTGGTGACAGGCTTGCGCTATCCCGACAGCAGCCGGCGCGGGCTGCTGCCGCTGCTGGAGAAGGTGCTGGCGCGGCCTGCCGTGGTCGCCGAGTTTGTGCGCCTTTGCCCGCGCGAGGCCAGGCTGTGCCCGCTGGCCGCCGCCCTGAGTGCGCTGCAGGAATGTTCCAGCCAGCGCGCGCTGGAAGAGACGGCGGCCTGGCTGAGCGGGCAAGCCAAAGCCGGGGCGGAGATGAAGGCATGCGTCAAACGCCCGCCGCGGCTGTACATCACCGGCGAAAACGCGCGCCAGTACAGCTATCTGCTCACCGGCATCAGCTTCTTGGCGGTGCTGGCTGGTTACAGCGGGATGGCCGTGCTGATCGACGAGTCCGAACACTATTCGCTGCTGCGCGCCGCGCAGCGCGAACGGGCGGATTCGTTCTTTCGCGCCATGATCGTCTGTGCGTTGGGGCTGAACAACGGGCGCATCGACGCGCGCTCGATCCCCGACCACGCGCGCGTGGAGTATCCGCTGAGCTATACATCGGAGCCGCATCTCCTATTTCTCTTTGCGCTGACCGAAAGCGCCGACCGGATGCCGGTGGGTTCGTGGCTGGCGCCTTCGCATCTGGTGCGGCTGGACGACCGCTTTATCGAAAAGGACATCCGCGAGTTTTACAGCACGCTCTTGCGCTACCACGCTCTGGCCTACGACTACACGCCGGCGCCGGAGCGCTACGCCACGGTCGCCAACGTCGCGCCGGGCCTGCTGGCGCGTGCGCTGGCCCAGCATCGCATCAATTTGCGCCAGCTCATTCGCGCCGCGGTGACGACCTGCGATCTGCTCTATCTCTATCCGGACTATGCCGCGGATACGCTGATCGAGGAGCTGCGGGCGGGGCTGCAGGTGTAGCGGCTTACTGCCGGCAGGGGCTGATTGATTGGCGACGCTTTCCGCGCTCACACTCAAATCTCGTCTCCCGCGCACCTGGTCGCCCTTCTTTGCCCAGCACGGGACGTTCACCGCCGCGCAGTTGGTGGCCATCCCGCCGCTGCTTGAGGGGCTCAGCGTGATCCTGGTGGCGCCCACAGCGAGCGGCAAGACCGAGGCCGCGCTGGCGCCGCTGGTCGAGCGCTATCTGTCCCCGCCGCGCCCGGCCCCGCAGTTGACGATCCTCTACCTGCTGCCCACGCGCGCCCTGATCGCCGATCTCGCCAACCGCCTGGCGGCGCCGCTGGAACGGCTGCGCGTGCAACTGGCCGTCAAGACGCGCGACCTGGACACCTTTCGCCCGCGTTCCCCGGCCGACCTGCTGCTGACGACGCCCGAATCGCTGGATGCGTTGCTCGCCACCCACGCCAAGCTGCTGGCCGGGCTGCGCGCGCTGGTGATCGACGAACTGCATACCCTCGACGGCAGCGTGCGTGGCGATCAACTGCGCGTCTTGCTGGCGCGCCTGCGCCAGGTGCGCGTCTATGCCGCCGGCAGCGGCGACGCGCCGGACGCAGACTTGCAGACGGTTGCGCTCTCGGCGACGCTGGCTGAACCAGCCCAGGCGGCGGCCCGCTATTTCCCCGCCGCGCAGGTGATTGTCGTGGCCGGCAGCCGGGCCGCGCAGATCGAACTGCTGGCCATGACGGGTGACGCAGCCAGTGACGAAACCGATGAATCGGGGGGGAACGAAACCGGGGGTGCGGCGGCGCTGGTCGACTATCTGGGGGGGTTCCAGGGCCGCGGCTGGCGCAAGGCGTTGGTCTTCTGCAACACGCGCGCCGAAGTGGAAGCTTACGCCGCGGCGGTGCGTGCGGCGCGTACCCCGTTTGGCCATGCGGTCTATGTCCACTACTCCAATTTGGAACGGGGGCGGCGTCAGGAGATCGAGCAGCAGTTTGCGCAGGCGGGCGCGGCCATCTGCTTTGCCAGCAGCACACTGGAGCTTGGCATTGACATCGGCTCCATCGATGCGGCCATCCTGATCGGGGCGCCCGGCAGCGCGGCGTCTTTTGCGCAGCGCATCGGGCGCGCCGGCCGCCGCCGGCAGACGATCCAGGCCGCCTGCTTCTACCGCACACCGCTGGAGGAAGCGCTGCTGCGTGCGCTGGCCGCCCTGCCCGCCGCGGCGCCGACTGCGGCGCCCTTTCGCCCCTCGGTGGCGGTGCAGCAGATATTCAGCCTGCTGCTGCAAAGCCCTACGGGCGCGCTCAGGCTGGTGCCGCTGGCGGAACTATTCAACGATCTGCTCACTGTCGCCGATTTGGAAGCGATCCTGGGCCAGCTGCAGGCCAGAGGCTACCTGACCAGCGCCCGCGCCGGCGAATGGCGGGCCGGTGCGCGGCTCAACCAGTTGGTCGATCTGCAGGCATCCGATTCTGCGCCGCTCAGCCTGTACAGCAACATCCAGAACGGAGGGGCGAAGCTGAAAATACGCGACCAGCAGAGCCAACAGGTGGTCGCCACGGTGGATGCCCTGTGGCTGGATCGCGAGGTGCTGACGCTGGAAGGACGCCAGCTTGATGTCGCCTGGTATGACGGTGAGGCGCTGTGGGTGACGGCGCGGCGCGATGAAACGGCTTCACAACGGCTGCCCTATCTTTCGACGCGCCAGTTGTTGAGCTTTGCTCTGGCGCAGCGGCTGGCGGGGCAGTTGGGGCTGGCGGCGGGCGCGGCCCCGCTGGTGGAGAGTCCCGGCGGCCAGCTGCTCTTTCATTGGCTGGGCGATGTGTGCGGCCAGGCACTGCTCGATCTGCTGCAGGGGACGCTGCCGGTGGCGCAAAGCGCGCAGCCGGGTCTCTGCCTGCTGCTGCACGAGGAGCCGCGCGATCTGCCTGCCATCACGCGCAAACAAGTGGAGCGCTATCTGCACGAGCATCTGCACCAGTATGAAAGGCTGTTGGCGCTGGGCGCCTACCAGCATCTGCTGCCGCGCAGCCTGCGCATCCAAGCGGTGGTCGACCAGTTTGACGTTGCCACCTTCCTGGAAGCCGTGGCCGCCCTGCGCATTGAGCGGACAGCCGAAGCGCCCGCCGCGGCATTGGCTGCGTTGGTCGCCAAAGAAGTGCGCGCCACCCGCAAACCTTGACATCCGCAGGCCCCGCAATCACCCGTTGAACAGTCTGCCTTTTTGCGATATAATTCCACTAGATTCTTGGGGTTTATTGTGAAAGGGCCAGCGTATGACTATTTCCACCTGGGACAGCAATGACGCCCGCATCAAGTGGCGCGAGGTGATCGACACCGCCGCATCAGGCGGCGCAGATGTGGTGATTATGCGGTACGGCAGGCCCGTCGTGGCTGTGATCGACTACGAGGATTTTCTGGCCTTGCAGGAGGAGCTTGACGACCTGCGTGCGGTGAAGCGGGCCGACGCCGTCTACGAGGAGTATCTCCGTGATCCTTCTTCGGCGCGACCTTGGGATGAGATTCGCGCCCAACTGATCGCAGAAGGCAAGCTGGATGCCGCCGGCTGAGGAGCGCCGCTATCAGGTGCAGGTGCATCGAAGCGCAGCCAAGATTTTGGATCGCCTGCCCAAAGACCTGCTGCGGCGCATCGCCGCCGCTATTGACGGACTCACCGCTGATCCAATGCCTTCCGGCTGCAAGAAGCTGGTCGGCAAATATAACCACTATCGGGTGCGGGTGGGCGATTGGCGCATCACGTACACGATTGAAGACGACGTGCTGGTGGTGACGGTGATTGAGATTAGGCCACGGGGCGGCGCGTATCGAAATTTGTAGTACCGGCAGAATACAGCAGAAATCCATTTCGCGCATGGCGCTTTCCAATTTGCGTTGGACAATCCAGTGTCCTGTGCTACAATGCTGCCGTATACGCCAACCACGAACCAGATATGGAGGATTTCTTATGCAGCACAGAAGGCTGGCCTTGCTGTTGACCGCCCTCTTGATATTCACCCTGGTTCTCTCCGCTTGTGGACCACGGCCCCAGCAGGGTGAACTGGCGCAGAATGCCACCAGTGATCAACTGGTTGTTGACCTGCCCGCCGTGTATATCGACTATGATGAGCAGGGCCAGGCCAATATCAGCGGCGCGGCGCTGGCTTCTCTGGGCGCGCTGATCGGCCAGGACCTCTCCGTCCTGGATCGCTCGCCCGCGGCCATCCAGACGCTGACCGACGCCGGCATTCAACATCTCTTCGTCAACCTGACGCCGGCGGGCCTCAACCTGTATGCCAACGGCAACCCCATGCTCTCGCTGGCGTGGACGCCGGAGACGCTGGCCAACCTGGGCACGGTGCTTGGCTCGCTGCCTGACCCCACCATGCAGCAAATCCAGGACCTTGTGCCGGTGATCGCCAATATGAGCCTGGGCGTCGTGATGCGCTTTCCGCATGAAGGCGACACGCTGCCGCTGGTGGCGGACGTTGCCGCAGACCCCAAGGGAATTCTGGCCGAAGCGACCAAAAATGCCCCTGCCGCGCTGCAAGAGCTGCTGCCCGACAACATGAAGGGCATGGGCGGTCTGCTGGGCGGCCTGCTTGCCGGGCTGCCGCCGCTGACCGTCACCTTTGACGCCGGCGGCGCAGGCACGCTGACCGGCCTGGCGCCCTTTATCGCTTCGCAGATTCCCGCCGGCGCCATCGCCCTGCCGCCGGATACGCTCCAGCAGCTGCAGGACCTGAATATCCAAAAGCTTCAGATCAAGAACTCGCCGGAGGGGCTGACCGTGTTGGTCAACGGCAACGAACTGCCCACCCTGCTCTGGAGCCGCGGGGAGATGAAGCAGTTGGCGGAGGTCGGCGTCGACGCCGGCGCGCTCCAGGTGCTGGCCAACTTGGACGAAGGCACGGTGGACACCCTGCGCACCGCCATGAACGCCATGCCGATCCTGCAGGCGGCTAAGCTCGACGTCACGATCGTCCTGCCCTAAGCGGCCAGCGACAGCCACAACAATCAACAAAAAAAGCGACGAGGCCGGCGGTGTCCCGCAGCCTCGTCGCTTTTTTTGTGGTGTTCACGACTGGACTTAATGCCCAGCCCTAGTAAATGCCCAGTTCTTCTTTGGCATCCTCCGACATCATGTCGGGGTTCCAGAAGGGCGACCAGGTCAGATGGATGTTCACCTCGTCCAGGTCAGGAAAGGCCGTGTGCGCCTCGCGCTGGACATTGGTGATGATCTCCGGGCCGGCTGGGCAGCCGGGGCTGGTCAGCGTCATCGTGATCTCCGCCGTCCGCTCCGGCGTAATCTCCACGGTATAGATCAGCCCCAGATCGACGATATTCATCATCAGTTCCGGATCCTTGACCCGCTCGCGCAGTACTTCCCGGACTTGTTCCGGTGTCGGAATGTTCATTGCTGCTCCTTCGTCTCTAAACAGGCTGTTCGATCCACACGTCCTGCCCCTCAATGCGTACGGCATACGTCTTGGTCGGCTCAAAGGCAGGAAAACGCAGCGCCGCACCGGTGCGAATGTCAAAGCGGGCGCCGTGGCGCGGGCACTGCACTTCGCAGCCGTCAATGACCTGCCCCTCCACCAGCGGGCCGCCGTCATGGGTGCACACATCTTCAATGGCGTAGATTTCGCCGTCCACATTAAACAGCGCCACACGCACCATATCCACCTCGACCAGCTTGCTGCCGCCGGGCGGAATCTCCGCTAATGTCGTCACCTTGATAAAATCGTCCATTGCGCTTCTCTATTCAGGCCACTCCTCAAGCCCCCACACCCCCGCCTTGAGCGCCTTGAGCGACAGCAGCGCGCACTTGAGACGCACCGGCCCAATCTCGATGCCCAACAGGTCAAGGATGTGTTCTTTGTCCCAGGTTTTGATTTCGTCCAATGATTTGCCGACAATCTCTTCCATCAACATGCTGGCCGTCGCCTGGCTGATGGCACAGCCGCGGCCGTCGAACGCAGCGTCGATGACGACCCCGTCCTCCACCTTCAGTTCAATGGTGATCTCGTCCCCGCAGAAAGGATTGTGGTCGTGATAATGGATGTCGGGGTTTTCCAGATGCCCCTTCTGCCGCGGATGTTTGTAATGGTCGAGAATTTCCTCGCGATACAATGCGTCTGTGCTCATATGAGCCTTCCTTTTTCGCCAAACATTCAGCTAAACATCTGCTGCGCCTTGTGCAGCGCGTCCGTAAGAACGTCCACTTCCTGCGCAGTATTATACAGATAAAAGCTGGCACGCGCACTGGCGGGAATCCCATAGCAGGCGTGCAGCGGCGCGGCGCAGTGATGGCCCGCGCGCACCGCCACGCCCCGGCTGTCGAGGATGGCCGCAATGTCGTGCGGATGCACCCCTTCCAAGGTGAAGGAGATGAGCCCACCGCGCTGGTCGGGGCCGGGGCCAAGAATGCGCAGCCCCTCCATCTCGCTCATGCGGCCATAGGCATAGGCCACCAGTTCCTGCTCGTGCGCCTGCACCCAATCCATCCCCACCGCCTGCAGATAGTCCACCGCCGCGCCCAAACCGATGCCTTCGGCGATCGACGGCGTGCCCGCCTCAAACTTGTAGGGCAGGCTGTTCCACTTGCTGCCGACCATCGTCACTTCGCGGATCATATCGCCGCCCCCCATAAAGGGCGGCATACTTTCCAAGACATCCCGTTTGGCGTAGAGCACACCCATGCCGGTCGGCCCGCACATCTTGTGGCTGCTGAAGGCGAAGAAGTCGGCGTCCAGCGCCTGGACATCGACGGCCATATGCGGGACACTCTGTGCACCGTCGATCAGCACCTTCGCCCCTACCGCGCGCGCGCGCGCCACCAGCTCCGCCACGGGGTTGATCGTCCCCACCACGTTGGAGACATGCACAAAGGCAAAGAGCTTCGTCTTCTCGCTCAGCAGCCCATCCAGCGCATCCAAATCCAGGAGACCGCGCGGCGTCACCGGCACATAGCGCAGCGTAAAGCCCAACTGCTCCTGCACGATCTGCCAGGGCACAATATTGGCGTGGTGCTCCATCTCCGTGATCAGCACCTCGTCGCCCGGCCCCAGATGGGCGCGCCCCCAGGCGTAGGCCACCAGATTGATGCTCTCTGTCGTCCCGCGTGTAAAGATCACCTGGTTGGCGCTGGGGGCGTTGATAAAGCGCGCCACCTTGGCGCGCGCCCCTTCGTAAAGCGCCGTCGCCTCTTCGCTCAGCGTGTGCACGCCGCGATGGACATTGGCGTTGTAGAGGCGGTAATACTCGTCCATCGCCCGCAGCACACTTTCCGGCTTCTGGCTGGTCGCCCCGTTATCGAGATAGACCAGCGGCATCCCACCCGCTACTGTGCGTTGCAGAATGGGAAAATCCTGGCGGAGGGCGGCGGTGCGGTCGAGTACGGCGGAAGACATTGTGCTCATAATCAATCTCATTTTCCTGCATTCAATCTACAGCAGCCACTGCGTTTCGCTAGGAAGCGCAGCGGCTGCTGGTTTCCTGCTTATTTTTCCACCGGCAGCCGGACGCCGTTGCCCCATTCAGTCCACGAGCCGTCATAGTTGCGCACGTGCGGGTAGCCCAGCAGATGGGTCAGCACAAACCAACTGTGGCTGCTGCGCTCGCCGATGCGGCAGTAGGCGATCACGTCGTCACCCGGCTTCAGCCCCTGCTCCTGCTCATAGATCGCGCGCAGTTCGTCGGCGCTTTTGAAGGTGCCGTCGGCGTTGGCGGCGCGTGCCCACGGCACGGACTTCGCCCCAGGGATATGGCCGCCGCGCAGGGCGCCCTCCTGCGGATAGTCGACCATGTGCAGCAGTTCACCTTTGTACTCCGCCGGGCTGCGCACATCCACCAGCGGTTTACCCGCCGCCACGTGCACGAGAACATCGTCGCGCAGCGCCCGGATCGGCTTGTCGTTGCGTTCTTGCGCCGTGTATTCCGTCGCCGCATAGCTCGGCGTCTCGCGCGTCATCTCGCGCCCCTCGGCCAGCCACTTGGCGCGCCCGCCGTCCATCACCTTGGCGTTGTCGTGGCCAAACAACTGGAAGACCCAATAGGCGTAGGTCGCCCACCAGTTGCTTTTGTCGCCATAAAAGACCACCGTCGTCTTATTGCTGACGCCCAGCCGTTTCATCAGCGCCTCGAACTGGGCGCGGCTGATATAGTCGCGCACCACCGGGTCGTTGAGGTCAGCCTGCCAGTCCACCTTGACCGCGCCGGGGATGTGGCCGGTGTCGTAGAGCAGAATGTCTTCATTGCTCTCAATCAGACGCACCTGCGGGTCCTGCAGATGCTCCGCTACCCACTGGGTGCTGACGAGAGCATCCGGATGGGCGTACCCTTTGTCTTCGATGCTCATAAGTGCTTCTCCTTACCCGCCGATCTTGCGCTCGATCACACGTTCGAGCTTGTGGACAACGCTTTCTACGGGCACGCGGTCAAGTACGGCTTGGAAAAAGCCCTGCACGATCATGCGTTCGGCCTGCGCCCGGCTCAACCCACGCGCCATCAAATAAAAGACATATTCCTCTTCCACCTGCGACACCGTTGCGGCATGCGTGCAGCGCACATCGTCGGCCTGAATCTCCAAGCCGGGGATGCTGTCGGCGCGTGCCGACGAATCGAGGATCAGATTGCCGTTGCGCTGATAGGCGTCGGTCTTCTGCGCATCCGGCAGCACCTGGATGACACCCATATAAACACTGCGCGCTTTGTCCTTGAGCGCCCCGTTGAACAGCAGGTCGCTGAAACAGTGCGGCGCGCGGTGAATCTGCAGCGTCTGGTGGTCGATATGCTGGCTGCCGATGGGGAAGTAGATGCCCAGCAGTTCGGCATGGCTGCCCTGATCCACCATATCCAGGTCGAGGAAAGCCTTGGTCAAGCGGCTACCCCAACTGACCTGAATCCAGCGCAGGTCGGCGTCACGCCCCAACACGGCGCGGCCCGTCAGAAAGTTCCAGGCGCTATGGTCAAAGTCCTGCAGATTCATATAGCGCACCACCGAACTGTCACCGATCAGCAGTTCGACCACCCCCACCTGCAGCCCATCCTTGGCCCCCAGCAGGTCATCGACCAGCGTGATCTCCGCCCCGCTTTCGGTGACGAGCAGAGTGTGGTGATAGCTGCCGGCGCCGGCGGCGCTCTGGTTGAGGATCGCCTGCAGCGGCAGGATGGCGCGGGCGTTGCTCGGCACATAGACAAACACGCCCGAATCCCACAGCGCGGCGTGCAGGGCGGTGAACTTGTTGTGCCCCGGCTTGACCACGCTGGTCATAAAGTATTTGCGCACCAGGTCGGGATGCTCCGCCACTGCACTTTGCAGGTCGGTGAAGATGATGCCCGACGCCGCCAGGTCAATATTGGACTGGCTGTAGCGGACACCGCCATTCTCAAAGACCAGGCTGGCGGAACTGTCCATCTCCGCCAACTCACTGCTGATCGCCTCACTCAATGCACTGCGCTCCACCCGCCCACCGGGGGCGGCGAAGGGCTGGAAATTCTTCAGATTAAAGCCGGTCAGCCGCGTGCGGCGCCACGGCTCGTCCGTCGGCTTGGGCCAGGGCAGCGACTCAAACTGGCGCCAGGCATCCAGGCGAAAGGCCAACATCCACTCCGGCTCGCTGCGAGAGGCCGACAGCGCACGCACGGTAGCCTCGCTGTAGCCGCTGACTGTGTCTTTCACTATGTCTGCCACTGCTTCAGCCACTTTGTCTGCTTCCGGTTGTTGCACAAGAACACTCACGTTTTTATCTCCCGTTCCGGCCGGCGGCCACCTTAGCCGACTGAGCCTTCCATCTGCAACTGAATCAGACGGTTCATTTCAACAGCATATTCCATCGGCAGCTCTTTGACCAGCGGCTCGATAAAGCCGCCGACGATCATGGCCGCCGCTTCGTCTTCGCCAATGCCGCGGCTCGACAGGTAAAAAAGCTGCTCTTCCCCGATCTTGCTCACGGATGCTTCATGGCCGACACTGACGTTATCTTCTTCAATCTCGATGTAGGGGTAGGTGTCCGAGCGGCTGGTTTCGTCCAACAGCAGCGCATCACAGACCACGTTGCTCTTGGAATGGTGCGCGCCTTTGGCCACTCGCAGCAGCCCGCGATAGGAAGCGCGCCCGCCGTCCTTGGAGATCGACTTGGAGACGATCTTGGAGCTGGTGTAGGGGGCGCCGTGCACCACCTTGCCGCCCGCATCCTGGTGCTGGCCCTTGCCGGCAAAGGCAATGGAGAGAATTTCGCCGTGCGCCCTGGGGCCAAGCATATAGACGGCGGGATACTTCATCGTCACCTTGCTGCCCAGGTTGCCGTCGATCCATTCCATCGTCGCGCCTTCATACGCCACCGAACGCTTGGTCACCAGGTTGTAGACATCGGTGCTCCAGTTCTGGATCGTGGTGTAGCGGCAGCGCGCACCCTTCTTGACGATGATCTCGACCACAGCGCTATGCAGGCTGTTGCTCGAATAGATGGGGGCCGTGCAGCCTTCCACATAGTGGGCGCTGGCGCCTTCGTCGATAATGATCAGCGTGCGCTCGAACTGGCCCATGTTCTGGGCGTTGATGCGGAAATAGGCCTGCAGCGGGATGTCCACATGCACGCCCTTGGGAACGTAGACAAAGCTGCCGCCGCTCCAGACCGCGCTGTTGAGCGCCGCAAACTTGTTGTCGGCGGCGGGGATGATGGTGGCAAAATATTCGCGCACCAGATCCTCATGTTCGCGCAGACCGCTGTCCATATCTAGGAAGATAACGCCCAGCTTCTCCCACTCCTCGCGCAGGCTGTGGTAGATCACTTCCGAATCGTACTGTGCGCCCACGCCGGCCAGGAACTTGCGTTCGGCTTCGGGGATGCCCAGCCGGTCAAAGGTGCGCTTGATGTCTTCCGGCACATCGTCCCAACTCTTACCCTTGCCTGCGCTGGAGGTGGAATAGTAGGTGATGGCGTCGAAATCAATGCCGCTCAGGTCCGCGCCCCAAGTGGGCATGGGCTTGGCTAGAAAGATGTCCAGCGCCTCGTGGCGGAACTTGCGCATCCAGTCCGGCTCTTTTTTGTGGTCGGAAATCTGGTCGACTACGCCGTGGTTGACGCCGTGCCCCGTGCGAAAGAGGGCCTTCTCCGTGTCGTGAAAGCCATACTCATATTCTTCTTTAACGCCCTGCAAGGCGGTCATGTCTGCATGTGTTGCCATGGTTGTTCCCCTTCTCTAGATGGATGCCTACGCCGTTACGACTTCGGCGCCGAATTCGCGCTCGACCCAGCCGTAGCCCTTTTCTTCCAGTGTGTGCGCCACTTCGGCGCCGCCCGTCATCACCACACGGCCATCAAAAAAGATGCTCACATAGTGCGGTTTGACATAGTTAAGCAGCCGCTGGTAGTGGGTAATCAACAGAAAACCGCGTTCAGGGGTGGCCAGCTTGTTGATGCCGTCCGCCACCACGCGCAGCGCGTCGATGTCCAGGCCGGAGTCGGATTCGTCCATCAGGGCGAATTTCGGCTCCAACATCGCCATCTGCAGCACTTCGGTGCGCTTCTTCTCGCCGCCCGAAAAGCCGTCGTTGAGATAGCGGCGGGCGAAGGAGGCATCGACGTTGTATTCCTTCATTTTGTCGTTCAATTCTTTGCGAAACTCGCGCATCGGCATCAGGTTGCTGCCAATCACGCCGCTGCGCCCTTGCGCTTCAGCGCCCTTGGCTGTGTAACCGCGCACATTGGAGACGGCAGTGCGCAAGAAGTTGGCGACGCTCACACCCGGCACGGACACCGGATATTGAAAAGCCAGAAAGAGACCGGCCTTGCAGCGTTCGTCCGGCTCCATCTCCAAGATGCTCTCGCCGTCCAGCAGAATATCGCCGCCGGTGATCTGATAGTGCGGGTGGCCGGCGACCACATAGGCCAGCGTGGATTTGCCCGAGCCGTTCGGACCCATCAGGGCATGAATCTCACCGCTGCGCAAGGTCAGGTTGACGCCCTTCAAAATTTCTTTGTCTTCGACCAAAGCCCTTAAATCACGAATTTCCAGAACGCTCATGGATCAAACTCCTATCGCAAATGAAATGAAGCGCTACACTCTATTTTTATAATGTACCAGTTTATTACAAACCAGCGGCCTGTGACAGCGCCCTGTGTCAGGGGGCCGTCACCCACTGCTGCCGGCGGTTACGCCGCTCTTGGCCTTGCTCTCGGCTTTGACGACAAAGGTGCAGCCGGCGTGGCCGTCCAACATGCAGCTGCTCAAGTGCACATCCGACTGCAGCACCTTGCGCATCATGTTGGTGTCCATCTCGCAGATTTCGCGATGTTCGTGCGCCAGTTCGTGGAAGGGGCAGTTGAAGGTGCGCAGCAGGATGGTGTCGTCGTCCTGCGGCAGCGCATCCGCCAGCACGCCATTGCCGTTGAGTGAGCCGGCCAGTTCGCTGACGCGCTCCTGCAGCAGCGACGAGCGCAGCCCGGAGGCGTAGCGGTGCGCCAGGCGCGTGCCCACCCGATCCAGCAGCTGCAGCGCGCGCGCCTGTCCCTCCAGGTGAAAGACCTCCTGCAGCAGCGTCAGCGCCAGATCGTCACACTGGCAGGCGAACAGTTCCTGCACCTTGGCCGTGGTGAAGTAGGCATGATGCGGGCGACCCACACCCGCGTGCACCACCCGGCGCTCAATATAGCCTTCCACCTGCAGCGTAGTCAGATGCTGGCGCACCGCCGTCGTCGTCACGCCCAGCAGGTCCTCCATCTCTTTGATGGTGGCCGAGCCGTGGCGCTGCATAAATTCGATAATTTGCCACAACGGCGATTCGCGTTTGCTGATTTGGCTGATCGTCATGCCCTTAAAATAGCATGGCGCGCCAATTTTGTCAAATTAATATGTTTTAATTAGCAAAATAGGCGGCGCTACAGCCCTTTGCCGTTCAGCCAATCCCAGATGGCACGCGCCAGCACGGCGACAGCCAGCACGGCGGCGCCGATAAAGATCAGATAGGCCCACTCCGCCATATTGGGCAGCAGCGCTGCCGGCGTGTTGCTGGCAATGCTGGCGCCGATCAGGAGGCCAACCAATAGGAGTGCAAGGCTTAAGCGGCGCAAATTTGCAGTCAGCGAATTATCAACTTCCTTGATCTGTTTGCTGACATCGCTCGTATCCACATAGACAGTAAATCGTCCTTTGCGAAGCTGCTCGAGCCAGCTTGTCAGCATCTCCTCGATGGAGGGGATACTGCGGATTGCCTCCTTCGCTCCACGCACGGCTTGCAGCCGCAGCGCACTCAGCACCTTATCCGGGTTAAAAGTCTGCGCCAGCAGTTCTTTAGAAGCGTTAAATGCCGTATCTGCCAGTGGCAGGCTGGGGTCCAGCGTGCGTACTGTCTCCTCAGCCTGAATCATAGCCTTAACCGCTAGGGTAAACTGCGGGTCCATGCGCAGTCCGGATTTATACATCGCATCCAGCAACGCTTTCATAGCGCCTGATATAGACATCGTGTTCTCTGTAAATGCGGTGTAACGAGTAAGCAGGCGATCCACATCAGCAATAAATGCCTCTTCATCAACCTCTTTGTAGCTTGTTGTCAGCCCTAGCACTGTTTTGGCAATCTCACGCCGGTCGCCGCTGGTCAGCGCCCAAAGCAGATCAGCCATCGCCATGCGTTTACCAGGCGTCAGGGTTCCCATCATGCCCAAGTCCAGAAAAATAATTTGGCCGGTGGCGGGGTCGACCAAGACGTTGCCGGGGTGGGGGTCGCCGTGGAAGAAACCGTCGTACAGCACCTGCTTGACGATCGCGCGCATAAAGGTGACGGCTAACTGGGTGCGGTCGAGGCCCGCTTCATCCAGCGCCTCGACATTGGTGATCTTCACGCCGCGGATAAATTCCTGCGTCATCATCCTGCCGGTCGACAAGCCCGCATAGATGGCCGGCACATGAATTTTGGGAAACACCTGCATGTTTTGGGCCAATAGGCGTCCATTGAACGCCTCGTTGGTGTAATCCAGCTCCAGCAGGATGTTGTCGGCATACTCGTTGACGATGCCGGTCACGTCAGCGTTGCGCACCGACGCAAAGCGAATCTGCATATCTTGCGCCAGATCGCGGATGACGTTGAGATCGGCGCGCACGGTGACGTCAATGTCCGGCCGCTGCACTTTGACCACCACCGCCTGGCCATCGGGCAGCGTGGCACGGTGCACCTGGGCAGTGGAGGCTGCCGCCAGCGGCTCTTGTTCAAAGGCAGCGTAGGTTTCGCTGAGCGGCGCGCCCAACTCGCCCTGGATGATGGCTTCAGCCACACTGAACGGAAACGGCTCGACATTGCTCTGCAGCTTAGCCATCTGCGTGCGCCATTCCTGCGGCAGTTGCTCGGCGCGGCTGGAGATAATCTGGCCCAACTTGACATAGGTCGGCCCCAGTTCCTGCAGCATGTAGCGCACCGTTTCCGCGGCGGATTCGTTGATGAGCGGCTGCTTGCGCCGGTAGATGATACGCTGGAAGAAGCGGCGAATTGCACCAAACGGCGAGGCATCAATGACAATATCTTTGAAGTAGGTGGTGATAATCTCCAGCGACTGCGCAATGCGCAGATTTTCGGCGAAGTAGTTGCGCCCGCCCAGCGAAAGCATGCCCAGGATGCGCCAGTAGCGCCGGCGGGACTGCGCCGCGCTTTTGAGTGGGCTGTCCAGCCCGGTGATGCTTTCCAGAAAAACCAGCCAGAAGGTCAGCGAAAGTCCGCCGAGCGCGCACCACAAAACCAGCGGTGCATCCGCCGAAATACCAGGATCGGCCCCACTGATGACCACGATGTAGAACAGGATCGTATTGGCGGTGATCAGCAGCAGCCCAAACGACCATAAGACGACGCGCCCAGTAAAGAACAGAATGACGGGCCAGAAAATCCAGTTCCAGAACCAGAAGCTGACGGCCAGGGTCAAATAGTAGACCAGAGGCAGCCACATCCGAACAACATCC
>JBBRBX010000087.1:0-25579 GCA_038205395.1 Caldilineales bacterium
AAACTGGATTTCATCTCGATACTGATCCTGGATAAAGGCAATGGCCTCCGTCACCGTCCAGAAGCGGCGCAAAGATGGGGGCGGCGCATTCATAATGCCGCCGGCGGTGTCCGAATCATAGGCGAGCAGGGTGGTCACATCTTCCGGCTCATCCATCTGACCCAGCACTTCGGCCGCCTGCGCCGGCTCCAGTTCGCCCAGCAGATCGGCAGCCATATCCGGCTCCATCTCATCGAGCACATCGGCCAGCGTCTCCGCATCCAAATGCTGTGCTACGCCGGCCATGTCCTCCTCATCCAACTGCTCAAATACACTGGCCAAATCTTCAGCATCGATCTTATCGATAATGGCCGCCTGCTGCTCCGGCTCCAACTCAGACAGCACCTCAGCGCCGTCGGCAGGATGCAAAGAGAGCAGATATTCGACTGCCGCCTCCAGATCATTGGCTTCAACGGCGGATTGAATACGCGTGAGCGCATCTTGAAACTGGATCGGATCGACCATAGTACACCTCACCCATCAAAAACAGTTTGCTGACAGTGCAAGTCAGACCAGGGAGGCGCTCGCCGCAAAAGCCGGCTGCCAATCAAAAAGCCGGCCGTACAGCGCCGGCCGGCGTAAGAAGAAGGAAAGGGAGAGAAAACGGCAACAGGCAGCAAGGCCCATCGCCACAAAAAATCAGACGATAACGCCGCTGCCTCTACACGTTACACTTGCTCGCCCAACACACCTGTTACGATGCCGGCCGGCTGCGTACCCGCAGAGTCTGCTTGCGTATGCGATTGTAGCGGCCGCAGCCGCCGGTGCAGTTGACAGTTGAAACGCCCAATCCGGTGCAGGCTGCTGCAAAACGCACTCTGCCGCCCTGGGCACACTACTGTCTGGTTCCGGCTGTTGGTCAGCCGCAACCTTCTTACGATGTTCTAGATTCATTGTCTTTCTTTGTATGCGGTGCAGACAACCCGTCGCTGCCTGTCCGCCCAAACCTCATCTCGCCTAGAATAGCACTGCGCCGCAGCGCTGTCAAAACGGCAGCGCAGGACAAGGATTGGGAGTTTAGCCTTCCAGCGTGCGCAGTTCGTCGTCGCTAAGCCGCAGGTCAAGAGCAGCGGCGTTGGCGGCGAACTCGGCGCGGTTGGCGCAGCCGACTAGGGCAAACAGGTTCCATGGCTGGCGCAGCACATACGCCAGCGCTATCTGCGGCACGCTGACACCATAGTGGGCCGCCAACTCTTCGGCGCGGGCATAGCGCGCAAAATTCTCGGCATAGCAGTAGCTCTCGATGCACAGCTTGTCGAGATAGCTGGTGAAGGTTTCCAAATTATCGGGTTGAAAACGGCCACTGAAAAAACCGCCCGCCAGACTTGACCAGGTGAACAGCGGCATTTGCGTTTCATGGTAGAAACGCCTTGCCGCTTCGTTTTGCTCTCCGGTCAGGCTGATGCAGTTCTCCCATGGCTCCTTGTATTGAATCGCCAGGCTGAAGTTGGGACTGCTGGCGGCAAAAGGTTGCAAGCCATGCGCCGCCGCATATTCGTTGGCCGCCTGCAAGCGCTGATGGCTCCAGTTCGAGCCGCCAAAGGCGCGGATGCGGCCGGCGGCCAGATGCTCGTTGAGCACTTCGACGATTGGCCCCACCGGCACAGCCGGGTTATCGCGGTGCAGCAAATACAGGTCGATGTATTCCGTGTGCAGCCGCGCCAGCGAATCATGGACGTCAGCGCTGATGTCAAACGGCGTCACCCGCTGCCGATCCTGGTTATGATGGGCGCCTTTGGCGATGATCACCACCTGCTCACGCAGCCCGCGTTCGTTAACCCAACGCCCGAATGTACGTTCGTTGTCCCCTTGCCCATAGACATGGGCCGTGTCAAAGGTGTTGCAGCCAAGCGCAAATACATCGTCCAGCAGTTGAGCACTGCTTTCCCAATTGTTGGATTGCACCATGACCGTGCCCTGCACAAGGCGAGAGACCGGTTTGTCTAGTCCGGGTACGGAACCATAAAGCATTGCAATATCCCTTTACATTGTATTTTACGTTGCAGATGAAGCATCAGAGAATGACCGCCAAAGCATTTATTCCGCTGGAGGCAAGTCAGCCCATCTCTGCTAGATATACACCATTTCACGTTTGGGGAACAATCGCGCAGATTGAAACGTAAGGAGTACAGGTCTTGACATCAGGTTAAGCACTGTCAGTACATGCCTAAGTGCGTAGAGGAGATTTTTCATGAGAAAGTGGGGGCCAACCCTATTGCTTTTCACCGGCGCTACACTGCTGTTGGCCGCTTGTGCAATGCCGGCTGCACCATCCGGCAGCCCATCACCGCTGGCCGCGCCGGACAGCCCTCTGCCCGCTGGCGCTAACCGGCTGGAGACGCCGGCCAGCCTGCCGCCGGCCAGCTTGTCGGCAGGCCAACCTGTCTCCGCAAACGGAATTCCCGGCGAGCTGCTTAACAGCGTACTCGATGATGCCGCCCAACGGCTAGGTGCGGCGCCGGACACATTGGTAGTGACCCGTGCGGAGGCAACAACATGGTCGGACGGCTCACTCGGCTGCCCTGAGCCGGGCATGTTCTACACCCAAGCATTGGTAGACGGTTACTGGATTGTGGTGGAGGCAGGCGGGCAGACGCTTGACTATCGCACCCAGAGCAACGGCTTTTTCCGGCTTTGTGAGCGGGGGTTGCCGCGCGGGGGCAGCAAGCCCTAGAGGCATACAAAACAACCCATCATAAAACAGCGAGGGTCTTGCGACCCTCGCTGTTTTATGATAGCGCAAATGATACGTGTGGCGGCGGGGGAATTTTGCCGCCACACGCACCGTTAATGCCTTAGCGGCTGGCGTACAGAACGCCCGCTTCTACGCCGTTGACGGCGCCGTCACGATAGAGCAGCAGCAGACCGCTCTCGGTGTTATTGGTGGTTTGGCCATAATCCAAGAGACGCAGTTTGTCACTGGTCTTGCTCGGCAGTGCAGTCGAACCTACGCCACCATTCTCAAACAGCCCCAAATACTGCTCGCCCAACGGGGAAATCGTGATGCCTTCAAAGCCATCCGTGAATATGCCTTGGAAGTAGTTGTCAAAGGCGTAGACATTGATGTCCATCGGGTCAAAGAAGTTGTCGGCGTTCATTCCAATCTGCTCACCGCAAATGAGCATGACGGTGTTGCCGCTCTTCATCTGATGATCCGTGTAGAAGAAGGCCGATGAAAGCCCGGTTGCGAAGTCATACACAAAAGTTACGTTGCGGCCGTCTGACAGGTCGCCGGCTTGGTCGGAGGTGTAGACCTCGTAGTCCAAGTTGCCATCCTGGTCGGCGTCAATGTCCACTGTGAAGCTAAACGGCGCGTTGGCGTGCGTTTGCTGCTCAAAGGTGTTGACGGCGAAGGCCATGATAAACGACGGCGCTGCACTGCAATACCCGGCCGGCACTGGATATGTCGCATAGCCGACATAGCGCAAGTCGGGGTTCGGGTTTTGTCCGCCTGGGCCACCCTCCGGCATGTTGCCGTTGCTGCCGATCAGCGAGTAAGACTCGACACGCGTGTCGCCGACACCGTTGTTGCGCACCTGGACAAAGCCCTTCTTCCAGGTCAGTCCCACCTCACCTGCCTTGCGCGGCAGGATCTGCCACGGCAGGTGAATGGTGTCGGTGGCATCATTGGCGTTGGTCAGTGTAATATAGCCGTCATACTCGTAGACGGAGAGCAGGTCGCCATTGGCTCCCTCTGCACCGGAGTTGGGGCCGTTCAGGTCCCAAACATCCAGTTTTTCCGTGCGCACGCGGAAGTTGACGCCAAAGCTGCCTGTGCCATTGGCCGAGACAAAGACCTTGCCGGGGGCATTGACGGTAATGCCGCCGCGCGCTTCGTCATCAGCATAGCGATAGCTGACGCTGATCTTATAGGTCTTGCCTTCGTTCGTGTAGTTGCGGACTGTGATGCCGGCGCGGCGCAGGATGTTGCTGCGCGACCAGTCGTCAAAGCCCAGAGAGACTACAGGCTGGAGAGTGTTAGCCACCCAAGCCGCCACCGGCGACTTCAGCGCCCGATCGACACGGACTTCGCCACCGCCGATGCGCGTGATCGGCGCAATCTTGCCGCCGAACAGCGTCGCCTTGTTCATGATATCGGTTTCACCGGTGTTGACCAGCACAGCCTTGATCTCAGCCGGCCCGCGCTGCGGGTAGGCGTCCTTGATCAGGGCTGCTGCACCTGTCACCATAGGCGCTGCACCCGATGTGCCGCCAAAGGCTTCGACTTCAGCACCGCTGCCGGCGATGGCCGAAACCGACGCACCTGGCGCACCGATTTCCGGCTTGATGATGTGGGTGAGCATGCTCGGCCCGCGTGAAGAGGAGCCGACCACATGCTGCACCAGCGGCCGCTGATTGGCCGGGTCAAAACGCACAGTCACGCCGGCGCTCAGCCCCGACTTAATCTTATTGGAGTCGCCTTGGCCGATGTTAAAGCCAGGTACAGACGGATCGCCGCCGCCAAACCCAAAGCCAAAGGGATCGCCAGGAGCGATGAGGCCGACAATCACGGCCAATGCACCGGCGGCTGCGCCGTTAGACACTTTGATGCTGACGGAACAGGCGCCGCGATCGACGAGCAAAACCTTGCCCGCCAACGAGCCGGCGGCATAGGCCGAGCAGCCGGTCAAGCCGCCACCCGCACCGTCACCATACTGGACAGGGCCTTCAATCACACTAGTGAGCGGGGCTGACCACGGCTGGAAGACGGCGCCGTAGTCGCCGGCAATCGAGGCCGGCGTGAGAACCTGCATTACAGGCAGCTTGGCCAAAGGCACTTCGGTCTCGGCTACGGACAACGCCGAGGGCGCCACCGAGGGCGAGCCGACGATAAAGGGCTTGTCGGCGCTGTTGCCGGCGGAAACAACCGAAAGAATGCCGGCAGCAGACGCATTTTCTACTGCCTGCGACAAGTCATCGTCAAAAGCCTGGCCATAGGGTGAACCAAGCGACATGTTGACGATGTCCATCCGGTCGCTCAGGTCGTTGTCGCCATTGGGATCCAATACATAATCCATGCCTTCGATCAGGGCGACGCCGCTGCACGAGGAGGAAACCGCCGAACAGACCTTGACCGCATAGAGAGAGACGCCTGGCGCTACACCGCCGCCGCCGCCGATAATATCAGAGACATGGGTGCCGTGGCCTTCATAATCGATCGGATCTTCATCCGGGGCCAAGGGGCCGTTGGGCCATGCCTCGCCGACAAAGTCATAGCCTTCCACAACCTTAGCAGTGGGGAACAAGCCATCGCGAGTGGTATTTTTCGGGTCGGCGTTGTCCACACCATAGGCCGCAGCATAGGCTTCCAATGTGCCGGGACCGCCCAGATTGGCGTGTGTATAGTCGATGCCGCTGTCCAGCACCGCCACCTTGACGCCGCTGCCGTCGTAACCCGCATTCTGGACTGCGGTTGCGCCGATATAGGGCACTGTCTCCGCCAGATCCAACTGGTAGTCAACCACTGGGCGCACGGAGCGCACGCTGGGGCTGGCAGCCAACTGCTTGAGTGCACTGGAGTCCACCGTCAGCATAACGGCGTTGAGCGCCTTTTGCGCTGAGCCGAGCATTTCGGCGCTGCTGTCCAGCCCCTGAACGGTCTGCATTACCTGCGCCTGCTGCTGGTCAATGGCACTGATCGCGGCCACAGCATCCACTGCTGCGCCCGACACGCTCTGCGCCGAAACAACCTCCGCCAGCGAGGGAGCAGTCAACTGCACAACCACACTGACCTTGCCATGCGCGCTGCGCAGCGCCGGCGCCACCTTCAGATCTGTGGCGGCAGCGTCAGTTGTGATCGACGCATTCAGCTTGAGTTGTGACACACTGTTGAGCAGCGACCGCTGCATAGAGCCTGGCGCAGCGCTCACCATATCTTCAGCCGGCACTTCCAACGCAGTAACGATGCCGTTGATGGCTGCAGGCAGGTAGAGACGGCTCGTGCCATCGGGCACAATCGGTTCATCATCTTGGGCAAACACCGGCGCCACAGAGGACAACAGCAATCCGGCTACGATCAAAAGCGCAAGCCAAGATCGTTTAGATGAAATCATGTGAATCTCCTGGTTTGGTAGGACGGAAACAGTTAACGGACGGGAGTGGTTGGATTCAAAACGGTGTCAGGTATGTCGGCGGTCACCTCCTGCCCTGCGCTGGATGCAGAGTCTAGGCTACTGGCAAGATGAGAATCTAATGAGCCACTGTCAGTGTAGCACGACTCAAACGCGCTATTTGCTTACACGATGCTGACAAAATCCTGTCGATTTGAGTGAAGCCACTGTGGGATACGGAAGAGATGGACAAAAAGACGCTGAGTGTTGTCAAAACACTCAGCGTCTCTAATCCGGTGTCACGGTTGGGCTGTCATAGCTGCGGTGTCAATCGTTGGGGACGCCTAGCGTAACGATAATGCGCTGCGGCGGTTCGGTCACTCGCTGTTCAGGCGTGTAATAATTATACAGTTGGCTGCCCGGCGTCTGCACGTCCAGCGGGTAGAGGGCTTGCAGGCGATAGGGGAAGGTGTAGGTCTGCCCGCTCTGCACGTTGGTCAGATACAGAATGATTTGCTGCCCGCGCAGTTCGTAGCGGTCGATCAGTCCCTCCCGCATCAGCTCATCCAGGTCGGCGGTCAGGGGTGCAAAGCCAGGGGGAATGCCTAGCTCCACGATCAGGGCGCCCGCTGTATCGCGCGTAAGCAGTTCCACCTCGGCGCGCACGCCCAACAAGTCGTTGACGGCCAACTCGCTGCGGTCATAGCTTACGCTGAGATGCAGTGGCTCTTGTATGGTGGCGTGCGCAGTGGCCACCTCCCACGGCAGATAGAAGTCGCTGATTACCTGGTACTGCAGCGTGCGGTCGCCCTCCGCCGTCAGCGCCAGCCGCCCACCCGCTTCGGCAGCGGCAAAGGTGATCTGCTGTACAAGATCGGCGCTGCCGGCATCCACGGTGCTTGTCTGCGTCTCCACTGTGCCATCTGCATGGATGTAGTCCACGGTAACGGTGGTGGGACGGTCTGCCGCAGCACGCTGTCTCCTTTCTTCGCCCAAGAGCAGCGCCTTGAGCGCCTGCACGGTCGCCTGGGTGGTGTAGAAACTGCCGGCAGCATCGCGGTGGGCAGCCACATAGGCCAATGCCCGCGCCGCCACATCCGGCGCCTGCTCGCTGCGCAGCAGCGCCTGCGCCACCAGCGCCGTTGTCTCGATGGTGGCCGCAGTGCCACTTGAACCGAGATAAGTCTCCACCCCCGGCGTCCAGTAAATCTGATCGCCATCTGTGGCGGCGCGGGCCAGCAGCAGATCGAGCACCGCTGCGGCGTCCTCTCCGCCGGCAGCCAGTGCATTGGCCGTGAGCGCTAGTGTATAGTTGCTCAGCCCATCGTCAATTTGACCGGAACCGCCGGCACTTTTGATGCCACGCTGCAGATAGCGCAACGCCTGGCGCACAGCGGGATCGTCCGCATAGTCGGCGTCGGCCAGCCCCCAGGCGATATAGGCCGTAGCTGCCACTTTCCCCTCCAGCAGCGCCGGCTCGTCCACGAGCCGGCCGCTCGGCGCCCAACTGCCGTCAGGCGCTTGTTGTCCGATCAGGAAATCCGCCATCCGCTCGATTAAGTCCGGGTCTACATAGGCCACTTCGCCCATATCGTGAAATTCCAGCAGGCCATAAGCCGTCAGCATCGTGTCGGCGGGTGCATCGCCAAAGAGGCTGAAGCCACCTGGCTCGCCCGGCACTTCAAAGCGCAGCAGTTGCTGATAGCCGAGGCTGATGAGATCTTTAGCCTGCAACTGTATACGCAGACCGGCCTGATCCGTGCGCTGTAAGTAGTCGAGCACCAGCACATTGGGATAGGTGGCGCTGCTCGTCTGCTCAAAACAGCCATATGGCATCTGCAGCAGCCCGTCCAACCCGGCCAACACCTGGCTGACGATGCCGGGGTAGATACGAACGGTGACACTGCCGGCCCCAGGGATAGCATTGGCCGGCGACGGGAGTGTGATCACTTGGCTGGCCGCCAGCTGTCCGCCGGCCACATCCGTCACGCGCTGGCCATTGGGCAGCACTTCCACCTCACGCAGCACCGCATCGCTCATATGCGTACCTTGGGCGCCGATCTGCAGGCTGTGGCGGCCAAAGCGCGTGACACGCAGCGGCAGATAGGCCGTCTGCACAGAATTAGCCTGCAGCGCTATAACCAGCTGTGGCTCCCCACGCAGTTCAAACCAGTCACCAGGCGTCACCGCCAGTTCAATAGTTTGCGCCTCCGGCAAATAATTGTAGATGGCGAACGGCACATCTACTTCGTCGCCAACAGTCAGCGAGCGCGGCAGATCCGGCTCAACAAAGAAATCCTGGAAGACGCGCATATCCAACTCGCTGCTGCCAAGATGACCCTGCTGGTCCGACACGAGCAGGCTGGCGCGCCAGGTCGTGATCGAATCGGCAATCGGCACTTCAATCTGGGCGCGGCCCTGCGCATCAGTCACCACTTCCGGCAGCCAATAGAGCGTCTCGGGAAAGAACTGGCGCAGGCGGGGCGGCTTTTGTCCGTGTGTAGCCGTAGTCGTCTCTGCCGGCTGCTCGATGGAGACAGGCTGTGCAGGTGCGGCCGCCGGCGCAGCACAGGCTCCCCAGACAAAAGCGCCCAGGCCGAAGACAACCAGCGCAATCAATAACTGCCGCCGGCGGCGGCTGCCGTCATAAAGCGCCAAGCCCAAAAGGGGCGCCGCCAGATAAAGACGATTGCCCCAGGCGGCGGCCAGCGCCCACGGCTCAACCGGTGCGGCGGGGGCGGGCTGTCGGCCGGCCGCGACATCCGCCTCATCCGCTAAGATTTCGCCGAACGCGGCGGCGAGGGCAAGCTGCTCGCTTTGCAGCTTGGCCGCCAGCGGCTGCGCAGCGGCTGTGCGCGCATACTGCACACTATCCGGCGCGCTGTCGTAGGGCGATGGCTGCCCGCTTGGCAGATCAACAAAATCGTGCAGTTTGTAGCGCGCCTGCTGCAGTTCACGGTTGAGCAGAAAATAGGTGCGGGCAAAGCCGGGGTCTTGGTCTTCCACGGCGAGAACCGACTCATCCACGATAGAGATGCCGACGGCAGCCGGCAGCGGCTGCCCAGCCTGGCTGACCTGGATATCCAGCGTAGCCGTTTCTCCGGGCCGGTGCTGCGGCTTATCCGCACGCATAGCCACCTCTGCCGGCGCGGGGTCCACCAACACATAGCGCCGGTCGCGCGCGATGCGCCCGTAGCCGTCCACCGCATAGACGTTCAACTCCAGCGTGCCCAGCAGTTTACCGTCGACAGCCATCGCGGCCTGTGCCACGCCACCGGTCACCGGCAGCGCCGCCAGGCCAAAGCTCTGGCGGTCTTTAATAATGTCCAGATATACGGTGTCGGCAGCGCCCGCCACCAGGATGTCCACCTGCAGCGTGTCGCCGATTTGATAAGCGGCGCGGTCCGGGCGCAGCAGCAGGGCAACTTCGCTGTCGCTCTGCTCACTTCCCAGCGCCAGCGGCTGCTCAACCACATGGCCCGCACCATCGTCGGCTGTGACCAGCAGCGGCGTCAGCCCATTATTAGGCGTAGTCAGGGTAATGACAGCCTGACCATAGGCATCGCTGACGGCAGTAAAGGTTGCGCTGTACTGATCCGTCACCGTCAGTGCAGCCTGCGCCGCCACGCCATCCGGATAGGTTACTTCCAGATAGACCCGATCATCGAGATTGCGGCGCAGGCGCCCTGCTTCGGGCACAGCCTTGATCAGCAGCGTCTTTTCCGCCACCGTAATACTTTCATCGACAGCCTCACTGTGGCCGGTGGCGTCGCTGACAGTGATCGCCAGATCGATGTCGATGCTGCGGTTATCAAGCTTGCCCGCCAAGGCCGCCGGCACATCAAACTGGTAGGCATAACGCCCGTCGGCATCGGTGACGCCGCTCAGATTTGCCACAGCCACAGCGCCGCTGCCATCGTCCAGTGTGCCATGCAGCTGCACCAGACCACCCGCCACCGGTTTGCCGAAGAAATAGTGCGCCTCGATTGTACCTGCCGCCGTCTGGCCTGGCAGATAAAAGGTGCTGGCCGGCTGGAACTCGACGGCAAAGCGCGGTAAAGTGTAGGGCTTGACCTCAACGCTGCGTGTGCTGGTGGTAGGCCCTATCTGCGCCGTCAGGCTGTAGTTACCGCTGGCGGCCTGGCTGTCGAGGGGGAAGTCCACACTGGCGATGCCATAGGCGCTGGTGGGTATATCCTGGCGCAGCAGTTTGTTGCCCTGCGGGTCGGCCAGTGTGAGCGTCATGCTCATGCCCACAGCCGGATGTAGATCCAACGCATCCAGCGCCAGCCCGCGCAGATGGATCACCTGGCCCGGCTGGTAGACCGGCTTGTCGGTCGAGAGCAGCACATTGTAGGTGCGGCCAATATAGACGTCTCGGTAGGTGGAAAATTCGCCGGCGCCGTCTGCCGGCAGTTGGGTGCGGATTTCCAGCACTTGCTGCGGCTCCGCCAGGTCTGTGGGCACGGCAAAGCGGACATCGGCCATGCCGTCCGCGCCGGTGACGCCGCTGTAGACTTGGCGGCTGTCCCCATCCACATTATTTAAGTAAACAGCAACCGCCGCATCCAGCTGACGCTGTGCGTTGTAGGGGCTGCGCACCTGCACCAGAAAAGCAGCCTGCGAGCCAGGGGCCAGATACTCTAGGTCGCCCAGCAGCGCCACATTGGCTTCATCGGCGCCAGGCCCCATACGTGGGGGGGGATTGGCGGAAACGCAGCCGAACACAAACAAAAACAAGGGAAGAATGATGCGCAGCAGGCGGTAGCGGGAACGAATGTGTGCGTGCATAAAGAGCCTCCTCAACTTAACATTGCGACGGCGCCGGCCCGCAGTTGTAACTGCCGGCGCAGGGTGTGGTTGATTTCCCCTGCTGCTGTTTTAGCATGGCCGGCGCAGCAGAGCGAGCACCAAATGTGCAGCATTTGAGGTTCAGGCATGTACCATTGGATGGTACATCCAGTATAACACTGGGCTTGCACACCACAAGACTGTCGCACATGTATTCCTGAACGCTGAACCCAGCCGTCCCACCACCTTGGGCAGGCGCGGGCGGCTGTGCTACACTCTGCTGTGGCGAGGGTGCACGCTGCGGAGATCGAGTACGCAAGAGGCAAGGGGTGCTTTATGGCGATGGTGGCCAACGATTATCAACTGATGGATTCGGGCAACATGAAAAAGCTGGAGCGGCTTGGCCCCTATCTACTGGTGCGCCCCTCACAGGCGGCAGTGTGGGAGCCGCGCCTGCCTGAAACCGAATGGCGCAAGGCCGATGGCGTTTACACGCGCGACACAGGCGAAGATGGCGGCAAATGGACTTTCTACCGCAAGGTACAGCGCGAGTTTGGCGTCCTTTACGGCAACTTGCACTTCCATATTCGCCTCACCAACTTCGGCCATATGGGCCTTTTCGCCGAACAGATCGACAACTGGGACTGGCTGCGCGAGGTGATCCGCAAACGTATGGCCGCCACTAATGATCGCAATCTGTATGTACTCAACCTCTTTGCCTACACCGGCGGCAGCACATTAGCCTGCAGCCAGGCAGGCGCCCATCTTGTGCATGTGGACGCCGCCAAAGGTGTAGTGGACTGGGCGCGCAAAAACGCCGAGCTGAGCGGAATGGCCGATCGGCCGATCCGCTGGCTGGTGGATGATGCCATGAAGTTCGTCAAGCGCGAGGAACGGCGCGGCAACACCTACCAAGGCATTATTCTTGACCCGCCCTCCTTTGGCCGCGGGCCGCAAGGCGAAGTATTCAAAATTGAAGACCACCTCATCCCGCTGCTGGAAGCGTGCCGCTCGCTGCTGGCTAAGGATGCGCTCTTTGCTCTCTACAGTTGCCACACGCCTGGCTTCACCCCCATCACGATGCAAAATCAGATGGAGATTCTGTTGGGGCGGCGGCGCGGGGCTGTCGATGTGGGAGAAATGGCGCTGGCCGAGCCGGATGCGGGGCCACTGCCGGGCCGCCTGCTGCCCAGCGGCGTGCTGGCGCGCTGGGAGGCGGAGGAATAGGCGGCGCTAGAGCAGCGTCCTCAGCCGCTCCAAATCCATCGCCAACTGCTGCCGCGCCCAGCGCTCCTGATCGTCGGTCTCGTAGGAACGGTAGGAACCTTCAATAACCATGATTAAATACAGGTATAGACTATAGAGCGTTCGCCGCAGGGGGGCAGTGGGCGAATCCAGCAGCGAACTGCCGTAGCCTTCTAAAAAGGTGGGCGATATCTCCAGCGTCCGGTACTGAAATTCCATCAGCGGATCGCCCCACAGTGCGCGCTCAAAGTCGATAATGCCGGTGATATGCGCACTCTTCGGCTCAACAAAGATGTTGCCTTCCCACAGGTCCCAATGCACAAGGTGGGGCGTGTGCACTTCGTCCAAAACCGGCGCTGCAGCCTCGACTTGGCGCAGCAGCGCGCTATAGTCAAGCGGCAGCGCAACCTGCTTCTCCTGTCCATCCGCCAGCACATCCGCAAACATAGCCAGAAACGCCTGGCGCCAGGTTGGCAGCCGCTGCTCAGTCAAGGCCGGGTAGCCAAAGAAATCGCCGCGAATGGCGTTGATCTGGCGCAGATAGCCGCCGATGCTGTGCTCAATGATGGCGCGCTGCTCGGCGGTAAAGGTGTCGCGCAGCCGGTGATATGCCTGCCCCGGCACATATGACATCAAAAAATAGTTGCTGTCGATAATGGCGTGTGTATCGTCGAACGCATAGACTTCGGGCACCGGCACACTTGTCTGCGCAGCCACCAGGCGCAGCATCTCTACTTCGCTGCGCAGAATGTCGCGCTCGTAACGCAGCACACGCAGATCGGGCGGGGGCGCCACCTTGAGAATGGCGCGCCGCCTGTCTACCAGTTCAATCTGGTAGGCAGCGTTAAAGTAGCCGTCGCGCAGATCGTCATAACTGCGGATGGCTGCTTGTGGGCCGAAAGCAGCGGCGACAATACGCCGCGCCGTATCCAGGTCGATATACCGCTTGGATGTGCTGTACATAGGCAGAATAACTTCAGTTTGCCTCAATCTGGGCAAAAGTCAAATCATAATTGCGGCCGGCAGCATCCCCCATCGCCTGCGGGCGGTGGCCGGTAATGGCAGCGACAATGCGCGCTGCATGCTCGTGGCAGTTCTCAATAAACAGCGTATAGCGCTGTTGGATACCGGCGGCGACAGTGCCTGCCAGATAGAGACCGGGCACATTGGTTTCCATTGTGTCCGCATCAAAGACCGGCACAAGATTTTCCCCGCGCAGTTCGACCCCCGCCATCTTCAGCAGGCTCTGGTCGCCATGAAAACCGGTGGCCAGCAGCACAAAATCCGTTGCATGCTGCTGGACAGGGCCGATGACGGCCCCATCGCGTACAGTTGCCAGATCCACGCAGCCGGGTGTGATGGCTACCGGCACGGTTTGCGGCAGAAAAGCAATTGTGCCTGCCTCAATCTGCGCCTGCAGGTCGGGCAGCAGCCAGTGCTTGACGCGCTGTTCGTTAAATGCAGCCTTGCGATAGCTGATCGTCACTTGTGCGCCGGCGCGCCAGCAGCGCAGCGCCGCTTCCACCGCCGAATTTTTGCCCCCCACGACCAGCAAACGGCGACGAAAATATTCGTGGGGGTCACGAAAATAGTGTGAAACATGCGGCAGATCTTCGCCGGGAATGTTCAACCGATTGGGATACTGCATATCGCCGATCGCCAGCACCAGACGGCGAGCATGGTAGCGACAGGCGCCAGTCTGCGGCAGCGTCGCCAGATCAAAGCCTGCGTCCGTGCGCCGGATCGCCGTCACCGGCTCATAAGAATGGATGGGCAGGTCAAACTGCTCCACGACAGCACGCAAATAAGCGATATACTCCTCGCCCGTGATCCGGCCCTGGTGGTTGTTCTGGATTGGTGCGCCTGCAATTGCCAACCGCTCGGTGGTGCTGAAAAAACTGGTGTTGCGCGGCCACCACATCATCGTCGACGCGATCTGGGGGGCATCGAAATGGATGTAGCTGACACCCGCCCGTTTTAGATACACCGCCAGTTCCAGACCAATCGGTCCGGCCCCGACGATAGCAACTTCATAAGTGGGTTCGCAGGTCATTTCACTGCCGTTCATGCTCTATTTTCTCCAATCTACCAAAAATCTGTCATGCGGCGCTCAGCGTGGGCAAAAGCCACCCGCTCATCTATATAGCGCAGCACAGTATAAGCCACCGGCTGGAAATGGTGCAGCCAGAAGCGCGCTCCCAGCAGGTTGGCGGATTCAAAATCGGTGGCGCAGCGCTCACAGCCGGCGACACATGCATCCTCCAGCAGATGGCTCAAGAGGGCCGCCGCGACCCCACTGCTGCGTGACGGCGGAACGGTGTAGGCGCTGGTGATAAAGGCCGTACCGCGGTCGGCGGCGATAGCACAGGCAGTGAAGTTTGTTGGTTCACGCCGCATCTCGGCAATGGCGGCGCCGTCACGATAGGCCAACCACTGGACATGTTGCGGCTGCGTTAACCATTCACGGTAGTCAGCGCGGCTGTCGCTATAGACATAGGGCAGATAAATAGGCGGCGCAGCCAGATGGCGCTGCAAACCTTCACCCAGCGCAACCATTTCATCCACTTCGGCGACAGTGGCGCGACGGATGGTGAGTTCGGATGCAGTGGCCGCCAGCGGGCGCAGATCACGGATGGCATCCACATTGTTACAGCCGAATCCCTGCCTGTAGAGACCATCCACCCCGCCGTGGTCATCCGCCAACACCCGCACAGCATGAATGTAACAACCGTTGGCCAGCCAGCGCGGCGATAGGGCAGCATAGAGCGCCTGGTAAATAGTATCGGCCTCAGCAGAAGCCAAATCGGGGTGCGCTCCATTCGCCCATTCGGGCGAAAAGGCTCCCCGTTTGCCTTTTATGGTGGGCAAGGACATTGCCAACAGAAAACCCACAATCCGCCCATGCACAAAAGCGGCAACACCAGGCACATGCGCTGCCAGATCGCGCAGTAGGGGCAGGATGGCAGCCGGCTCTTCATACTGACGCGGCAGGCAGGCAACCGTCATGCGCAGACGGCGCACACGGGCAGCCACAAGCGCAGCAGCCGCTTGCCAATGCTTCTCCTGCAGTTCAACGACTTCCATTCTATTTCCTTCTATGACATGGCGATTTTATGCCATGCCAATTTTAACATCATTCCAGCCGCCGCAACTGCGGGGTGCGCCAGAAGATCGTTCCTGCCGCAAACAATGAGACGGCAGCCATCAGCAGCAGAGCAGTGCTCAGCCCAATCGACTGCGAAAGCGTACCGACCAGCAGATTGCCGAAGGGTGAAAAGCCGAAAATGGTGAGCGTGTACAGACTGAGCACGCGCCCGCGCATGCTGTCATCCACCAACGTCTGCAGCAGCGTGTTAATCAGGGTGAACTGGAGCATAAAGCCGATACCCAACAGATAGGCCAGCAACACGGAGATGATAAAGTTGCTGTTGACGGCAAAAAACGCCAAAAAGATCGGAAAGACCATCGCCCCGATAAAGAGCAGGCGGCCGCGGTAGCCGCGGTCGCCGTAGGTGGCGATAAATAGCGCACCGCTGACAGCTCCCAGACCAGTGGATGCGGTCAGGATGCCAAAGCCGGTCGGGCCACCTTGCAGCACGTGATCGACAAAGGCGGGCAGCACGGTTGAATAGGAGATACCGAAGGTGCTGAAGAAGAGAGCCAGCAGCAGCAGACTGCGCAGATTTGAGTCGCCGGCAGCATAGGCGACGCCACTTTTGAGCTGCTGCCAGGGCGAATTCGTATCACGCTCTTTGGGGATAAAAGAAATCTTCATCAGCAGCAGGCTGATAATGACTGAGAAAAAGGAAAAGCCGTTGATGGCAAAACACCAGGCGGAGCCGACGGTGGCGAGCAAAATACCGCCAAAAGCCGGACCAATCACGCGTGCAGCGTTAAAGGTCATCGAGTTAATGGCGATGGCATTGGGCAAGTCCTCGCGCCCGACCATTTCAACAACAAACGATTGCCGCGTCGGGCCGTCAAACGAATTGACTGCGCCCAGACAAGCGGCCAGCAGCACCACGTGCCAGACCTGCACCCAGCCGGTGAAGGTCAGGAAGGCCAAAATAAATGCCAGAATCATGGCAACAGTTTGGGTCGCCAGCAAGAGTTTGCGCTTGTCAACGCGATCAATCAATACGCCGGCCCAAGGGGCAATGAGAATGGCGGGGATGGCTGCGGCAAAGCCTACCACCCCCAACATTGCCTCAGAACGGCTGATTTCATAAACCAGCCAGCCCTGAGCAATGTTCTGCATCCAGGTGCCGGCCAGCGAGACCAGTTGGCCAAACACATAGAGCTGAAAATTACGATGGCGCAGCGCCTTAAAGGTCCCGCCTGAGCGTGCTGCGGGGGCGCCGCGCTCGAGTGACTGCTCCTTGCTTCGTCTGAAAATACTGGACATGATTAGCCGCGCCCTTCGCTGCTGAGCGTTGTAACAGGTGCGACGGCAGGCGCCGTGACGGCAAACAGCGGGCGCAGCACCTCGAAGGCGCGCAGAACAGCGCTGCGGTCGGCTGCTCCCAACGGAGCCAGCACCTCCACCAGCCAGGCAGCCGTGCCGTCCAGCGCAGACTCATGCTGCTGTCTGCCCTCGGTTGTGAGGCTCAACAGCACACGGCGGCGGTCGTCGGGGTCGGGCAGGCGATCCACCAGGCCACGCTGCACCAGGCCATCCACCAGCACCGACATGGTGGGCAGGGTCAAGCCGATATGCTCGGCAGCCGCCGAGAGTGATGAGCCGGGATAGCGGTTGAGGAAGGCCAGGGTGCGAAACTGCGGCACCGACAACTCGTGCTTGCGCTGCGCGCGCATCTGCACACGCAGCGCCTGGATGATGGTAGGCGTCACATCGAGAATTTCGCGGGCGCACAATTCAGGTGTAGCGGACAAAATGATTGCTCCTCCAAAATAGTTTGATCTTCTAACTATATGGAGAGAGGGGCAGCATGTCAAGCTAAGCAGTGGCTGCTATTCGTGTTCATCTGGGCCAGCGTGGCGGGCCTGTTCTTGCCCGGACAACTGGTCAGCCACAAAAAGGATCACCCCCGTTGCCAAGCCAACGATGACACCCAGCACCCAGAACCACGTGCCGATCGCCAACCCTACTGCGCCAGTGATCCAAATGGCGGCGGCGGTCTTGATGCCGCGCACGTCAGAGCCAGTCTTAAAAATCACCGCTCCACCCAGAAAGCCGATGCCCTGCAAAAGTCCTTGCAAGGCGCGGCTCAGCGAGGAAGGATCGGTGCGAGCCAGATGACTGGCCAACAGCATATAGGCGGCGCTGCCGACGGCTACCAGCATCATACCGGCCACGCCGACGGCTTTGTGATGGATGTGGCGCTCATAGCCGATCAGCCCGCCGATGACGCCGGCTACCACCAGCCGCAAGAACATATCAGTCGTAGTGAGATCAACAGCCGTTTCCATGGCGTCTCCTTCTTCTTGGCGGGTTTCCTTTTTCAGCGTAACAGCGCAGTCATGTGCGCCGGCAGTTGTCTGCCCCCCAGCCGCGTCACGCGCCCACAGTATACTCCCCATAGCTGTTCCGGCAAGGGTTGCCCCACAGCGCCCACAGCCGGCGCGTCTGCGGATTCATGATGCAGGCGCCGGAGCTTTCGACCTCATAGCCGGGCTGCACATGGGCGCAGACCGACAGCTCGTCTTCCGTGTGCAGGCGCGTGAGCGCCATCAAGTCGTCAAGTCTGATGGCGCCGCTGTGCTCGCTTAGGAAGCCCGCGGCCTGGGCATAGCGGGTCTGCGTGCTGGCCTGTGAGACTCCTTTGCGCGGACGCTCCAGATTGGTCATTTCGGCGAGCAGACAATGGTTGGTGTGTGCGTATACTGTTTCCACCGGTGTGACGTGGGTGCGCGTTGCAGTCTGCTCGACATTGCAGCCATGCAGTTCACCGGCAGCGTCCGGCCCCAACAGCAGATAGTTGTGCGCGCCCGAAAGGTGCGCGCCGCGCAGCACTGCCAACGCTGCATCGACCGTGCGCTGCGCCAGCATCTTGCGCACAACATAGACCCAATGCACACCTGGGCGACCGTCTGCACCCAACAAATTGTTGATGCCGACAGCTACGCCATACTCGTTCATGCCGATCATGCCCACGCAACCGGTGAGCGTAAAGGTGAGCAGCGCCGGACTGTGCTGCGGGCGCACGTCGAGCAGCAGCACGTAGGGGGTGGCCGTCGCATGCATGTCCCACGTCTGGCCCAGATACCCCTGGCCATCTTGTGCCGCTTGCGGGGCGATCACAAACGCCGTACAGCCGCCACCGTCAAAATCTTCACCGGGAGGCACGGCAGCGCTGCGCTGGTGATGGAGGACAGCCGGGTTGGCGACGACATCCACAAAATCGGTGAAACCATTCATAATCACCAGTTCATTGACGCCCAGACCGGTGGCCTCGGCCATACCGTGCATCTCTTCCAACAAATCGGCGTCAAACTCCTGATGGTAGGCCAGGCAAGCGCGCCCCAGCGCCAGCACCTCGTCCAGCGCCGCCTGCTGCCCGCCTGTCCAGAATGGGTCGCAGCTCAGCCGCAGCCGCTCCTCGGTCAGCGCGGCGATCTCAGACGCAAACGCCTTGCCATGAGCATAGCCCAGCGCATAGGGGTCACCGCTCACCTGCAGCACGCGCAATTGGTGAGCCTGCTGCCGACGATCTGCCGGCTGGTGACTTGATTGGCTGTTATCTGGATTCATAGGGCACTCTCCTTGCCGCCGGTTTTGGCCTGATACTCTTCCCACCCACCCAAATAGCGGAGCAGATGGCCGTCGCGCAGTTCCCACACCTGCTTCGCCACACGTTCGATAAAGCGGCGGTCATGCGACACAGCCACAATAGCGCCTCCAAATTCAAGCAGCGCCTGTTCAAACTGTTCGAGCACGTCGAGGCTGATATGATTGGTAGGTTCATCGAGCAGCAGCACGTTGGCGCGTGCGGCCATGAGTTGTGCGATCTGCAGCTTGCGCTCCTGCCCGGCGCTGAGGCCTGCCACCGGTTTGAGCAGGTCGGGCCAGGCAAAAAGGCCATAGCGCAGCAGTTCAACCTTCAATTCCTCCCAATCTCCGCTGCGCTCGCCCACATAGGCGTCGTACAGCGTGCCGCTGGTCGCCATCGTCTCTTGCTCCTGATCCAGATAGCCGATAACGGCCCCGGCTGCGGTGTCGACAAAGCCGGCATCTGGGAGGAGACGGCGTGCCATGATCTTGAGCAGGCTGCTCTTGCCGGTGCCATTGGGGCCGACAAGCACAATCCGATCTTGCGCGCCCACCGTACCATCAATATCATCCAGCAACACGCGGTCGCCATAGGCCAATCGCACCTGCGTCAAGGTCAACGGCAGCTTGTTGACTAAGGCCGCCGGGTCAAAATCGGGATTGATGTGCAGCGGCTGCGGCGGCTTGGGGATGGGATCTTCCTCGATGCGGCGCAGCTTTTCGTCGGCGGTGCGGATGTTGTGCGAGATACTGGCATCGGCGCGGCCGCCGCGATAGTTATACTGCATCTTGTCGGTGTCACTGGCGGCGCGGTGGTGCGTTACCTGGCGGGCGCGCCCAGAGACAAAGCGGCGCAGTTCGCGAATCTCTTCCTGCTGTGCAGCGTATTCTTCAACCCAACGGCTGTAAGCCGCTGTCTTGGCTGCAGCAAAAAAATCGTAGCTGCCGTTATAGAATACTGCTTCGCGGCTGTGCTCATCGATCTCAATAATTGCCGATACTATGGCGTTAAGAAAGTGTCGGTCATGCGAGACAACCAGAAGCGCACCGCAATAGCCGGCGAGATAACCCTCCAGCCATGCCAGGGCGGCAAAGTCAAGATGGTTCGTTGGTTCGTCGAGCAGCAGCAGGCTGGGGCCTTGCAGCAGCAGCGCAGCCAGCCCCACGCGCGCTTTTTCACCGCCCGAAAGCGTCGCCACCAGCCGATCATGCGCCAGATGCCCGACACCCAGCCCCGCCAGCACAGCTTCCACCTGATGCTCACGCGCGTAGCCCCCCAGCCGGTCGAATTCTTCGCTGCAGCGGCCATACTCCGCCAGCGTCTGCTCCAGATCGTCGGCAACAGCCAACTGCGCTTCGAGGCTGCGCAAACGCTGCTCCAACGCATGCAAGCGCGCCTGGGCGGACGCGATCATCTGCCCAACTGTCTGTCCCGCCGTGGCGGCCAGCACCTGCGGCAGATACCCGATCTCAGCACCTGGGCCAAGCTGGACTGAGCCGGCGTCGGCCTCCACTTCGCCGGTTACGATTTTGACCAGTGTAGATTTTCCCACGCCATTGGCGCCGACCAGCCCCCATTTGTCGCCGGCGTGCATGGTAAATGCAGCTCCTTTGAGCACCTGGTTGTCGCCATAGGCTTTTGTGAGGTTGGCTATCGATAAAAGCATCGTGCAGCACCCCTGCTGGAATTTATGCCGAGATTCTACTATAGGGGATGCTATCCTGCACACTCGCGCACGGATCGGCTTGCGGGAAATGGCCAGGGCGGTCACTTCCTGCAAGCCTCGTGCGCAGACCGGACAGATTGCGGTTTACAGCAGCGGCGTGACCTGCAGCGGCGGGGTGAGTTGGGTATTCGCCCCCTGAATGGCGTCCTTTGAGCCGAGCACCACGATGCGCGCTTGGGCAGTGGCCGCAGCGAGAACATCGGCAAACTGGCGGAAATCGGCGGCGGTCGTGGCCAGCACCTCATCGCGCATCTGCTGGCGCGCCTCGTCGCTCTCACCTACCAAATAGCGCACCAGCGATGACCAGCCTTTTGCATCGGGAAGCTGATAGGCATCAATGCCGCGGATGGCTCCAATAATATTTTTGGTCAGCTCGGCCTCGTCGATTTCGGCGCTGCGCAAGAATTGAGCCGTGGCATCATAGTTGGCCAGCGTGCTCAAGAGATTGGGGTCGCGATAGGAAAGGAGAGTCAGCACGCCCGACTGCTTGCCGAATGAACAGAAGGCGCCATACGCTCCCCCCTTGGCACGGATCTGATCCCACAGCCAGCCGGTGCGAATGAAGTTGGTGATCACGTTGATGGAGCCACTGTATTGGTAGCCCAGATCATAAAGCCGCGCCCCCTTGCCCACATAGTTGACTTGGGCTGGGATGGTCAAGCCTTCATGTGCAGGCAGCGCAGTAGGAGCCCACTGCGGCGCACGCTCGGCGTCGCCTATCGGCAGGGAAGTGATGAACTCGTCAAGCTGCGGCTGGAGCGCGCTCCAGTTGGCATCGTCCAGCGTCACATCGACGAGGAGGTGGCGGCGGTCAATCAGCAGCCGCTTGACTTCCTGCAACTGTGCCAGCACGGACGGCCAGTCGCGTTCGATCTGCTCGGCCAGGCGCCGCACAAAAAAGAGAAAGTCAACCCCATCAAGCTGCTCTTCCACCCAGGCTGCCGTACTAAAGGCGGCGCGCAAGCGACCGCCTACATACTGATGGCCGCCTGGAACCAGGCTCGACTCCACCCGCGCCTTGGTTTTGAGCACGATCTGCTTGAACCGCTGCGGGTTATCCAGCTTAACCGTCAGCAGCATCTCGCGCACAAGCGCCAGCAGTTCCGGCGCTTGTGACATGGTTGATTTGCCGCTCACAAACAGCCAGGCTGCGCCTTCGGAATCGGCAAGCAGCGGCGAGATATAGGTGGAGTAGCCGATGCCACCGGTTTTACGCCCAATCCGCTGCGACAGCTTGACGTAGTCCTCCGTTTCGGTTCCCATCTCCAACAGCGCCTTACCAAAAAATTCGGCATAGGGCAACAGCGCCTGCAGCAGCGAATGGAGATCAAAGCCCACACGCAGATAGACGATACCGTTGGTAAACAGATCGTGATAGACGATCCGCCCGTGCTCGCGTTCGATCACCTGGCGCGGAATCGACTTATTTTGCTTGTCCAAGTCGGCCAGGTGCAGCGTAGGCAGCTTGGCCAGATCGGCAGACGTATCAGGCGTTTCCTGACGCAGCTTGAGCAGACGTGTGTTCTCGATATGCTGCGCAACCTCCTCCGGCGTCATCGCCGCCTTGGCCGCAGCAAGCCGCTCTTTTTCTTCAGTCTCCAGCCGGCGGTTATAGGTGGGGTCGGGGTTGAGCAGAACCGTTACGCGGTGGCGGTTGTCGAGCAGATACACCTGCATCAACTGCGACAGCAGCGCCGTATCGGTGCTCAGCCGCCCTTTTACGACGGCCAGCGGCAGTTCGTAGCCCAACACTTCGATGGGATCCAGGCCATAGGTCCAGCCGCGCAGCGTACGCATAAACAGGCCAAGACCGCGCGGGTAGGAGCCGGTATTGTTCTCGCGCAGGCTGAATTCGATACTGTTCAGCGCAGCTTCGACCATCTCCAGTTCAATGCCTTCCTCGGCCAGCTTTGCCAGCGTGCTGGCGACGAGGGACTCCACCTGCTCGGCATCCTCGGCGCGCATGCCTTTCAGGCCGGCGCTGAATGTCGGCTGGCGCAGCCCTGCGCTGAAGCCGCCACCAATTACATCCTCCCCTAAGCCTGAATCCACCAGCGCCTTGCGCAGCGGCGCCGCCTGCGTACCCATCAGGCAGTAGGAGAGCACACTCAACGCCATCAGCAGCGAGCGGTCAGTGATCTCCGGCAGCGCCCAGTTCACCAGCAGCATACTCTTGTTGGCGCCGGCCCCGGTCCCGTCACCGGCCTCGCCGCTCTCCGCATCTACGCCGTAGACCGCCGTTACCTGCCTCGGCTGCGTAAAAGGCGGCTGCAGGGCTATCGCCGCGTCCACTTCCAGCGGCTGAAAGTCAGACAGAACCGCATCCAGCAGACGCAGGCGCTCATTGGGGTCGTCATCCCCATAGAAAAATATCTGCGCGTTGGAAGGGTGGTAGTAGGTGGCATGAAAGTGCTGGAAGGCGGCATAGGTCAAGTCCGGAATCGAGCGCGGATCACCGCCGGAATCGACGCCATAGACGGTGTCGGGAAAGAGCGCCTGCTGGCTGGTGCGGTAGAGCAGCGAATCCGGCGACGAGTAAACGCCCTTCATCTCGTTGAAGACCACTCCTTTATAAACCAGCGCATCCTCCGGCTTCTCCAGCTCATAATGCCAGCCTTCCTGGTCAAGATGATGGGGCGTCAGCAGCGGGTGAAAGACAGCGTCCAAATAGACATCGACCAGGTTATAAAAATCCTGCAGATTGGTGCTGGCGACCGGGTAGGTTGTGTGGTCCGGTGAGGTGAAGGCGTTGAGAAAGGTGTTGAGCGATCCCTTCACCAACTGGACGAACGGCTCCTTGAGCGGGTACTTGTGCGAACCACCTAAGACGGAATGTTCCAAGATATGGGCGATCCCAGTGGAATCACTGGGCGGCGTGCGAAAGCTGACGCCAAACACCTTGTTCTCATCCTCATTTTCAATCGAAAGCAGTTGCGCCCCCGTCTGCACATGGCGCAGCAGCCGCGCCTGCGCGTTCAATTCGGGGATACGCTCCGCGCGCACCAGTTCAAACCCATGCGTTATGGTCATCAAACGATTCCTTTGCAATTTGCACTTACGGATTGCTCTTGCTTACGGCTCGGACGCACAGCGGCAGGCAACCGGTCCGCCGGCCAAGGCTATAAAAATCGGCAGCAGATCGGCGACGGCGTGCAGGGTAGATCGTACTTCCCCTTGCGCCACTGCCGCCGGGCGATCAGCGGCTAAGGCGGTCAGCGTCAGCAGCCCGGCATAGCACATGCCCATCTCATGCGCCAAAGCGACTTCGGGCACAAGATTGTAGCTGAGCGTGTCAGCGCCCCAACTGCGCATCATACGCGCCTCGGCCGGCGTTTCGCGCCGCAGAAAATCGGCGCCCACCGTCACGACTTCCGGCACACCCGGCATCAGGCTGCGCAGATGACCGATCAACTGGGGGCAGAAGGCGGAATGCACGCTAGTCGCCCTCCGATCCATTTCCAGAGAAGACTCGCTAAAAAAGCTGTCCGCCTGGTGGGTGATCCAGGCGATGTAATCTTCGACAATGGCCACTTCTCCCCGCTGCAGCACCGGGTTGAGAGCAATGCCCGAATCCCAGTTGAGCACACGCTCTACGCCAAGCTGCTTGGCGGCATACAGCGTAGCGCGCGGATCCGTACGCGTCGGCAAGCCAGTATACGGTTGCACCCAGACGGCGTCGCCATTGGGTGTTACGCGCAAGGCGAGGGGGCCGGCTTCGCCATAGGGCGTAAGCAGGCTGCGTTCTTCCACCACCGGCCCCAAAACATCCAGCGCTTTGGGCGGCAGCAGTACGGCGATCAGGAGCAGCAGGTTGGCAGTCGGCATAGGAGAGGATTCACACAAGAGAGGGTATGCTATACAGGTTATGATATACTCTGACAATGACCGCCACGATAGCATTGATCGCACATGATGGCAAGAAGGATGACATGGTGCGCTTTGTCCAGGCGCATCGTGAACTGCTGGCGCGTTTTCACCTGATGGCGACCGGCACCACCGGCGAGCGCGTGCAGCAGGCGACCGGCCTTGATGTGCAGCGCATGTTGAGCGGCCCCTACGGCGGCGACGCCGAAATTGCCGCCCAAGTCGCCGAAGGCCATGTAGCCGCCGTCATCTTTCTCGTCGATCCGCTCTACGCCCACCCGCACGAACCGGATATTCAAGGCTTGCAGCGCATCTGCAACGTCCACAATATTCCCCTGGCCACCAATGAGGCGACGGCAAGCCTGGTGGTGGCAGGGTTGGGTGGATAGGCTGGGCGCCTTTCATCTCTCTGCTACCCCAACCCATATTTATGTAAACTAATTTGACGTCGTAAGCTTGTCTATGTTACGATTACGCGTCGAATTGGCGCTGCTTGGCAGCAGATATCGCACTGCGAAACAAAACTAGTAAAAACGAGGTTCCTTGTGAGCATCATTCGTACGCGTGTGGCTGACGACACTTGGGTGTTTACCAGCCGGATGTACGTGGAAGTCAACGCTGGGCTGGTCGTCACGCCGGAAGGGGGCATCCTGATTGATACGCTGCCTTTCCCTTCGGAGACCAAAGAAATTATTGATTTTGCCCGCCGCATCTGCCCGCAGGGCATCAAGTATGTCATCAATACCATCAGCCATGCCGACCATGTTTATGGCTCGTACCTTTTTCCAGAGGCCGAACTGGTAGCGCATGAGCTTTGCCTGCAGTTCCTGCGCGAATTCGGCCCCAAGGCGCTCAAGGAAGCCAAAGAACATACCCCCGAACTGCGCCCCGTCCAGATTCGGCTGCCCAAAATGGTTTTCAGTGAAGGGCTGCTGATCCGGCTGGGCGGCAAGACGGTGCACTTGATCCACAGCCCAGGCCCCAGCCCGGACACCTGCGCCGTGCACGTGCGTGAGGACAAAGTGCTCTTTGCCAGCGATCTGATGATGCCGGTGCCCATGATCGCCAGCCCCTACGCAGATGTAGCATTGTTCAAACGCTCGCTGCTCAACCTGCATGACTATAATCTGGAG
>JBBRBX010000088.1:0-25396 GCA_038205395.1 Caldilineales bacterium
AAGGTGCTCTATCTGGCGCTGGAGGACACCGAGTTCCGCCTCTCCGACCGGCTCAAGAAGCAGACGCTGGGGCCGGATGGCCGCTGCACGTTGGATGTGGTGCGCTATGGCGACGCCGACTTCCACACCGAGTGGTCGCCCTTCAACGAGCAGGGGCTGAGCGACCTGCGCAATGCCTTCGACAAAGGCTACAAGCTGGTGATCGTGGACACGCTCAGCCGGGCGGCCGGGCGGCTGGACCAGATGGACCCGGTGGAGATGACGCGGCTGCTGGCGGTGCTGCAGCGGATGGCGGTCGACCACAAGGCTGCGCTGCTGCTGGTGGACCACCACCGCAAGTCGGCCCGCTTTGCGCTCGACACCGACCCCATCGACGACATCCTGGGCAGCACGGCCAAGGGCGGCGTGGTGGACTGTGCGCTCGGTCTCTACCGGCGGCACAACGAGGATGAGGCGACGCTCAAGCTGGTGGGCCCCGACTTCAGCGACCGCGAGCTGGCGCTGCAATGGGACGCCGCCCACTTCCGCTGGCAGGCAAAGCCGGAAGCCGGCGGGCGGCAGGGCCCAGCCGGCAGGCCGGAAGCGAGCGGCAGGCAGGGGGCGGCCGCACACGTCACCCTGCGCGAGCAGGAGGCGGTCGACGCTGTGGCCGCCCTGGGCTGCGCCAGCCTGGGCGAGCTGACGGTGCGGCTGGGGCTGAACAAGAGCAACCTCTACCACCGGCTGCAGAATCTATGCGGGCGCGGCGCCTTGCAGTGCGGGCAGGGGCCGCACGGCTTCGTCTACAGCCTGCCCAACGGCGCGCAGGAGCAGGCGGTTGCAAAGGTTGCAGCGGTTGCAACGGTTGCAACGGTTGTAAACGCTGCGGAAATGGCGGCAAAGACGACAACGACAACCGGCGGGCAAGCAGAAGCGGTGCAGCCAGGCAAGCGCAAGCGGCGCGGCGGCAGATCGGCTGGTGGCGGCGGCGGGCGATCCTGCGGCAAGATACGGGCGAAACGCAAAAAGAGGTGAGCGTCGCCTGCCGTCGCGCCAGCAGCGCCAGGCCCGCCACCGATTTCTGTACACCCATGCCTGTCCACCGATTTGGGCACAGATAGCGCAGATTTGGAGGACAGGCATCGGTGGCGCACGCCGCAAAAGCAAAAATACCCACTTGACAAAGCCGCGCCCGCGTATTATGATGCTGATGCTGGGGATGTATGAGGTATGACCAATATACCTCCCGCACCCGGCCAAGAAACGCCCGCTCTCACCCAAACCGACCAACGGCGCTGCAAGGATGGGGTTATGCCGCTCAGCCAGGAGCTGCTGCTCGAAATGTACCGGCGTATGCTGCGCATCCGCCAATTCGAAACCGCGGCCTCCGACCTCTTTCGCCGCGGCCAGGTCAAGGGCACGGTGCACCCTTATATCGGCCAGGAGGCGTCGGGCGTCGGCGTCTGCATGGCGCTCAACCGCGACGACCTGATCGCCGGGACACACCGCAGCCACGGCCACAATATTGCCAAAGGCGCCGATACGGCCAAGATGATGGCGGAAATCCTGGGCCGCGCCACCGGCTACTGCCAGGGCCGCGGCGGCTCAATGCACATCGCCGCCTTTGAAACCGGCAGCCTGGGCGCGCTGGCGGTGGTCGGTTCGGGCATCCCGCTGGCGGTGGGGGCCGGGCTGGCCTTTAAGCTGCGCGGCGAGACACGCGTGGCCGTCCCCTTCACCGGCGAGGGCGGCACGAACACCGGCAACTGGCACGAAGGCATGAACATGGCCGCCATTTGGAGCCTGCCGGTGCTCTTTGTGCTGGAAAACAACCATTACGCCGTCTCCACCAATGTGGATGACATCATCAAGGTCAAAGATCTGTCGCTGCGGGCGCAGGCTTACGGCATCCCCGGCGTGCGCGTGGATGGCTTTGATGTCGTCGCCGTCTATACGGCGGCGGCGCAGGCGGTGGCGCGCGCCCGCAGCGGCGAAGGCCCCACCCTGCTGGTGACGGAATGCTACCGGCTCGAAGGCCACTACGCCGGCGAGCCCGAGGTCTACCGCAGCCGCGACGAGGTGCAGGCCTACTGGCAGCGCGAGCCGCTGGGCCGCTTCCGCCGCGAGATGACCGCGGCCGGCACGCTCAGCGCCGCCCAGTTGGACGCCATCGACGCCGAGGTTGAGCAGGAAATCGCCGCCGCGGTGGAATTCGCCAAGAACAGCCCGCTCCCCGACCCGGCGACGGCCATGGACTATATTTACGCCTGAAATCGATAAGAATTTATAAGAAGGCCCCAATGGCAGCAGCAGAACGCGATGCCGTATCGCTCGGATCGGCCAAACCCACTCTCTCCCCTGATCTCATCACGCAGGCGCCCGCCGGCGCGCCGGCGCAGGAACTGACCTATCAGGAGGCGATTCGCGCCGCGCTGCGCGAGGAGATGCAGCGCGACCCGGCGGTCTTTTTGCTGGGCGAAGACATCGGCAAACATGGCGGCGCCTTCGGCGTGACGCGCACGCTCTTTGACGAGTTTGGCCCCAACCGCGTCATCAACACGCCCATCAGCGAAAATTCGATTGTGGGCGCGGGCACCGGCGCCGCCTTGGTGGGGATGCGCCCCGTGATGGAGATTATGTTTGTCGATTTCTCTGGGCTGGCGATGGACCAGATCTGCACGCAGGCGGCCAAGCTGCGGCTGATGACGGGTGGCCAGGTCAAGGTGCCCTGGGTGCTGCGGATGCCGCAGGGCGGCGGCGCCGGCAAGAGCATCGCCGCCCAGCATTCGCAGAGCCTGGAGGTCTGGTACGCCCATATCCCCGGCCTCAAGGTGGTGCTGCCCTCCACCCCCTATGATGCCAAAGGGCTGCTCAAGGCGGCCATCCGCGACGACAACCCGGTCATTTTTCTGGAGCAGAAGTTTCTCTATTCGTTCCGCGGCCATGTGCCCGACGCTGACTATGTCGTGCCGCTGGGCCAGTGTGACGTCAAGCGCAGCGGCGCCGATGTGACCATCGTGGCCTCCGGGCTGATGGTCTGGTACGCTATGCTGGCCGCCAAGATTCTGGCCCCCGAAGGCATCGACGTTGAGGTGGTCGATGTCTGCACCATCAGCCCGCTGGACCGCGCCACCATCGGCCGCTCGGCGCGTAAAACAGGGCGGGTGGTGCTGGTGGCCGAAGCCTGCAAATCGTATGGGCCAACCGGCGAATGGGCGATGACTGTCATGGAAGAGGCGTTCGACTATCTGCGTGCGCCGGTGGTGCGGGTAACGGGCCGCGACACGCCCATCCCGTTCGCCGACAGCCTTGAAAAAGGCGCCTGGCCGGAGACGGAGGATGTCGTCCAGGCCGTGCACCAGGTGATGGCATGGTGACTGGTTTGTTCCAATGAGAGAGTGCCTAATGAGAGAGTGGCAATAAACGATGGCCGTTGCGTTCTACATTCACAAAATGTCGGAGCATATGCAGAGCGCCGAGATCATCCAGTGGCTGGCCGCCGAGGGTGAGCCGGTGGCCCAGTATCAGCCGCTGGTCGAGGTGATGACCGACAAGTTCACGGTCGAAGTGGAAGCGCCGCAGGCGGGTATTCTGGCGGGCATCCGCCCCGGCTGCGAACCCGGTGCGGCGGTTCCGGTAGGCGAGCCGATCGCGTTTATCGTCCAGCCGGGCGAGACGGCGCCTGTGCTGCCGCCGTTTGGGGCCGCCGCACCGGGTTCGCAGCCGCCCGCCCCAGTCACGCCTGACCCCGGCAGTGATGCGCCGGCAGGTGCAGATGGCGGCGCGGATGGCGGGCGCGCCCGTTCGACGCCGGTGGCGCGGCGCATGGCCAAAGATTTGGGGGTGGATATCGAGCAACTGCGCGGCAGCGGGCCGGGCGGCCGCGTGGTGGAAGCCGATATCCGCGCCGCCGCACGCCAGGCGCTGCCGGCGCAATCGCCAACGGTGCAGCCGGCGCCTCTGCCGCCTGCGCCGCCGCAGACTGGTGAGACTGGTGAGACTGGCGGCTTCCGCTGGCAGGAGTTGACGCCCATCCAGCGCATCACCGGCGAGCGTATGCGCGAGAGTGTGGTCAACGCGCCGCAGTTTGCCCTGGAAGTCAGCGCCGACGCCACCAACCTGCTCTGGCTGCAGGAAGCATTGGGCGACCGCGTCACCCTGCAGGCGCGGGCGCGGCTGTCGCTCACCGGGCTGCTGGTCAAGATTGTGGCTGCCGTTCTGCCGCAGCACCCGCGCGCCAATGCCCACTTTGTCGACGGCAAAATCAAGCTGTTTGACGCCGCCAATATCGGCGTGGCGGTGGGCGGCGAGCAGGGGCTGGTCGTGCCGGTGATCAAAGATGCGGGGCACAAGACGCTGGCGGCGGTGACAGCCGAACTGGCCGCTTTTCAAGCCAAGGCGCGCACGCTGCATTTCAGCCCTGACGATCTGGCAGGGGCGACCTTCACGCTCTCCAACCTGGGCATGGCCGGCGTCGAGCGCTTCACCGCCATCGTCAACCCGCCGCAAAGCGCCATTTTGGCTGTGGGGGCAGTGAGCCGTCAACCGGTGGTGTTGCCCGGCGATCTGCTGGGCGTGCGTCCGCTGCTGCACTTGACGCTGACGGCGGATCACCGCGTGCTGGATGGGCTGCAGGCGGCGCGCCTGCTGGCGGAGCTTAAAGAGAAGATCGAGAAGCCTTATTTTGTCATCGACTGAGCGTGGGCAGCCGCGTGCCGCGATATGACGCCAGTATAGCGTGACAGGGTGCAGCGTGACGGGCTACAGCGGGAAGGGGAGCAGGGATATGCGGCTGGCAGGCAAAACAGCACTCATCACCGGCGCGGGTGGCGGCATCGGCCAGGCGACCGCCCAATTGTTCAGCCGCGAGGGCGCGGCCGTGGTGGTGGCCGACTACGCCGAGTCCGCGGCGCAGGGCACGGCGCAGCGCATCAACGCCGCCGGCGGGCGCGCCCTGGCGCTGGCGGTGGATGTTTCGCAGCCGGAGCAGGTGGAGGCGATGACAGCAGCGGCTCTTGAAGCGTATGGGGCCATCGATGTCCTGTTCAACAACGCCGGCATCCTGATCTTCGGTTCGGTCGTCGATACGGTCTGGGCCGACTGGCAGCGCGTGCTGGCGGTCAACCTGAACGGCGTCTTCTTGTGCAGCCGGGCAGTCATCCCGCACATGCGCCGGCAGGGCGGCGGGTCGATCATCAACATGTCTTCTTCGACCGGCGCCCACGACGGCAACGGCAACGCCGCCGCCTATGTCGCTTCCAAAGGGGCGGTGACGCTGCTAACCCGCTGCATGGCCATCGACCATGCGGACGACCACATTCGTGTCAACGCCATCGCTCCGGGGCCGACCGACACGCCCATGCTGCGCAGCATGATGTCGCAGGCGGAGATCGACGCCTTTGCCGCCACCTTCCCGGCCAAACGGTTGGGCCGGCCCGCAGAGATTGCCGCCGCCGCCCTTTTCTTGGCCTCCGACGAGGCTTCCTTTGTGACGGGCAGTGTGATCGCCGTCGACGGTGGGCAGACGGCGCAGATATAGCGCGGACAGCGTATGTCTGCATCTGTCTGGTTTGAATTAGGGATTTATGTCGCAGGAAGAACTGTTTCAAAATATAGGCGCCAAAACCAACCTGGTCGATCAGGTAGTGGAGAACATCCAGACGCTGATCGTCGAGGGGCGGCTGGCGGCGGGCGAACGGCTGCCGCCGGAGCGTGAGTTCGCCGACCAGATCGGCGTGAGCCGCACGGTGCTGCGCGAGGCGGTGCGTATTCTGAGCACCAAGGGGCTGTTGGAGACGCGCCACGGCGTGGGCACAGTGGTGCGCCCCGTCACCAACGACCAGTTGCTCGCCCCGCTAAGCCTGCTGCTGCAGACCCACACCCTGTCGGTGGAGGATCTGCACCAGGTGCGCTCGATCCTGGAAGTGGGCGCCGTGCGGCTGGCGGCGCACAAGGCCCAGCCGCAGGACCTGGCAGCGCTGCATACGATTTTGGCACAGATGGCCGGCGCGCAGGAGGAGACGGTGCTTTTCGTGGCGCTGGACGATGAATATCACAACGCGCTGGTGTGCGCCGCGCACAACCCGCTGCTGGTCTTTCTCTCCGGCTCACTGGCGACTATCATGCATGAGGTGCGCGTGCAGGTGCATGACTACACGCGCCAGGCGCTGACCGCCGTGCCTGACCACAGCTGCATCTTGGCGGCGATTGAGGCGCAGGACGCCGAAGCGGCGGCGGCGGCCATGCAGCAGCATCTCGATAATGCGCTGCACTTTCAGCGCCAATATCTGGTGGGCGTGGCGCAGCCGCAGTTGCCCGCAGCGGGCTGAGCAAGAAAGGCAAGAGCGAGAGCGTATGGCAAATCTGCGCTGTGCAGTATTGGGCACCGGCTTCTGGTCGCTCTTCCAGATTCCAGCCTGGCGCGAGGCGGGCGGCGTGGAGATTGTGGCCTGCTACAACCGCACCCGCGCACGTGCCGAAGCGGTGGCGGCGCGCTTTGGCATCCCGCGTGTCTACAGCGAGGCGGAGGAACTGCTGCAGCAGGAAGAGCTGGATTTTGTCGACATTATCACCGAAGTTCCGGCGCATGAACCGCTGGTGCTGCTGGCCGCCAGGTACAAAGTGCCCGTCATCTGCCAGAAGCCGATGGCGGACAGCTACGCCTCCGGCCAGCGCATGGTGGACGCCTGCCAGGCAGCCGGCATCCCCTTTTTTGTGCATGAGAACTACCGCTGGCAGACGCCGGTGCGCGCGGCCAGGCAACTGGTGATGGAGGGCAAAATCGGGCGCATCTTTCGCGGCCGCTTCCAGTTTGTGCACGAACTGCCGGAATTTGCCTGGCAGAACCAGCCGCTGCTCAAACAGCTTCAGAATCTGGTGATCGCTGACCAGGGCAGCCACCAGTTGGACCTGGCGCGCTTTTTTATGGGCGAGGCGCAGAGCATCTACTGCCGGCATCTGCGCGTGCGCGAGGACATTGCCGGGGAAGATGTGGCCTCCATCATGCTGCAGATGGGCGAGTCGATCGGCAGTGTGGAATTGACCTTTGTCACCAAGACGGAAGGGCGACATTTTCCCGAAGCGACCTTCTTTTTGGAAGGAACGGCCGGCACGCTGGAGCTGCGCCCCGACTTCTGGCTGCATCTGACGACGGCGGCGGGCACACTGATCAACCGCTATCCACCGCCGCGCTATGCGTGGGCCGACCCCGCCTATGATGTGAATCATGCCAGCATGGTGCCGCTGCACCGCAATTTTATCCATGCCCTGTTGACGGGAGAGCCGCCGGAAAACAGCGGCGCCGACAATCTCAAGACCATGCGCCTGGTCTATGCCGCCTATGAATCGGCTGCGCGCAACCAGGTGGTGCTGCTGGACTGAAGGCGGCAGGCGTCACACGCGGCGCCGAGGGGGAAAGAATGAAGGCATTACTGAAGGTCAAGCCGGAGCCGGGGCTGCTCTACACCGACATCGACGAGCCGTACATCCGCCAGCCGGATGACGTGCTGTTCAAAGTCGAGTACTGCGCCATCTGTGTGGGCGAGACCAAGGTCTACGACTGGAGCAGTTGGGCGGCGGGCGATACGACGCTGGCGCTGCCGACGGTGCTCGGCCACGAGGCGGCGGGCGTCGTCGTTGCGGTCGGTCCGCAGGTGACGCAGTTCCAGCCGGGCGACCGCATCGTCAACGACCCTCTGATCTACTGCGGCCACTGCCGCCAGTGCCGCGCCGGCTTTACCAACATGTGTGAAAATCGCGAAATCTACGGCAAACGGCGCGGTGCGTTTGCCGAATATGCGGTGCTGCCCGAACGCGTGATCTGCCGTCTGCCCCCCAAGCTGAGCCTGCAGGAGGGCGCCGTGCTGGAGAATCTGGGCATCGCCGTCCATGCCGTCGAGATCGAGCAGCATGACCCCGGCGACTGGGCGGTGATTCTCGGCGCCGGCCCCATCGGCATCCTGGCGGCGCAGACGCTGGTGGCCTGGGGCGTCAACACGATCATCACCGATCTCTCCGATGCGCGGCTGGAATTTGCCGAGCAGCACAGCGGCGCCATCCCCATCAACATCAAGCGGGAGAACCCGGTCGAGGCGGTGCTGCACTATACGCAAGGCAAGGGCGCCGACTTTGTGGTCGAAATGGCCGCCAACCAAGCGGCGCTGGACAACGCGTTTGATATGGTGCGCATCCGCGGCACGATTGTGACGATCGGCACCTTTAATGAGCCGGTTGCCTTTAATCCCTTTTTCAAAATGACGCGGCGCGAGATCAAGCTGCAGTCGGTGATGGGGCGCAACTGGGAGACCTGGCGGCGTATGGAGCAGTTGGTGGCCGCCGGCCAGGTCGATCTCAAGCCGCTCATCAGCCATGTGCTGCCGATGGCTGACTACGCGCGCGGCTTTGCTATGGTCAAGGAACACAATGTGCAAAAAGTTCTGTTACAGCCCTGACCAGGAGTCGGAGCATAAAATGGGTGACTTTTATCAGGCGGCCGTCCCGGGCGACCTGTCGCTGGTCAAAAATACAGCCGTCAAGGGAGCGTAACTGCGCGTATGCAAATCCAACTGGCTTACGGCAAACAAGGGCTGCCGCTGGAACTGCCCGACGACTGGAATGTGACGGTCATTGAGCCGCAGTTTGTGGCTGGGCTGCCCGACCCCCCGGCGGCTGTGGCTGCCGCGCTGCAGACGCCGCTGGGCGCGCCGCCGCTGGCTACGCTTGTGCACCCCAGCGACCGCGTCGGCATTGTCTTCAGCGACATCACGCGCGCCACGCCGCATGGCTTGATGCTGCCGGCGGTGCTGGCCGCGCTGCGCGGGCTGCCGCGCGCACAGATCGTGCTCTGCTGTGCGCTGGGCACCCACCGTCCCAACAGCGAGGACGAGCTGCGCAGCATGTTCGCCATGGGCGGCTCGCCGCAAACGGCGGCTGATCTGCTGGGCAATTATCGCATCGTGCAGAACGATGCCTTTGACCCGGCCACGCAGCAGCAGATGGGGGTGACCACGCGCGGCCACCCCATCTGGCTGAACCGTGAAATCGCCGCCTGTGACGTCAAGGTGCTGACCGGCTTTATCGAGCCGCACTTCTTTGCCGGCTTTTCCGGCGGCGGCAAGGCGCTGATGCCGGGGATGGCCGGCCAGCGCACCGTGCTGGGCAACCACGATGCGGGCATGATCGCCGACCCCCACGCGACTTGGGGCGTTACCCACGGCAACCCGATTTGGGAAGAGGTGATGGAAGTCGCGCACATTGTCGGCGGCGCCTTTCTGGTCAATGTCACGCTCAACAAGCACAAAGAAGTGACCGGCGTCTTTGCCGGCGATCTGGAGCAGGCGCATGCCGCCGGCTGCGCCTTTGTGCGGCAGACGGCAATGGCGCCGGTGGCGCAGCCCTTCGATATTGTGATCACGACCAACTCCGGCTATCCACTTGACCTCAACCTCTACCAGGCGGTCAAGGGGATGAGCGCAGCGGCGCAAGTCGTCAAGCCGGGCGGGGCCATTATCTGCGCGGCGGAGTGTTGGGATGGGATTCCCGACCATGGTCTGTACGGCCAACTGCTGCGCGCGGCGCACAGCCCGCGCCAACTGCTGGAGCGCATCATGGCGCCCGGCTTTTTGCAGCAGGATCAGTGGCAGGCGCAGATTCAGGCGCAGATTCAACTGCAGGCCGAGGTCTATGTCTACGCCGAAGGGCTGAGTGACGAGCAGATTCGCCAGTCGCTGCTGCTGCCCTGCCGCGATATTACCACCACCGTGGCAGAACTGCGCCGCCGCTACGGTTCACACGCGTCGATCTGCGTGCTGCCGGAAGGGCCGCAGACCATTCCGTATGTACAAGGATAGGTACAAGGATAGGTACAAGGATAGGAATCTATGCACTACCATTCGGAAGCACTGATCAAAGATCTCTCCGCCAAAGCGCAGGCCTATCGCATCCAGGTGCTCAAGATGGTCAACCATGCGCAGAGCGGCCATATCGGCGGGGCCTTTTCCGTCGCTGAAATTCTGACGGCTCTCTACTTTCACCATCTGCACATCGACCCGCAGCGGCCCGACTGGGACGCGCGCGACCGGCTGATCTTTTCCAAGGGCCATGCCTGCGCCATGCTCTACACCTGCCTGGCCCAGCGCGGCTTCTTTCCCGTGGAGGAGTTGATGACCTTCCGCCAACTGGACAGCCGGCTGCAGGGGCACCCCGACCGGGTGAAGTGTCCCGGCGTGGAGGTGTGCGCCGGGCCGTTGGGGCATGGGGTGGCCATCGGCGTCGGCATGGCGCTGGCGCAGAGCGCACAGGCGGCGGGCGCAAAGCCGTCCGCACGCAGCGCCCCCTCTGCCCGCGCCGCACGCGGGCGCACCTATGTCGTGCTGGGCGACGGCGAACTCAACGCGGGGGTGGTGTGGGAAGGGGCGATGGCGGCGGCCAAGTTCAAGCTCGGCAACCTCACCGCCATTCTCGACTACAACGGCATCCAGCAGACCGGTGCTTCTGCGGATGTGATGCCGACGGAGCCGATTGTGGACAAGTGGCTCGCCTTCGGCTGGCATGTGCAGGAGATCGACGGCCACAACATGGCCGAGGTGCTGGGGGCGCTTGACCGCGCCGACGAGGTGCACGCCCGCCCCAGCATCATTGTCGCACGCACGACCAAAGGCAAAGGCGTCAGCTTTATGGAGTATGACAATCGCTGGCACGGCATGGCTCCTAACCCAGAGCAATTTGCCTTGGCCCTGGCCGAACTGGAGGAAGGAGCGCTGCAATGGCAGAACTGAACACGCCTGAACTGGTCAACATGCGCCGCGCCTATGGCGAAGCGCTCGTCAAGCTGGGCGCGTCGCATCCGGATGTCGTCGTGCTGAGCGCCGACGTATCCAATTCCGACCACTCCTACATGTTTGAGGAAGTCTATCCGCAGCGTTTCTACAATGTCGGCATTGCCGAGCAGTCGCTGATTGATGTGGCGGTGGGGCTGGCCTACAGCGGCAAGATTCCCCTTGCCAACACCTTTGCGTTTCTGCTGGCGACGCGTGCCCTGGAAATGGTGCGCACCCATCTCTGCTACGGCGAGGCCAATGTCAAGCTGATGGCGGCCTACGCCGGGCTGTCCGACTCCTTTGACGGCCCCACCCATCACGCCATCAGCGATGTCGCCATCATGCGCAGCCTGCCGCGCATGGCTATCGTCATTCCCAGCGACGGGGTGGCGGTGGCCAAGCTGCTGCCGCAGGTGGCCGACTGGCCGGGGCCGGTCTACTTTCGCTTGAACCGCAACGAAGTGCCGGTGCTGTTTAACGACAGCTATGCGCCGCAGATCGGGCGCGCGCACCAGGTGCTGGCGGGGGACGATGTGACCATCATTGCCAATGGCATGATGCTGGCGCGCAGCCTGGCTGCCGCCCAGCAGTTGGCCGTGCAGGGCATCGCCGCGCGCGTGCTCGAAATGCACACGGTCAAGCCGCTGGATGACGAGGCGGTGGTGCGCGCAGCGCAGGAGACCGGGGCCATTGTCACGGCGGAAGAACACAGCATTATCGGCGGGCTGGGCGGCGCCGTGGCTGAGCTGCTGGGCGAGCGCCACCCTACCCCGCTCAAGCGCGTGGGCATTGCCGACCGTTTTGCCGAGACCGGCCCCTACACGGCGCTGCTCGACCGCTATGGCATGGCCGAAAGCGACATTGTAGCCGCCGCGCGCGCGGCTATCGCCATGAAAGCCGGCGCCAGACGTATCTTTGCCTGACGCAGGCCCTATAGAGGCCCGAAACAGAGGCTCAAAGAGGGAAAGGTTTGTGCAATGAAACTTGGGATTGGCACCTACTGTTATATGTGGGCGATCGGTTTCCAGTTTGGTGACAAGGCTGCCAGGCCGGCCCAGCCGTTGACGGCGCTGGGACTGCTGCAGCGGGCGGTTGAACTGGGCGTGCATCTGGTGCAGTATGGCCCCAACCTCTCGCTAGGTGGGCTGGGACCTGCCGAACTGGATGGCTTGCTGGCCGCCGCCGCCGAGCAGAAGATTGAGTTGGAGATCGGCACACGCGGGCTGGAGACGGATCATCTGCAGCAGCAGGTGGCGCTGGCCCGGCGCACCGGCAGCAAGCTAATCCGCACCATTCCCGAAATTGATGGCAAACCGATCAGCGCACAGGAGATTCCCCCTTATCTGCGCCGTATCGCACCGCTGCTTGAAAAGGAGGAGGTCAAACTGGGGCTGGAAAACGGCAAAATTCCGGCGCAGGAGCTGGCGTGGGCGCTGGATCAAGTCGCCGGCCCGCAAATCGGCGTCGTGCTCGATATGGCCAATTCGTTTGCCGTGCCTGAAGGCTGGCGCTATGTCACCGAGATATTGGCCCCCTACACCATCTGTCTGCACCACAAGGAATTTATTGTCCAGCGCGCCTGGTGCATGATGGGCTTTACGGTCGAAGGGCGGCCTGCCGGTCAAGGACAGGTGGACACCGCCTGGCTGCTTGACACGCTCGACCAGGCGGGCGCGCGCTACAACGTGATCTTGGAGGTGTGGCCGCCGGAACAGCCTACCCTGGCCGAGAGCATCGCGCTGGAAGACGCCTGGGTGCGGGCGAGCATCCCCTACTTGCGCCAGTTTGTGCCCGCATGAGCGAGGCGCACCTGGTGGTGCTGGTGCACACCGTGCCTCCGCTACTTGCCGTCTTTGACCGTCTGGCGGCGGAGATTCTGCCCGGCGTACGCGTGCTGCATCTGCTGGACGAGCCGCTGCTGGAACGCATCCGCCGGCGCGGCTGCCTGGCGGAGGAGGATGGCGCACGTCTCCACGCCCACGTCCAGGAGGCGGCGGCCATTGGGGCGGCGGCCGTTCTGGTCACCTGCTCCACACTCTCCCCCTGCGCCAAAGTGCTGGCCGCGCAGGCGGCGCTGCCGCTGCTGCGCATCGATGAGGCGATGATCGCGCAGGCAGTGCGCCTGGGCCGCCGCATCGGCGTGATTGCCACGAACCGCACGACGCTGGAGCCGACCCGCCAACTGCTGCAGGATGCCGCCGTCCAGACGGGGCTCATGATTGACGTGGAACTGTGCATGGTGGATGGCGCGCTGCCTGCGCTGCTGGCCGGCGACGGGGCTGCGCATGACGCACTGGTGCGCCAGGCCGTGCTCGATCTGGCGCGGCGGGTGGAGGTGCTGGTGCTGGCGCAGGCTTCCACTGCGCGCGTGCTGGATGTGCTCGGCGGTAACGAGCCGGCTGTGCCGCTGCTTTCCAGCCCGCACCTGGCGCTGCGCCAGGTGGCTGCGCTGCTGGCGGGAATCGGTGTAGAATAAAGCAGCCGCTATATTGATCGCATCTCGATCTGTTGATTTCGGCGCCCATGTGATGGTGCGCCTCACGAAAGAAGTCGAGGATGAAGAGCATTGCCCTGTTTGGCGCTGCCGGCAAAATCGGCACGCGCATCAGCAACCGGATGCAGCACGACGCCCGCTACACCATACTCTATGTGGAAGCGGGGGAAAACGGCCAGGCGCGCCTGCGCGAGCGCGGCTTGACGCCTACACTGCCGGCGGAGGCGCAGCAGCAGGCCGACATCGTGATCCTGGCCGTGCCGGATGTGGTATTGGGCCAGGTCGCGCACAGTGTGGTTCCGCACCTGCGCAGCGGGGCGCTGGTCATCTGCCTGGACCCCGCCGCACCCTTTGGCGGCGAACTGCCGCAGCGCGAGGATGTCGCCTATTTTGTCACCCACCCCTGCCATCCGCCGATTGTCAACGACGAAACCGAGTTGGAGGCCAAGTTTGATTTCTATGGTGGCATCAAGGCGAAACAGCATATTGTCTGCGCCCTGATGCAGGGGACGGAAGAGGATTACGCGCACGGTGAGGAGATTGCGCGCACGATCTTTGCGCCGGTGATGAATGCCTACCGCGTTACAGTGGAGCAGATGGCGATTCTGGAGCCGGCGTTGTCGGAGACCTTTGTCCTGACCTGCATGTACATGATGCGTGAGGCGATCGATGAAGCTGTGCGGCGCGGGGTGCCGGAAGAGGCGGCGCGTGCCTTTATCCTGGGCCACATGAACATCAACACCGCCATCTTGTTTGGCTATCTGGATATCGAGTTTTCAGACGGGGCCAAGCTGGCGGTCGAGCGCGCCAGGCCGCTGCTCTTCAACCCCGATTGGCGACAGGTGTTTGAACCGGAAAACATCATGCAGCAGGTCAAGGCGATCACCGAAGGCCGCCGCCGCGCCTAGATTTGGCGGCAGCGTTCTTTTCCCGCAGACGCTTCGTTCCTGCTGGAAACGAAGTTTTAAAGAACAGAGAGCCTGGGCCGAAACGAGCCGGGCAATAGAAGGAGGAGCGGTGTTAGCGACACGTGTACTGTACTATGGCAAAGAGGAAGCCCTGCCGCGGCGCATCCCGCTGCGCGCCGGGCCGTTGACCCTGTTTTATGAAGAGGGCGATCTGCGCACGGTCAAGTGGGGCGAGCACGAAGTGCTGCGCCGCATCTACGTCGCCATCCGCGACCGAGACTGGGGCACTGTGCTGCCGGTGCTCAGCAACGTGCAGATGGACATCCAGCTTGACCACTTCGGCATTACCTTCTCCGTCGCCAACCAGGCGGGGCCGATCAACTTTGCCTGGCAGGGCACGATCATCGGCAGCCCTGACGGCGTGCTCACCTACAGCATGGATGGGATCGCGCGCAGCACCTTTGTGCGCAGCCGCATCGGCTTCTGCATCCTGCATCCCGCCGAATGTGCGGGGACGGCCTGCCGCATCACCGATGTGGACGGCAGAGAGAAGGAGGCCGTGCTGCCCACGCTGATTCAGCCGCAGCAGCCGCTGGCCCCGTTTGCAGAAATGGCCGGGCTGGCGCATGAAGTGGAGCCGGGCGTGTGGGCCGAGCTGCGCTTGCGCGGCGATATCTTTGAGATGGAAGATCAGCGCAACTGGACTGATGCCTCCTTCAAGACCTTTTGTACGCCGCTGCGTCTCCCCTACCCGGTGGAAGTTGCCCAGGGTACGCGTATCGAGCAGTCCGTGGAGCTGCGTATTATTGACGAGCGACCGCAGCCCCTGACCGTCACAGCCGATGCTGCCGGCAGTGAGGGCGGTGAAACGGCGCCGCTTCTCTTTGACGTGGCGGCAGGCGGCGTTCTTCTCCCCCTGCCGGGTTTTGGCCTGCTGCACACGAGCAGCGACGAGCCGCTCAGCGCGGCGGCGCGCGAACGGCTCGCCGCGCTGCGGCTTGACCACCTGCGCGTGGATCTGCATCTGCGGCAGGAAGATGTCGCCGAGCAGCTGCGCGCCGGCATGGCTGAGGCCGCCGCCATCGGTGCGCCCCTGCATCTGGCGCTTTTTGTCAATGCTGAGGAAGCCGATGTGCAGCTGGCTGCACTGGCGGCGCTGGTCGCGGTGCAGAAGCCGCCGGTGATCCGCTGGTTGGTTTTCCCCACGCCGGAGCTGTTTCTGGGTGGGACACCGACCGCGGCCGTGCTGGCCACCGCGCACCGCCACCTGGATGGGCTTGTTCCCGCAGCCCAGTTTGCCGCCGGCACCGACACTGAATTCATCTTTGCACAGCGCAGCCTGCCGCCGCTGGAGCAGATCGATCTGTTTACCTTTGCCATGAACCCCCAAGTGCACGCCTTTGACAATCTCTCGCTGGCGGAGACCCTGGGTTCGCAGGCGACCTCGGTGCAGACCGCGCGCCATCTGGCGCAGGGCAAACCGGTGATGGTCAGCCCCATTACGCTCAAAATGCGCTACAACCCGCTGGCCGCAGAGCCGGCTCCCCCCACGCCTGCGGGCGAACTGCCGGCGAACGTCGATGTGCGGCAGATGTCGCTTTTCGGCGCCGGCTGGACGCTGGGCAGCATCAAGGCCATGGCCGAGTCCGGTGTGGCGTCGGCAACCTATTACGAGACGGTCGGCTGGCGCGGCGTGATGGAAACCGCAGCCGGCTCGGCGGCGCCGGATACGTTTTTCTCCTTGCCGGACGGCGTCTTTCCGCTCTACCACATTTTTGCCGCCCTCTCGGCATTTGTGGGCGGCCAGGTGCTGCCCGCCCGATCCTCAGACCCGCTGCGCGTCACCGGGCTGGTGCTGCAGAAAGCGGGCGCCCAGCGGCTGCTGCTCGCCAATCTGACGCCGGAGCCGCAGCAGATTGCGCTGCTTGGGCTGCGCGGTGTTCAGCAGGTGTGGCGTCTGGATGAAAATAACGCCGAACAGGCCATGCGTGATCCGGCCTCCTTGGTCGCGTCGGCCCAGCCCACGGCAGTTGGCGCAGATGGCCGCCTGCTGTTGGATTTGCTACCCTATGCGATTGCCGGTGTTGACAGCGCCGGCAGCGGACAGCCTGCAAACAAGAATCCCTAAGGGAACCCTATGTACATTCATCCTCCCACTGATCTTTCGTTGACCTCCATCAAGCAGCGGCTGGAGGTCAATCGGCTTGCCTATGGCGAACTGGCGCTGCAAAATGGCGTCAAACTGCTGCTGCTCGAACGCAGCGGGCGCACGCTTGGCCCATTTTTGACCCCCACGGCCAATTCTCTCTTTTGGGTCAGCCCCGTCTTTGCCGGCAGCGACACACTCGCCCAGTTTGTAAAGAATGGGGAGTGGAACGCCGGCGGCGAACGCATCTGGGTCGCGCCCGAAATTCAGTTTTCCGTGACCGACCGCCGCGATTTCTGGAACACGATCAGTGTGCCGGCGCAGATGGACCCCGGCGACTGGCGGCTGGATGAACAGCCGGACGGCTGGCGGCTGCGCCAGGGGCTGACGCTGACGGCCTACAACCTGGCCCACGGCGAAAAGGAACTCTGGCTCGAACGCACTATCCACCCCGTGGCCGACCCGCTCACCTACACGCGTGATTATGCCGAGCTGCTGGCCGGCGTCACGTATGCGGGCTATGAGCAGGTGGTGACGCTGCGGGAGGCCAGACACGACGACATTATGAGCCAGTCCTGGAATGTCACGCCTGTCTGGCCGGGCGGGCGCATAATCATACCCGCCACCCCGGCGGTTGAAGTCAGCGACTATTTTGAGCCGATTGATGACCAGCACCTTGTACGCCATGCGCACCACCTGGCCATCCACATCACGGGCGACAGCCTCTTCAAGGTAGGGGTGCGGGCTGCCCATACCTTTGGCCGCCTCGCCTACTATCACAGCGCCGCGGGCGACAGCGTGACTGATGCCGATCCCGCCGGCGGTGGCGCTTATCTGATTGTGCGCAATTACTTCAACAATCCTTCCTCCCCCTATGTTGAGGAGCCGCCGCAGACACCGGGTGGGGCCGGCGATTCGATCCATGTCTACAATGATAATGGGCTGTACGGCGGCTTTGGCGAGTTGGAGTGTCATGGCCAGACCATTGGCGGCCATACGGGGCGTTCGTCCAGCACGGACCAACAGATGCTGTGGATTTACGCCGGGGCGGACGAGAAAATCAAGCGCATTGGCCGCAATCTGCTGGGCGTGGATCTGTAAGATTGGGGCCCAATAAAGCTGCGCAATCACTGGATAGAGTGAGGGAAACGATGCAAGTTGGGTGTGTCATTTGTGGGCCAGATGTGGCCTTTGGGCCGCTGGCGCTGTTGAGCGGCTCTTTTGCGGAAAAGGTGCGCAAGGCTGCGGCGCTGGGCTACGACGGCGTCGAGTTGATGGTGCGCGATCCTGCCGGGCTGGATTGGGCGCATGTAAAACAGACGCTGGCGGCTGCCGGGCTGGAGACGCCGCAGGTGGTGACCGGCGAGCTTTTCGGCGCCGACGGCCTCTGCCTGGTGACGCCGGACGGCGACCTCTTTCGCCGCGCCCTGCAGCGCACGCAGTCGGTGATCGACCTGGCCGCCCACCTGGGCGCCATGGTCAACATCGGGCGGCTGCGCGGGCGGCTGGATGGGCTGGAGGCTGCCGATCCCTGGGGCGTGGCGGTCGAGCGGCTGGGCCAACTCGCCGCCTATGCCGCCCAGCGCCAGGTGCGCCTCACGCTTGAGCCGCTCAATCGCTATGAAACCGACTTTATCCTCAATACGGCGGACGGCCTGCGGATGCTGGCCGATCTGCAGTGTGACAACGTGGGGCTGATGCTGGATGTCTTCCACATGAATATTGAGGAAGCCTCGCTTGCGCAGGGGCTGGAGTCTGCCGGCGAGCGCTGCTGGCACGTGCACATCGCCGATTCCAACCGCCGCTACCCAGGGGCAGGCCATCTCGATTTTGACGCCGTCTTTGCCGCCTTGACGAGAATGGGCTACGACGGCTATGTCTCGGCGGAGCTGCTGCCCCTGCCCGACCCCGACACGGCAGCCGCAAAGACCATCGCTTTTGTGCGCAGCAGACTGCCGTAGGAGACCTTTTGCAAGCTTTAGTTCTGCAAGAATACAACCGCCTGGTCTACACCGCCGTGGCTGATCCTGTCCTGGCGCCGGGTGAGGTGCTGGTGCAGATCGCGGTTTGCGGCATTTGCAGCAGTGATGTGCAGGGGATGGACGGCAGCACGGGACGGCGCATCCCGCCGATCATCATGGGCCATGAAGCCGCCGGCACCATTGTCGCCTGCGCGCCCGATGTGACGGCGTGGCGCGTGGGCGAGCGTGTCACCTTTGGCTGCGCCATCCACTGCGGCCATTGCCCCTACTGCCGGCGTGGGCAGATTAACCTGTGCGATAACCGGCGCTGGCTGGGTGTGTCGGCCCCAGGTGCGCGCAAGAACGGCGCTTATGCGGAATACACCGCCGTGCCGCAGCAGATTCTGGTGCATCTGCCCGATCATCTGCCCTTTGTGCAGGCGGCCTTCACGGAGCCGCTTTCCGTGGCGGCTCACGCCCTGGCCCGCAGCCAGCCGGCGCGGCATGAGCGGCATGAGCGCGCACTGGTTGTCGGCTGCGGCCCGATTGGGCTGCTGGCGATCCAGTTGCTGCGCATCATGGGCTGCGGGTGCATTATTGCCGCCGACCGCAATGCCCCGCGCCTGGCGCTGGCCGAGCGCTGCGGCGCGCATGTGACGGCAGGATTGGGCGGCGAGGATGTGATCCCCACCGTCCAGGCCGCCACGCAGGGATGCGGCGTCGATCTGGCGCTGGAGGCAGCCGGCAGCGAGAGTGCGCTGGCCCTTTGCGTGCAGGCGCTGGCCAAAGGCGGGGCGCTGACGTTGATCGGCAATGTGCTGCCGAGTGTGGCCTTTCCCCTGCAGGCCGTGGTCGTCAAAGAGCTGACTTTGTACAGCGCCATGGCCGCCAACGACGAATTGCCCCGTTGTGTCGATCTGCTGGCGAGCGGCGCCGTCGATGTGCAGCCGCTGATCAGCATGGTGGCCCCGCTGGCGGATGGCGCCGCCTGCTTTGCTCGCCTACACAGCCGCGACCGCTCGCTGATTAAGATTGTGCTTGCTCCGTAGAAGTAGAACCGCCAAGCTCAAGACCGTACTGCGTCATCCGGTTGCGCGTGTGTAGTAAAGAACCTGTCCAGTCGTTATTAGGGCCTCGGCTATGCCCGCTATGGCGTCTTGTCCCATTCGTCGCGTAGTTCGTTTACATACTGCTGGGCTTCAACGCCTTGCCATATCTCTTTGCCCAGCCCCCTTAGTTCAGTAATTCTGTGAAGGCTGTTCGGCGATGCGGCAGCAAGGTCGCGAGCGATGAGGGCGAGCAACTGCAGCCGGGATTGTGTAGATAAGTTGCGAATCTGTTGGTTGTATAACTCTTCAACTTGCATCAGCTTTTGCCCTCTATCCTTCTGGCTGGAACAGGTTCATTTTAATTGCAACGGGGAAACCGGACAAGCTGACCTACTGCGTCTGCCGCTGCGTGGCTTCATGCTGCTCGATGCGCACGATGCCTTTGCGGTTGAGCACGACGAGTGTACGCTCGTAGGTGGCAGGCCCCTCCTCGGCGCCGAACACCGAGATCAGATTGAGATGATAGGTGCGCTGGAAGCGCATCCGTTTCACCTTGCCGTTTTTCAGCACCAACCGCTCTTCATACGGATCGTCCATCTTGCGTAGAAAGTTGCGGATGTCCAGGCGCGTGATGTCGTTGATCACGCTGATTTCCAGCCCATCTTCATCCAGATAGCGCAAGGCGTCTTGGCGCAGCGTGACCTGCTTGGCGTAATGAATCACCGATTCCGGCCGCCCCAGGAGCGCCGACTCATAGTAGGGATCGCTCACGCGCGCCCCCATGACAGCCGCCGGTACAAATTTCTCGCGCCCTTTGGGCCGAACATGAATCATTTTCTCGCGCACATAGCCCAAATCACGCTCGCCGTCTTGGGTCTGAATGGTTGTCCGGTAATCATAAAGGCGGCGGCTCAGCACATGCGATGAGGCCGATCTGCCGAATTCCTTGATCCGGTCTTTGAACATATAGGCAATGACCAGCGCCACAAAGACCGGCAGCGAGATCTGCCCGTAGATACGCTGGGCGTAGAACGCCACCAGCGTGGCAAAGATCATCGACACCCCAGCCGCCGTGGCAAACAGCACCTGCTCCAAGGTGGCGCCCTCGCGGCGGGTGCTGGTGGAGAGCCATAATACGCTGGAGGTGTACTTCTTGAGGGCGGCCTGCCGCCAAAGCAGCTGCTCGCTGTTTTGTTCGCCCAACACGGAAGGATAGCCTTGGCTCTGGCGGTAATTTATTTCCGCCTGTGCGCGCTGCGCTACCTGCCTCTGCCACTCGATTCGTGACTGCCCTTGCAGCCACTGTCCCCCCAATTGGTGCAGTTGCAGCAGCATCTCCTCCATCAGCACGCTGATGGCCTCGTCCGCCAAATGATAATCTTCATGCAGCTTTTCACTCGCCCCCGCAGCGGCGAGCAAAGGTTCAAGGCTGCGGTAGCGCCTTTCTACGGCGGTTGCTTGCTCCAGCAGCCGGTCACTTCTCTCTACAAATTCAGCCGGCTGTTGTTCCTCGCCTCCCGTGCGCTGCTGCAGCAGCGCCATCTGCCGCTGCAAAGCGCTTTTTAGAACAGCGCGCAGGATCCGGAACTGCTGATTCAACAGTTCTTCTGCGGCTGTCTCCAATACGGTCCGGCAGTTGCGCAGCACTTCCTCACAGCGCTCCAGCGGCGAATCCGCATCCGTCAGGATTTGCCCCAAGACAAAGCGTGGCGTCTTGACACGAATGTAGGTTTGGATGTCGCGGTAAAATTCGCTGCGTCCGTAAGTTGCGCTGTTGATGGCAAGTGAGGCGGGCAGAAACAGGTAGGTGTCGATGAGATAGCGCGTTTCTTTGTCGGGAGCCAGCGGATACCCCAGCTTTAGCTGGAGTTGATAACGGTCATGGGCGACAATCCGCCGCAGCACCGGCCCGCCGACGGCAGGCGCTACATTCGTTTGCTTTTGCTCGGTCTTTCCCTCTAGCGCCTGGCTTGTCTCTCTATCCGTTTCTGGCGCACGGCCAGCAAGATACCCTCTTGCAGTCGTTTGGCTCTTCATGCCTTATTCTAGACTTGCCTGGGGACTGCTGTCAATATGCTCTTAACGCGCTGTTAATATTTTGTTAAAATTATTTCCCCCAATCAACTGCCATCTGCTTGCGCCCTCGCAGCTGCTTTTCGGCCGCCATTGCGGCGACTGCCCCTTCCGCCGCCGCGATCACGGCCTGCTTGATGTGGTTGCACAAGATGTCGCCGACCGCAAACACGCCGGGCAGTGCGGTGCGAAATTCGTTGTCCACCAAGACACAGCCTGTTTCGCTGACGGGCAGTTGTCCCTGTAGAAAATCCGTAATGGGCTTGCCGCCTTGCAGATAGATAAACGCGCCGCTTACCGGCAGTGTCTGCTCGCCCTGGCCGCGCACGCCGAAACGCACCCCTTCAACATGCTCGCTGCCCAGCACCTCACGCAGCGCGGCGCCGCTGACGATGGTAGCGTTGGGTTGGCCGGCCAATTCTTCCACCAATGGGGCGGGGGCTTTGAGTTCCGGTGTCGGCGACAGCAAATGCACCTGGCGCACGAAACGGGTCAGAAAAAGTGCTTCTTCCACCGCCTCATCGCTGTTGCCTGCCACGACCACATCCTGCCCTTTGAAAAAGGCAGCATCACAAGTGGCGCAGTAGGAGACGCCGCGCCCCAGCAGTTCATCCTCGCCGGTTACGCGCTGCCCGCGCCCCATCGAGCCTGTGGCGATGATCACCACCTGCGCCGTATAGGTTCCGCCGTTGGCAAAGATCAGCTTGGGGTCGGTAGTAAGATCAACGCCCTGCACCTTATCCTGCATAAGATGGGCGCCAAATGAGGTAGCCTGCCGGCGCATGATTTCGAGCAACTCAGCCCCTCCGATCTCCCCAAAAACGCCGGGATAGTTGGCGATTTTGCTGGTGATGCCCAGCGCACCCGCGGTCAGCCCTTTGTCCAGGATCAACGTGCGCAGATTGGCGCGCCGGCGTAGATGGCCGCAGTCGTCCCCGCCGGCCCGCCGCCGATGATGGCCACATCATAGTCCGTCTGCGGCACACTGCTGCCTGTCCCGCCAAGATTTAAGTCCAACATACAGCCTCCTTCACGGCCTGCAATCTTTATGATTTCCACACATTTCCGTCATGATCGCCACATAGTCTGCGGCTATCCTATAGTTAGTTTCAAACAGCGAGGGGCAAAGCCTCTCTTAGCACAACTTTCATCACAAAAGGAGTCTCACAATGAAACGCACGTCTTTTCTTGCCTTGGTAGTCGCACTCATGCTGGTGCTTGGTTTCTCCGTAGTCGCCTCGGCCCAGGCTGCGACACCCGGCGCCACTTGCCCCAATGGGGCATTTGTTGACGCCGACGGCGATGGCGTCTGCGACAACGCCCCGCGCGATGGTTCCGGCCAGCAGAATGGCCGCCAGGCCGGACAGCAGACCGGGCGGCAGATGGGCCAGGGCGCCATGCAGGGCCAGGGCCGCAGCTTTGTCGATGCCGACGGTGACGGCGTTTGCGATAACTTTGTCGATGCCGACGGCGATGGCGTCTGCGACAACTGCATGAATTCCGGCGGCCAAAGCGGTCTCGGTCGCGGCATGCACGGCGGTATGGGGATGGGCCGGGGCATGCATACCGGCAGCGGCCAAGGCCCCCGCCGTTAACAGAACTGCTTCCGCTCCATCACCGCTGTGCACACGCCGGGTCTCCAACTGAGACCCGGCGTGTCGCTGCCAAACGACCGCCTGGCTTCTCTTTTCGGCAACGCTTCGCCCTCAGACGTCCTCTACTTATAGACAAATCACATTTAGGTGGCACAATTGCACGCTCGAGTAGACTGGAGGTTTGTGCCAAGTTCAATTGATTTGTCTATTAGATTTGATGCAGACCGCCGCCCTAGGTTACATGCTGCCTGATTTCTTGGATTGTGCAATCCTTCCCTATCTAGAAAAAACACACAAACCCACATCCGGATTCTCCCAACCGCCGCCGCTGTGCTCTCCTGTGCCGTGATTCACAATGTTGACTTGCGGTTTCAACCGGTGTATGGTGGCTGAGACACACGTTCGGCAAGCTGTTGGGAAGGAGAATTGCCTGTGGTGCGCGTATTCCTCCTCGGACGCTTTGAAACGCTGATTGATCAGGGGCCGGCGTCTGCACTGGAAGGGCGCAAAACCCAAGAACTGCTGGCCTACTTGAGCCTTGCCCCCGACCGAGCCCACAACCGCGAGGTATTGGCGACGCTTCTTTGGCCCGATCAGGATGAGATGCGGGCGCGCCAGTATCTGCGCAAAGCACTCTGGCAGTTGCAGAGCAGCTTCAGCCAATCCGGCAGCCGGCTGCTGACCGTCGAACAGGAAAGCGTTTGTCTGAGCCAGACTGCTGATCTCTGGATCGATGCCCACTGTCTGCAACAGACCTTCACCGCCGTGCGCAACGTGCCGGGCGACCAACTCACGGTTGCGCAGGTAGAACTGCTGCAGCAGGTCAGCCTGCTCTATCGGGGCGACCTGCTGGAGAATTGGTACCTGGACTGGTGTCTGGTGGCGCGGCAGCATTTGCAGCACATGTATCTGAGCCTGATCGACAAGCTGATCCGTCACTGCATGGCCCACGGTTATTATGACAGCGGGCTGCAGTATGGACATCAGATTCTCGCCCACGACCTTGCGCGCGAACATACGCACCGCGATCTGATGCTGCTCCTGTATCTCGCCGAAGATCGCACGGGGGCCATTCGCCAATACCAATACTGCGTGCATGTGCTGGAGCGCGAACTGGGCGTGCCGCCTTCGGAACAGACAAAGCGTCTCTACGATCAAATCTGCGCGGGGCGCCGCCTGGCCGGCCCACTGCCGCCTGACCCTGACCCTGCCCCTGCCGGGCAATCCCTTACGCCGCGCCCGCCGTCCAACCAAGCCAACCAGGCGCTGGTTCTCCTGCATGAAGACACACTGGCGCTGCAGGCCGCCCTCACCCGCTTCCAAAATCATCTGCAGCAGCTTCTTATTCCCTAAAGATACGCCTGCGCCTACGCGCAAAGAACGCTGCAAGCTACGCCCCTCCATTAGTATCTGCACCATCGTAACTGCACCAGCAGCCTGGCTGCCGGTCTGTAGTCATTTCTTGGGGTGTCACCAAACAGCGGTGAAGGCGTGGACAACTCATACGATGGTTCGACGCTCAGCTTTGTCATCAGGCTCTGGTTGGAAGAAGAGCCGCACGCTCGGCAGCCTCTGCACTATCGCGGCCATATCACACAGGTAGTCAGCGGCGAGCGGCGCTACTTTCAGGATCTGGCAGTGCCGGTGGAGTTTATTGAAATGTGTATGAATATCTGGCGCGGCGAGGAGAACGGCGAACTGCATGAGTGACTATACGGCAGTGCAGGCGGTGACACAAACCTTGGAGGAACTGCTCGAGGCCAACTTGCCGGCGGCAGGGCCTGTCGTGCGGCAGGCTTCGCCCAAGGAAATGCAGCAGGAGAGCCAGACAGGCATCTCGCTGTGGCTTTACCGCATTACGCGCAACGAGTTTCTGCTCAATCAGCAGCCGTCACGGCCTACAGCCAACCAGGTTGAGCGCCAGTGCCTGCCGATCAACCTGCACTATCTCGTCACCCCCATGCTTGCCGATCCGGGGGATGAGCAGCGGCTGCTGGGCCGTATTCTGCAAATTTTGCACGATTATCCCACCCTGCGTGGGGCAGAGCTGCGCGGCGGCTTGCAGGGGGGAGATGAGGAGCTGCGTGTGACGCTGGAGACGCTCTCGCTGGAGGAGCAGACGCGCATCTGGGCGGCGCTGCAAGAGCCGTACCAGGCATCTCTCAGCTATCAGGTGCAGCATGTCTGCATCGAGTCCGGCCGCCAGCCGCAGCAGGTCTCGCCGGTTCTGGCGCGTGCTGCGACCTATACGCAAATTTTGTCTTCCGGTGCGGAAGCGTAGATGCAGCCATGAACAGACCGTACACACTGAATGCCGCCGGCGCCAACCGTCGCACGTATCAGGTCATCGACGACCTGACCAGCCAGTTTGCCG
>JBBRBX010000089.1:0-25388 GCA_038205395.1 Caldilineales bacterium
GGCAAGTGGCTGCCGCTTTCGCAGCCCGCCGCCGGCTTCTGACCCGGCCCCTGACGCAGCAGCGGCGCAACCCAGCGCATACATCGGGCCGACAACAGCAGAACATCGAAAGCCGATGATGGGCGTAATGAGCTTGTAAAGGAGTTTTATACACCCAATGCGCGTTCTGATGCTTTCCTGGGAATTTCCGCCGCATGTGGTCGGCGGCCTCGGCAAACATGTCACGGAATTAGCCCCTGTGCTGGCGGGACAAGCCACCGCTGAGGGGCCGATTGCCATCGACCTGGTGACGCCGCATTACAATGGCGGCGCCGGCGTGGAGAAGGTTTCCGAGTTCCTGACGGTTTACCGGGTGGATGTGCCGCCGCTGGACCCCCAAGACAATTTCAACAGTGTGATCAGCAGCAACCATTTTTTGCAGGAGGCGGCACTCCCCTTGGGTGATGCCGCGCCCTATGATCTGATTCATGTGCATGATTGGCTGGTCAGCAAGGCGGGGATAGCGCTCAAAGAGCGCTGGAAGACGCCGCTGCTGACGACCGTTCATGCCACCGAACGCGGGCGCCACCGGGGCTACACGCCGGGCGAAACCAGCTATCAGATCGACCGCACCGAGTGGCTGAGCTGTTATGAAGCCTGGCGGGTGATTGCCTGCTCACAGTTCATGCAGCGGGAACTGCAGGAGTATTTTGAACTGCCCGCCAACAAGGTGGCTGTGATCCCCAACGGTGTTGCGCCGCTCGCTGAGGACGCCTGTCCGTCGGACGAGCTGGCCGCCGTGCGCGCGCGCTATGCGCCCAACGGCGAGCGGCTGCTGCTGTTTGTGGGGCGGATCGTGCATGAAAAGGGGCTGCAGGTGCTCGTGCGCGCCATGCCGCGCATCCTGGCGGACTATCCCAACACCCGGCTGCTGGTGGCGGGCAAGAACGGCAGCTCGCTGTGGCCGCTGGCCTACGAACTCAATGTCGACGGCGCCATCACCTTCTTGGATTACATTAGCGATCAAGAGCGCGATTGTCTCTATCGCATCGCCGATGCCGCCATTTTTCCCAGCCTCTACGAACCGTTCGGCATTGTGGCGTTGGAGGCGATGGCGGCTGACTGCAACGTCATCGCCTCGAGCGTGGGCGGGTTGGGCGAAGTGGTGCGTCACCTGTACAACGGCTTGACCGTCATGCCCGACAACCCCATGAGCATTGTCTGGGCCGTCGGCCAGGTGTTTGCGGACCCGGAGGCGGCGGCCCGCCGCCGCGCCGCCGCCCGCAACGAGATTCGTCACATCTACAACTGGCGCAACGTGGCGCAGCAGACTGCGGCGCTGTACGAGCTGGTCGTGGCGGAGCGGCGCGCCACCGACTGGTAGCGCCGGCCCTGGCAGCTTATCCGGATACGCGGCTATTCATCTTCGTTGCGCCGGGCGCGGAAGATCAGCTTGAGCGGCGTGCCTTCAAAGGGATAGTAGGCGCGCATCCGGTTCTCCAGATAGCGCTCGTAAGAGAAGTGTATGATCTCCAGGTCATTGACGAAAATGACGAAGGTCGGCGGTTCGTTGCTCACCTGCGTGCCGTAGTAGAGCCGCAGCGGCCGCCCCTGCTTGGAGGGCACTTGAATTGCCTCATAGGCTTTGTGCAGCACTTCGTTGACTTCTGAGGTGCTCAGGCGGTGGCGGCGCGCCTCCACGACGCGCAGCGCCGTCGGCAGCACCTGGTGGATGCGCTGGTGGGTCTTGGCGCTGACAAAAATGACCGGCACATAGTCGAGGAAGTCAAGCTGCTCGCGCACCTTGTGCGCAAAATCATTCATGGTGTTGCTGTCTTTTTCCAGCGCGTCCCACTTGTTGATGACCACCACCACGCTCTTCTGCGCTTCCAGGATATGGCCGGCAATGTGGGTGTCCTGCGCCGTCACGCCGTCGACGGCGTCGATCAGCAGCAGCGCCACATCGGAGCGGTCGATGCTGCGCATACTGCGCAGGACGCTGTATTGTTCGATGCCGGGTTCCACACGCCCGCGCCGCCGGATGCCGGCGGTGTCCACCAGCAAGAGGGGCTGGCCTTCAAAGGTGATCTCCATGTCGATGGGGTCGCGCGTCGTGCCGGGCACTTCGGAGACGATGGCGCGTTCCTGGCCGGTCAAGGCATTGAGCAGGCTGCTCTTGCCCACATTGGGCCGCCCCACAATGGCAATCCCGATTGCGTCGCTCTCTTCTTCTTCCGCCGGATAGGCGGGCAGCGCCTTGACCAGCTCGTCCAGCAGATCGCCCACGCCGTCGCCGTGATAGGCGCTGGTGGGGTAAGGCTCGCCCAGTCCTAAATTCCAGAATTCGACCGCGTCCTGCTTGACTTTGGCTCCCTCGGCTTTGTTGACCGCGACAAAGACCGGTTTGGCGGCCAGCCGCAGGACCTCAGCCACCTCCTCGTCCGCCGCCGTCAGCCCATCGCGGCCATCCACCACCAGGATGGTGGCGTCGGCTTCGGCGATGGCCAGCCGCGCCTGGTTTTGGATATAGGCGATAAACGGGGCGGAACCGGAGTCCGGGCGGGCAGCGGCCAGCTTGCGCCGCTCGTCGCTCATAACGGCTGGGTCTTCCAAGCCGCCGGTGTCGATGACAATAAAGCCCACGCCGTTCCAGTCGCTGTCGCCGTAAATGCGGTCGCGCGTGGTGCCGGGGATGTCTTCGACAATCGCCACCGGGCGTCCGATCAGGCGGTTGAAAAGCGTGGATTTGCCGACATTGGGCCGGCCGACAAGGGCTACTACGGGTTTGCGTCTTTGCATAGCATTTTTTCTCTAAGGACTCTCGCCGCTGAGCGGCGCAGGCGTGGCTGATTCCACGGTATTGGTGATGGGCGCTGCCGTTTCCGGCTCGCCTGGTTCGCCGGCAGGTGATTCGCTGTCCGGCGCCGGCGTGGCGAGCGGCGTATCGCCGCCCACGCCCGCCGGCATAGGTGCAGGAAGCCCATCCGCCAGGGCGATGACAACCTCCACTAGTTCGGGGATGACGCTCTGCAGCCGGATGCCGTCCGGCAGCACCACCTTGGGATTGACGGCGTGTGTACCGGATATTAGCCCGGACAGGTCAAGTATGGCAAAGACATCATCCTGGTTGAGTGAATCCAGCAGAGGCACCGGGCCGCTGAGGATGACATCGACTGCTTGCAGCGCGCTCTGCGCCTTGAAGCCGGGGGAAAGCCCCTGCTGCACCAGCGGCTGTGAAATGGTGACGCCCCCTTCAATTGCCGTCACACCGGCGGTGGCGACGACCGTATCGCCCTCGGAGGAAATCACCCCCTCCGGCAGCAGCAGCTGCAGGCGGGTGCGCACATCACCAGTGGCGCCATCCAGCGCCAGTGGGGCTGTCTCCACATAGCCCGGAACACCGGCCAGCACTTCGGCCGCGCCTTGCAGCACAACGGTGGATGGTTCGACCTTGACGCTGCTGAGGCGATAGCCGTCGGCGGGGCGTCCTTCCAGCTTGACGCGCACGGCCACCTCTTTGCGTCCCGGCCACTGCTCCACCGGCACGACCACCTGGACCAGCGCCGGTTCGGCGTTGACGCGCGCGACAACCTGGTCTTGCGCATCCACCGGCGTCACCGCTTGCATACGTTCCACCTGGTTTTTGGCGCTGCGCAGATAGACTTCGGAGCGGGCGCGCGTTACCTGCTGCACCTGGGTGGAAGGGCCGCTCACTGTCACGGTGATAGGCCGGTAGATGGCGGGCTGCGCGTCATAGCCAAAGGCGGCGCCGTCGAGAATTTCGACTTGCACCGGCACTTCTTTGCTCGCCAATGTATCGAGCGTCACGCGCAGCTGCGGGCGCTGCACATCCAGAATGCCGACCTGGGGGTCAAGGCTTTTCACCTGCACCATGACATCATGCTGGCCTGGCCCCAGATCGGTCAGGTCCAGCGTGGCCCGAAAATCGGAGAGCGTCAGGTCTTCCCAGGAATTGCGCGGCGCGCGCAGCCGCAGCCGCACCGATTCAGCGCTCAGGTCTTCAACGACGACCAAGTTTTCGCCTAGACCAAGCACCGACACCGGCACGCGCTCGCCGAAATCTTGCGACACGAGGGGGTTTTCCTGGTTGATCGCAATCCACCAGACGGCGAGGGCCAGCACCACGGAGAGGAGCACCGTCGCAAGGTCGGCTAGAATAGGGGCGGCGCGCGTCGCACGCGAACCGGATAGTTTGGTGTTCATACTGGATTCATACTTGTGTTTACGCTACAGAATAAAAATCACTCAGTACGGCGCGCAGGCGGTTGACATCCAGCCGCACGATGCGCCCGTTGCGGGCCACGGAAATGCGTCCTGTCTCTTCTGAGACGACGACCACCAGCGCGTCCGACTGTTCGGAGACGCCGATGGCGGCGCGGTGGCGCGTCCCCAACTGGCTGTCGGCCAACTCGCGGTCGGTCAGCGGCAGCACGCAGCTTGCGGCGATGACACGGTCGCCCTGCACGATAACGGCGCCGTCGTGCAAAGCCGTGTTGGGGAAAAATATCGTCGTCAACAGTTCGCTGCTTACTTCCCCATCCACGCGCACGCCGCGCTCGATCACATCCCCCATGCCGGTGACGCCCTGAAAGACCAACAGCGCGCCGGTGCGGCGCTGCGCCAGAAAATCCACCGCTTTCACCACTTCGTTGATGACGGCCTGCATCCGCGTCGTATCGCCGCGCCGGTTCAGCAGGGGCGATGAGCGGCCCAGCCGTTCCAGCGCACGGCGCAGTTCCGGCTGAAAGATCACCGGGATCGCCACCAGCACCATCGGCACGCTGTTGCGCAGCAGCCAGTTAAAGGCGGGCAGATCGGCCATCAGGCTGAGCAGCGCAATAAAGAGGGCGACAATCAAAATGCCGCGCAGCAATTGGACGGCCTGGGTGCCGCGGAACAGGCGCAGCCCCGTGTAGATAACGACGGCAACCAGCGCTACATCCAAAAGACTGCGCCAATCGAGAAGACGGCTCAAAGACGCAAAAACGTCAGGCATCGAAATTTTTTACACTCTCGCCAGCTTTTGTAGACCAATCCATAGCAACGCAGCCGCGGCGCAGCCAGTTCCTGTCCGGCATACCGGCCAATGTCCGGAGAGACACCCAGAGGGTTACCAGCCAGGCTCAGGCAAACTGCGTATCGTTGATGACCAGGCGGTACTTGCAGCCCAAAAATTCACAAGCCTGGCGCATCATCGTCATACGGCTCAAGAAAATCTCGAAATACTCGATCACGGCTGCATAGTGGGTGTCGATTTCGAGTTCCAGCGCAATACTTTTTTCTTCGGCGTTGACGCGCACAAAGCTGCGTTTGGCGGCATAGTTGACGCGGTCGTGGATGTCAAAATCCTCCATGCGCGGGTTCTGCACGCGGCTGCGGTGCACATCCGCTTTGTCGCCGATAATAATGGCGGCGGATACAGGGGTTGTCGCCATGCCACGCTCTTCCTCATGGTTGCCGATGGCATTCATGATGAGCGTACACTCCTGCGGGGAGACTCCCATTCGTTTGAGAATTTCCCACGCCATCAGGCTCCCGCTCAAGGCGTGATTCTGACGATGGATGGCGTTGCCGATATCGTGCAGATAGCCGGCTACGTTGGCCAACTGGGGCACGCGCGGGTCATAGCCCAGATGGTCAAGCACGTTTTCGGCGATATTGCCCACCAGTCCGGCATGGCGCTGGCCATGTTCCGTAAATCCCAATGCCTTCATGTTGGCATTAGCGGCCAGCAAAAAGGCAACCACCTCCGGGTCACGCCGCAGATCTTCGATTGTGACGAGCCGGTAGTCAGTGGCGCTACTGGCGCCATTAGCGCCACTGGCGGCAGTGATGCCGCCTGCCCCATTGGTTCCATCCACGCCAGTGTTGCCGGCGCCGACATTTGCCCGTGTAAGCACCTCATTTACCATCGCAGCTCCGTATCCATCTAAATTCCCACTAAACTCCCACCGTCTGGCCCAAGGCCACGGCGCTCACCAACATTGCCGCCAGCCAAAGCACCCGCAGGCGGCGCAGCGGCTGCTGCTGGTAGGCCAGCAGCCACACCGGCAGCAGAAGCACGGCCAGCGGCGCGATCCACAAGGGCGCCTGGATCGCGATCAACAGCACACACAAGCCGATCTGCGCGGCCCCCATCGCCGCCAGCCCCAGCCAATCCGCCTGCCCGCTGCTGCGCTCCACATTGCGCAGCCCGCCCCACTGGTGGATGGTCCACAGCCCGGCCAGCAGAAGCTGCGGCAGCCAGGCCACGCCGTCACTGTTTTGCTGCACCTGCTGCTGCACCTGCTGCACGGTCAGCAGCCAGGGCAGGCCGATGGCGACGATGCTGTAGGGCAGCGGCGCGGCATTGCCGAAGCTGTGGCGCAGCGTCCAGCCCAGCGCGGCCAGCACGACCACCGCCAGTGTCAGCCCCAGCGCATAGACGCCCAGCAGCGCCGCCACGGCCAGCGCCACCAAAACGGCGGGCGCCCCAATCCGCACGGCTGCGGGCCAGACATCCGTGTGGTCTCCCTCCAACAAGCGTGCGGCAGGGGAGCCGCTTTGCAGATAGGGCAGCGAGAGCTTGCCTTCGCCGGCCAGGCGGGGCAAGGTCAGCAGCGCCTGGCGTCCCCCGGCCAGCCGCCAGATGCCGCCCCACAGTGGGTCCACCAGCAGCGCCAGCAGCGCCAGCGCCTGCCAGTTGAGATCGCCCAGCAGGCGCAAGCCGCCCGTGGCCAGCAGCCCGGCGACAAAGGCCCACAGCCCGGCGGGCCGCCACAGCGCCTGGTCCATCCAGACTTGCACATTCACGACACTGGAGGCCGCCAGCTCCGCTTCCGGCGTGGAGGCGGGTGCAATGCGGCGCCGGAAACGCTGCACCCCCGATGCGGCCTTCGATTGAGCCGCACTGGCCGGGTGGGCCGGAGCGGATGAGATATTGGTCATTTGATAAAATTGCCAACACCCGGCACGCAGACGCGCCTGCCCAGGTGTTGGCCCTCGCGCCATTATACCAGAGGTTGAAAGCCCGCAGAAACCTTCGGCTGATCAATGCTTTAACGCAGAGGCGCTGAGGGGTCGCGGAGGGCGCAGAGATAGTACGTCATGGTCGTGCCGCCGCCGCTGCAGTTCCCGCGATTGATTAACCCAGTCATCGACTAACAGTCGAACACAAACCAGCAGATGTCGTTGCGCAGTCGCTGATCATCCACGACAAGGTCGCGGATCGCTTCCGGCAGCTGCTCGCGCTGCCACTGGCATTCCCGACGACCGGCGGACTCGCTCTCGCCCTTTGGCGCGGCTGCCCGCACGGCCTTGATTGCGTAGGCCGCAGCGCCGAGCTCATGGGCGGCAACATGCGCCACCGCCGCCGCCTGGCCCGCAGCGTACGCGGCATGCCGTGCGGCTTCGCCCAACTCTCTGGCTGCAGCGTTGGCGAAGCCGGCGGACGTACGCGCTTGCGTCATCGTAATCTCACCTTGCGCCCAAGCGCGCGCCAATTCGATGGCTCGCCGCGGCCGGTCGTCATTGGGTTGTATTTCCTCGAACAAGTGCAACACATGCTGTGCGCAATCAGCCGCCCATACCGCAAGCAGGTGATGATCGGCGTCTTGGAGGATGCCGCCGCGACGCACAGTGATGAACCTGGGGTCTCGCTTCTTGGGTAATATCATTCGTGAGTTCCTGGGCGTTCCTTCTGCCCAACCTATGTACCTTGCCCCATATACCTTGCCCCCATAGTACAGCATAGAGCCATACAGCTCGCTCATCTGCGGGCTGCCCCACGTCACCTGCGCCATCCCCCCTGCTCCTGACCATTCAGCTTGCACCGGGCGGGAAAGCTTACCGCACTACTGGCTGAAATGACAGCCGCCGCGGCAGCGCCGCGTTGCAAAAAGACTTACTCGCCTCCCACCAGAATGGCCGCCGAGCGGGCCGGGACGGAAACCGACGGCAGGGTATGGTTCTGAAGCTGTGTGCTGCCGCCGTTCCAGACATCTTCAAAGGCGCGCCCGCTGCGCTCGTCGGGCAGCGCCAGGTCGAGCTGGGCATTCTGGGGGCCGCGGTTAAAGACGACGACAGCCGTCTGCTCGCCCAGCCGGCGGCGGAAGGCAAAGAGATCGCCCTCGGCGTGGAGCACGTCAAACTTGCCGGTGCGCAGCACGGCATGCTGCCGGCGCAGCATCCCCGCGCGTTGGAAGAAGTGCAGCAGCGGCTGGTTCCACTGGCTCTTGTCCTGCCAGGGAAAGGCAGCGCGTGAAAAGGGGTCGGTGGCCCCGATCAAGCCGATCTCGTCGCCATAGTAGATGCAGGGCGCGCCCGGCATGGTCATCTGGAAGAGGGTGCACAGCCGCAGCGCACTCTCGTCGCCGCCCACGGTCCACAGCGTGCGGGCGGTGTCGTGGCTGTCCATCAGGTTCAACTGCGCCTGCGCCACTTCCCAGGAGTAGATGCTGAACATATGCTGCAGCCCCGCCGCCAGGTCGCGCCCGTCAATCTCGACCAGGGTGTAGCCGCCCGGCTTGTATTCGGTGTTCAGCTCTTCGCCGCCGAAAAAGCCCAGCGCTAGGCGGCTGAAGACATAGTTCATGACGGCGTCAAAGCGGTCGCCCTTCAGCCAGCCTTTGGCGTCGTGCCAGATTTCGCCCACGATATAGGCGTCCGGGTTGCCTTGCTTGACGGTCTGGCGGAAGGCGCGCCAGAAGGCCACATCCTTGATCTCCTCCGGCACATCTAGCCGCCAGCCGTCAATGCCGAAGTCGATCCAGTAGCGCGCCACGTCGAGCAGATAGCGGCGCACACCTTCATTTTTGATGTTGAACTTGGGCAGCGCCGGCAGGTCCCACCAGGCGTCATAGTTGGCCGGGTGCTTGGCGTCATGCTCGTAGGGGCGCAGCGGCCAGTCGTGGACGGTGAACCAGTCCAGATAGGGGGAATTGCCGCCGCATTCGAGGATATGGTGAAAGGCCCAGAAGCCGCGGCTGGCGTGGTTGAAGACGCCGTCCAGCACGACATACATATTGCGGGCATGGGCGGCGTCCAGCAGTTCGCGCAGCGCGGCGTTGCCGCCCAGCAGCGGGTCGACCTGCATATAATCAAAGGTGTGATAGCGATGGTTGGAGGCAGAGGCAAAGATCGGGCACAGATAGAGGGCATTGGCGCCCAGCGCCTGCAGGTAGTCCAGCTTGTCCACCATGCCATACAGGTCGCCGCCCTGGAAGCCGTCGATCTCCGGCGGGGTCCCCCATTCCAGAAAGGTCACGCCCGGCAGCTGCGGCGCTCGTTCGCTGCGGGCGAAGCGATCGGGAAAAACCTGGTAAAAGATTGCGTTTTTTACCCACTCCGGGGTATGAAAAGCCATAGAAATAACGCTCCTTTGCGCATGATGATTCAACCGAATATCTCGCCAATTGTGGCACAGCAGCGGAAGCTGTGTCAATTTGGCAGGATCGCACCCGATTGCACCGGATCGCAGGGGGTGAGTCAATTTATTTCCCGCCCTCTCTCCCTTCCGCTATAATGGCTGCAGGACTATCTAGCGCACGCCAGATCGATGGGGGCGCACCCAAATGCGCAGGAGCAGACGGTTTTGGATACACGCTGCGAAGGGCTGGCCCGGCTGTTGACCGGTTATTGTGTGGATGTTCGCCCCGGCCAATGGGTGTTGGTGCGCGCCGATGTGCTCACCCTGCCGCTGGTCGAGCAGGTGGTTGAGCAGGTGCTGGCCGCGGGCGGGCAGCCGACGGTGCAGCTTATGGCCAATTCGCTGGATGAGATTGTGCTCAAACACGCCAGCGACGAACAGTTGGCCTGGCTTTCGCCGGTCGACCAACTGCTGGCCGAGCGCGTGGATGCGCGCATTGTGATTGCGGCGCCGGCCAATACGCGCGCGCTCAGCGGCGTCGAACCGGAACGGCAGCGGCTGCAGCAGACGGCGCAGCGCTCGCTTTTGCAAACCTACCTGCAGCGGGCGGCGGAGGGGGCGCACCGCTGGGTGCTCACCGTCTTTCCTTGCGAAGCGTACGCCCAAGAAGCCGATATGAGTCTGCGCGAGTATGCCGACTTTGTCTACGCCGCCACCTACGCCGACCAGCCCGACCCGGTGGCCTGCTGGAACCAGGTGCACGAGCGACAGCAGCGGCTGGTCGATTGGCTGGCGGGCAAGTCGCAGGTGACGGTGCGCGGGCCGTATGTGGATCTGACGCTTTCCATCGCCGGGCGCAGCTTTGTCAACAGCGACGGCCAGCGCAACATGCCCAGCGGCGAAATCTTCACCGGGCCGGTGGAGGAGTCGGTGACGGGCTGGATCAAGTTCAGCTATCCCGCACTGCGCGGCGGGCGCGAGGTGGACGGCGTCGAGTTTGTCTTTGAGCAAGGCAAAGTGGTGGAGGCGCGCGCCGGCAAAAACGAAGCCTATCTGCTCAGCCAGCTTGACAGCGACGCCGGCGCCCGCTATCTGGGCGAGTTTGCCATCGGCACAAACGATCAGATTCAGCGCTTTACCAAGAACATCCTGTTCGACGAAAAAATCGGCGGCACGCTGCATGTGGCGGTCGGCGCCGGCGCGCCGGAAACGGGCAGCCGCAACCGCTCCAGCGTTCATTGGGATTTTATCTGTGATATGCGCCGTGACAGCGAAATTGTGGTGGACGGCGAGTTGTTCTACAAAGACGGCAAATTTTCCGCGCAGCTCTTTGACCGGTGACGGGCAAAGCTGCGCTCATGCAGAGAGGTTTTTATGTTCGCTCGCGATGTCATGACCAGCCCGGCCATCACGGTGACTGCCGGCACACACATTCCCGAACTGGCGCGCCTGCTGCGCGTCAACCAGATCAGCGGTATGCCCGTCGTGGACGACGCCGGCCATCTGCTGGGGATTATCACCGACCATGATCTGATCCTGCGCAACGCGCCCATCCGCGAGCCGCGCTACTTCTCGGTGCTTTCGGGGATGATCCCGCTCAATCTGGAAGAGTATCGCAACTACAAGGACCAACTGCGCCACACGATGGCCGTGACGGCTGCAGACCTGACCGAGCCGGGTGTCCCTATTATTGCGCCGGAAACCCCTTTGGAAGAGGCGATGGAGATGATGCTCGACCCGCAGGTGACGATGCTGCCGGTGGTCGAGAACGATCTGGTGGTGGGGGTCGTCACGCGCACCAACTTAGTGCGTCTGGTCGAGCGGCTGGAAGGGGCGCTCGACCCGGCCAAGCAAGAGGCGGCGGTAGCGCAGCGTGTGCTGACGGGCATCGTGTCGGTTATCCTGTATGTGCAGGATATGCGCTTGATGACCTCTTTTTACCGCGACAAACTGGGTTTTGACATCCTGCAGCCTGCCGACCTGGAAGACTACTCGCAGGAGCGTTGGGTGCTGCTGGGCACCGGCGCCTGCAAATTGGCGCTCAATGCCGGCGGCTCCAACAGCGTCGGCGACGATGCTCCCATGGTGGTTTTTGGGGTCGAGGATATCGAAGTGGCGCGCAACACGCTGCTGGCGCGCGGGGTTGTGCTGGAAGAGATCTTCGACGCCGGCGGCGGCGTCAAGGTAGCCCAGGGCCGCGACCCGGAGAGCAACCCAATTTCCTTGGAGCAGCGCGAGCGGTAAGTTACGCCCACAGCACATCGCCGTCTTCTTCGTAATTGACCGGCTTTTCGGCAAAGAGCGCGCTGTCGCGCACCTCCTGCTCCGGCTGGCCGTCCTCGAAGTAGTGCATCCAGGCATCGGGGGCATCGAGGTCGGTGCCCCCGTGGCGGGTGATGCGCGTGCGCACCCGCAGCAGCACGGGGGTGTTGACGCTGGCCCCGCTGACGATCACCTGCCCCTTGCTGAGCGAAGGCAGCTCCTTGAGCAGGTCGCGGCCCATGCTCTCGACCGATTCGGCGATGCGGTTCTGGTCGATGGGGTTGGTGATGCGCATGATGCACTGGGTCATGCACTGCGACAGCACATCACTGTCCAGCTTGCCCGGCCGCTGCGTGATCAGCCCGACGCTCACGCCGAACTTGCGCCCCTCGCTGAGGATCGTCTTGAGCACATCGGAGCTGACGGCGTCGGCATTGGCCGGCGCATAGTTGTGCGCCTCTTCCAACAGGCAAAAGACGGGGTAGGGGATATAGCCGCTTTCGCCGCGCGCAACCTTGTGCTTTTCCGTGTCCATGCGCGCCTGGTAGACACGGCGCAGCAGCGTGGCCACAATGACCTGCTGTTCGCGGCGGTCCACCTCGTTGAGCTGCACCACGGTGCACTGGCCGGGTTTGAACAGCTCTTCCAGCTCCATGTTTTCAAAATCGTGAAAGATGCGGCTGTTGCCCAGCGCGCTTTGCAGCCGCCACACCAGCGCGCCGGTGGTGGCGTCTTCCTCGTCCAGACCCTCCTCGCCCTTTTTGGCGTCGCCGGTCTGGCGCACGGCATAGAGAAGCTGCTCCAGCGTGTAGTGTTTGTTTTTGGCGCTGCGCTGGGCGAAGGAAAAGGCGCGGCCCAACTGGTAGTGCATTTTCTCGGACAGGTTGACGAGCAGATAGCGCAGATCCGCCAGCGAGAGACTGTCGATGCGCACGCGGATCATGTCCGGCGTCATCACGCGCACGCGCGGGCGGTAGTTGCCTTCGCTGAACGCCGGCAGGTTGGGCATCTCCTGCAGCGTGCCATATTCGCCGTGCGGGTCGACGATCAGCACGGCGGCGCGGTTGTGCGGCATCATCATTTCTTCCAGCAGCACGCCGGCCAGATAGCTTTTGCCGCTGCCGGTGCTGGCGATGATGGCCAGGTGGGTGCTGGTGAAGCCGCGCACATCCACCGCCACCGGCACGGCGTCGGCGGGCCGGCTGAGCAGGCTGCCGAGATAGGCGCTGCCGCGCTGCCCGCGCTGCTTTTTGCTCAACATGCCCGCCAGCAGTGCGTCATCGGCGATGTAGACTGGCGCGCCGCCGGCGGGCGGCACGCGCGGGTTGACGAACTCGTTGAGCGCGGCGGCAAAATAGCCCAGCACCGCCACGGTGATCTCGAACAGTTCGTTGGCGCTGCACTCATAGCCCAACAGCGCCGCCATTTCGCTGGGCGGCACGCCAGGGTCGGCCATAAAGTTGTCGGGGAAGAGCTTGACCGAGCGGCGGTTAGTTACGCGCCCCAGGATCGGCCGCTCCTCGCTGTCCGCCCAGCCCAGGTAGTAGACAAACTCGCCGAATTTGACCCGCTGCTCCGGGTCCGGGGCGATAAAGGTGTACTCGTTGGGGGTTTCTCCCGGCCCTTTGACGGTGCCGATGCAATCAATCGTCATGATGGCTATGCGGTTTCCTTCTGCTTATGCGCCATACTTTTCTATTTCACTGCGGCAGCAAGTTTACTTCTTTTTCTTCTGTTCGCCATGCTGCATAGGTAAGCGATTGTTGAATATCTTCACGCTCAAGATAGGGATACGCTTCCAGTATGCGCTCAATGCTGTGGCCGGCCGCAAGCAGACCCATCAGCATGCTGACCGTCACCCGCATCCCTCGAATACAGGGTCTGCCTCCCATCACAAGCGGGTCAAAGGTAATTCTCTCTAACCCAAGCACCGTCTGCATGTGTATTCCTCCTCAAAACGTTTGGAATGCGCCGGGCCTTCTGCCCATTGCTCACCCCGCCGGCTGCACAATGCTCTTCCAGGCAAGGTTGTTGCGCATCACGGTCAACTGGGCGCTGCCGGCGGGGAAGAGCGTCGCCAGTTGGTCGATGATGGCGATCAGCAGCGGAGGCGCCAGCGGGTTGTTCTGCGCCAGAATCAGCGGCGCATAGCGCAGGCTCACCCGCCCGCTGTCGTCGCTGTGAAAGGCCCGCAGCTCGCTGCCGCTCAGCCGCTGCACCGGACAGTTGACCGACGCGGCCAGCGCCGGCACCCCTTGCAGCGTGCGCCCGGCTGCATCCACCCAACCCAGCGCAAAGATGCCCAACAGCGTGGCCGTCTCCGCTAAGTAGTCGGGCGAGAAAATCTCCACCTCGCTGCGCGGGCTGAGGCGCGGCCCCAGGCTGCCGAAATCCGGATTCATCAACAGCGTGTTGTAGATCACCCCGATCAGGCTGCCCCCCTCCTCTTCCAGCGCAATCGACACAAATGTGCCGAAGGTGTAGGCCGCGGGCGGCGGCGGACTCTCCACCTCCCCGATGCCGAATATCTGGCACACATAGTCCACATGGCTGTTGGATTTGACGATCTTGCCGATGGATTCTGCCATTTGTCCGCCCAATCAAATATACTGCTGCGTATCCATATTCTGTTCAAGCCAGTCTGTTCAAGTTGTTTCCGTCGTTATTATACCTTAGGTTAGAACAAATGATCCAAGCATTGATCTTTGATATAGGCGGGGTGTTGCTCCGCACGCAGGACCATGCGCCGCGCCGGCGCATTGAAGAACGCTTTGGCTTGATGCCGGGCGGTGCGGAGTTTGTCGTTTTTAACAGTGATGGTGGGCTGCGCACCCAGCGCGGCGAATTTTCGGAAGAGGAGAACTGGCGGCGTGTGCAGCGCGAGCTTGCGCTGTCCGACAGCGACCTGGCCTTTTTCCGCCGCGAATTTTGGGCCGGCGACCAGTTCGACCGCCCCCTGATCGATGCTATCCGCCGCCTGCACAGCCGCTACCAGACCGCCATCATCAGCAACGCCATGCCGGGGCTGATGACGCTGCTCACGGGCAAACACCCGATTGCCGATGCGTTTGATGTCATCATCGGCTCCGGCGATGTCAAGCTGGCCAAGCCGGACGCCGCCATCTACCATCTGGCGCTGGCGCAGTTGGGCCGCCGCCCCCAAGAAGCGCTCTTTATCGACGATTCCGCCGCCAACATCGCCGGCGCGCGCGCTGTGGGGCTGCAGACGATTCACTATCTGCCCGGCATGGATCTGGTGGCGGAACTGGCGGCGCTGGGCGTGGCGGCCTAGCCGCACTGGCTGCATCACACCGGCTGCATCACACCCGCGTAGACGGCCAACATGCGATCCACAATCTTGGGCCAGGCGTAGGCGCGGGCGTAGCGCTGCGCCTCCTCGCTCATCTGCGCCCGGCATTGCGCACAGTCGAGCAGGTCCAGGATGCGCGCGGCTAGGGCGGCGGCGTCGCCTGCGGGGGCCAGATAGCCGTTGCAGCCCCGTCCATCACCAGGTGGGCCAGCCCGCCCACGCGCGAGGCAATTACGGGCGTGCCCATCGCCATGCTTTCCAGCGCCACCATGCCGAAGCTTTCGTAGTGCGAGGGAACCACCACCATTTCGGCGGCGGCAAAGTAATAGGGGAGCAAATCCTGGTCGCGCGCGCCGGCGAAGGCGACCAGATCGCGCAGCCCCAACTCGCCCGCCATCGTCTGCAGCCGCTCCATCTCCGATTCCGGCACCGGCGTCCACGGGTCGCCGCCGATGATGGTGACGCAGACGTCATCCAGCTTTTGCGCCTGCCGCGCCTGCAGCAGCGCCAGCGCCTCCAGCAGCGTATCGATGCCCTTGAGCGGCTCGATGCGTCCGGCAAACAAAATGTTCTTGCGCTGCGGCGGGATGCCGATGGCCTGCATGGCCTGGCTGCGCGCCAGCGGCTTGAAGCGTTCCAGGTCCACCCCCGGCGGCACGACGGCGATCTTGGCCGGCGCTGCGCCGTAGAGGCCGATCAACTGTTCTTCCTCGGCGGGCGTGGCCGCAATCAGCCGATCCGCCGCCTGCACAATGTGGGTTTCGCCCGCCAGCCGCACCGGTGTGGCAAACTCGCTGGGGCTGCGGGCGATGGCATTCTTCATGTGGCCCAGGGTGTGAAACATCTGCACCAGCGGGATGCCCCCCCAGGCGGCGGCCAGCCGCTCGCCGACCAGCCCCGACAGCCAGTAGTGGCTGTGGATCAGCTCATAGGTGGCGCCCTCCGCGGCGGCGAAGGCCAGCACGCCGGCCGTAAATTCGTCCAGATAGCCTTCCATCTCCTGCACCGTCATCAGCCGGTCCGGCCCGGCTGCGATATGGATGACCCGGCAGTTCGGCCCCAACTCGTGGTTGACGACCGGTTCGCAGCCCGGCTGCCGCCGCGTAAAGACATCCACCTGGATGCCGGTGGCCGCCAGCGCCTGGCTGAAGTCGCGCACATAGACATTCATGCCGCCCGTCTTCTGCCCGCCCAGCTTCGCCAGCGGGCAGGTGTGGTAGCTGAGCATCGCCACGCGGCGCGGCAGTGGGTTTTGAATTGGTGACACGGTCTCTTCCTTTTGTGTAAAAAGCGGTGTACAGTCCGCTGTACTGGTCTTTTTGTACTGGTTTTTATACTGTTGATCATCATCCAAATTGTACATCCAATCCGTAAGCCTGATCATGCCCACACACGCCGAAAATCAATCCACTGCTCCGTATGCCGCCCTCTATCTTGCTCCGCATCTGGACGACGTTGCGCTTTCTTGCGGCGGGCAGATTTATGCGCGCACGCAGGGGGGCGAGCGTATCCTGATCGTCACCGTCATGGCGGGCAGCCCGCCTCGCCTGGCGCAGTCGGCGTACATCGCCGGGCTGCATGAGCGCTGGCAGTTGGCGGGCGACGCCGCGGCCGAGCGGCGCGCCGAAGATAGGGCCGCCTGCGCCATTCTAGGGGCCGATTTCCTGCATCTGGCCGTGCCGGACTGCATCTACCGGCTGGCGCCGCAGAGCGGGGCGCCGCTTTACAACTCGGACGCCGAGATCTTCGGCGAGATTCATCCGGCTGAATCCGGGCTGCAGGCGGAGATTGTGCAGCAGCTGCGCGCGCTGCCTGCCTGCGGCCAGGTGGTGGCGCCGCTGGCGATCGGCCACCACGTCGACCATCTGCTGGTGCGCGCCGCCGCCGAAACCGTCTGGCCCAGCAGCCTCTGCTGCTATGAAGATTATCCTTATGTGGAGAAGCTCGGCTGGCTGGAGGCCGACAGCCTGGATCGGTGGCGCCCCAGCATCTATACGGTCAGCGAGCAAGCCAGGCAGGTAAAGTTTGACGCCATCTGGGCCTTCCGCTCCCAGTTGAGCACCTTTTTTGGCAGCCGGGAAGAAATGGAGGCGCGTGTAGGCGGCTATATCGAGGAAGTAGGGGGAGAGAGGGTGTGGTGTAAGTTATAGCTAGTTCAAATCCCTCAGCAGGGACTCTAAATCCTCGTACTGATAAGGAGGCCGCTGGCGCACACCAATTACCAGAATCTGGTCATTAACCCGGTCAACAACATAAAGAATCCGCCACTTGTCGATTCGGATGCGCCGGACTGCTAGATTTGGGCCAACATAAGTTTTGAGTTGCTTGCTGCCTGCTGGGGAAGGATCGGAACGCAATTCAAGTACAGCCCGCCGGGCACGCTGCCGTACATGGCCGGGCAAATGCTCTATCTCCTCCAAAACAGCAGGAGACAGAAAGACTTCAGCCATTTTCATCCTCTAACCACTGCGACGCCACATCATTCAGTGCTGTCCAGCCCGCAGCTTTGGGGCCGCCGGCGGCATCCAGCTCGGCCAGCACCTGGCGCGCCAGTGCAATATCCTCAGCGTCTTCCAGCGCGGCCAGAATTTCACGCCATGTCGCCATGTCTATTTGGACAGCTTGGGGGCGTCCTTCTCGATCAATGAGCACCTGAACCGCTTCCGGCTGCACCATACTGCACCTCCCGAAATTCCTTCCCGCCGTGCGTACAGTCGATTATAGCATGTAAGCTTCGATTCGGGGCGGGTTCTACCGCCCGCCCATCCCTGACAGGGTGATGCCTTTGACGAACCAGTTCTGGCCCAGTACGTAGATGATGAGGACGGGGAGCAGGGCAATCACCGAGCCGGCCATCAACTGGCCCCAGGCGGTGCTGTACTGGCCGACAAAGGCCGCCAGCCCAACCGGGATGGTGCGCATGTTCTCCGAGGTGGTCGCCACCAGCGGCCACAAGAATTCGTTCCAGGTGCCTTGAAAGACAAAGATGGCCAGCGTGGCCAGCACCGGCCCGCTGAGCGGCACAATCACCTGCGCCCAGATGCGCAGGCTGGAGGCCCCGTCCATGCGCGCCGCCTCATCCAGATCGATGGGAATCCCGCGGTAATACTGGCGCAGCAGAAAGGTGCTGAAGACGCTGAACAGACTGGGCACAATCAGCGCCCACAGCGTGTCGTACCAGCCCAGGCTTTTGACGATCAGAAAGTTGGGGATCAGCGTCACCGGGAAGGGGATCATCAGCGTGGCCAGGTAGAAGAGAAAGAGCGTCTCGCGCCCGCGAAAGCGCAGGCGGGCAAACGCAAACGCCGCCAGCGAAGCGATGAGGATCTGCAGCAGCGTGACGCTGACGGTCACAATGGTGCTGTTTAGGTAATAACGTAGGAAGGGAACCTGCTCAAAGGTGGCAAAATAATTTGCCAGCGAAAAGCCGCTGGGCGCAAAGTCGCGCGCCAGAAATGCCTGCGTCGGCAGCAGCGAGACCACCAGCATCACGAGGAACGGCGTGAGCATGAGGAGCGCGCCCAGCAGCAGGGCCACCTGCAGCGCCAGCCGCGCCGGCAGCCGCAACTGCTGCTGCGGTTGCACAGCGCTATTCTGACTCATAGTAGACCCAGCGCTGCTGCAGCCGGTTTTGGAGCAGCGTAAAGGCGAAGATAAAAATAAACAGGAACCAGGCCATCGCCGACGCCTTGTCCATGCGAATGTCGCGGAAGGCGGTCAGATAGATGTACTGCACCACGCTCAGCGAAGAGTTGGCCGGCCCGCCGCGCGTCATCACAAACGGCTCGGTGAAAAGCTGGAAGGCGCCGATCAACTGCAGCACCAGCAGAAAAAAGGTGGTGGGGCTGATCAGCGGAAGGGTGACATTCCAAAAACGCTGCCAGGGGCCGGCGCCGTCCGTATTGGCCGCATCATACAGCTCTTGCGGGACGCCTTGCAGCGCCGCCAGATAGACGACCATCGTAAAGCCGGCATTTTTCCACAGCGTCAGGATCACCACCGCCCACTTGGAATAGTCGCTGCTGCCCAGCCAGTTGGGGGCGCTGAAGGGGATGCCCAGCAGACCGGCGGCATTGCCCAGCAGTTCGTTGAGCGGCCCGTTGGTGCTCAGCAGCAGCCGGAAAACGATGGCCCCCGCCACAATCGTCGTCACCACCGGCATAAAATAGACCAGCCGGTAGAAGATGCGCCCGCGGATCGCCTGGTTGAGCGCCAGGGCCATCGCCAGCCCGATCAGCAACTGCAGCGGCACGATGGTGACGATGTAGAAAACCGTATTGGAGGCCGTCTGCCAGAAGACCGGGTCGCGCAGCAGCGCCTGGTAGTTGCGCAGCCCGACAAATGCCTTCCAGCCGGTCAAGCCCCAATCGGAAAAGCTGATGCCAAGCGACATCAGCACGGCCAAGACGACAAAGACAAAGAAGCCCAGAAAACTGGGCACCAAAAACAGATACGCTTCCCACTGCTGGTCAGGCCGCCAGCGGAAAGCGCCGCGCGCACGAACACGGGTGTCGGTGGACATAGCAACGGGGGTGTGGGCGGGTAATCCAGCGCCCGCCCACACCCTGCCTTTCCCTTACTGTCTACTGCGGATAGCTGTTCTCGGCCAGGAACGCATCGACCTGGCTGCAAATATCGGTCGCGCCCTCTTCCGCCGACACTTCACCGGCCCAGACTCTTTCGAGACCCGGCTCGATGATGGATCCGCTCAGCTCGCCCCATTCTGGGAAGTAGCCGAAGCCACCCACGTCCGAAGCGCCGGCTTCGGTCAGGAACGCCTCTTTGTTGGCCGGCGGCTGATCGGTCAGGAAGGTGGGCGAATTGGCCACCGACTGCAGCGCCGGGAAGATTTCACCCGCCGCCGTGTACAGTTTCTCGCCGCCCTCTGGGCTTTGCAGCCATTCCAAGAAGGTCCAGGCGGCCTCCTTGTTGTCGCTGCCGCTGCTCATCACCCAAGCCGCACCGCCGGCACCGTTCCAGCGCTTGCCGTCAGCCGGCGTGGGGGCCGGTGCGATGTCGTAATTCAAGCCCGCCTGGTTGAAGGTCGAAACACGGCTGCTGTTCTGCAAGATCATGGCTGCCTGGCCGCTGGAGAAGACAGAAGCGTCGCCGCCGGCCTGGTTGAGGTCGGCAGGGCGCATCGCCAGCCCATTGTTCATCATATCGGCGAAGAACTGCAGCCCCGCCACGGAAGCCGGGTCGGCCAGCATGCACTTGGACGGATTGGAATAATCGTCGAGGATGGAGCCGCCGTTCTGGTTGACCCACTTCGTCCACTTGCCGCCTTCCGCCGCCAGGGCATAGACCGTGGTGTTGCCGTTGGCATCTTTCTGCGTCAGCTTTTCCGCTGCGGCCAAAAAGTCGTCCCAGGTCCAGTCGTTGCTGGGATAGGCCACGCCGGCGGCATCGAACATGTCGCGGTTGTAATAGATGATATTCGACTCGATATCGCGCGGGAAGCCGTAAATGTTGCCCTGGTACTTGGCCGATTCCAGCAGACCCGGCCAGTAGTCGCCAATGTCATAGCCGGATTGTTCAATATAGGGGTCCAGGTTTTCCAGCACGCCCTCGGCCGCATAGCGCGGGGTGGGCCACAGGAAGGCGACATCGGGGATCACTTTGGCGTCGCCGCTGGCCCACAGCGCCTGAATCTTGGTGAAATAATCGTCCCACGGCTGGTGCCAGACTTCGATCTTGATTTCCGGGTGCTCCTGCATAAAGGCCGCCGCCACCCGTTCGTGTGACGCCTTTTCTTCGGGGCTGCCCCAGAAGGCCCAGGTGATGGTGGTGGGGCCGGCGGCTGCGGTTTCCGCGTCGCCGGCTGCCGGTGCTGCCGGTGCGGCGGCGCCCGGCGCAACCGGTGCGCAAGCCGCCAGCGCCAACATGGCGACGATCATCAACCCTGCGATCGCCGACAGTTGCAATCGTTTCATAACAGTTTCCTCCCTGCTCTACCTGCGTACAGTGTTTGAAGACAGTGGTGAAGAATTTGCTTTGCCGAGTGATGTGCTCGGCGCCTGATCCGTCCCGCGGGCCAGGCTAGCTGGATCATAACATGGTGAGGGGATCGTCGCAAGCGGAAAAAGAGAGATGAAGGGCAGGGGATTTTAACGCAGAGGCGCGGAGGGGGGCGCGGAGGGAGGAGGTTATGGTTGTTCAGCATTACACCTTTCCGATTAGAAATCCTAGCTTGGTGGCGAGCCTTGTTTGTTATTGGTGCCTTTCTGATAGCGCCACTGACGGGGAAGGCTAAACGAATAGCTAATTCCTGTAAGTGCTCCGATTACCAATGCCCAGTACCAATACACTGTCTCAGTCTGCTCTGGCAGTACTAGTAACATGCCTATCAAACCTACTGGCACACCGGCAAGAAATAACTCAACGTGAGACTGAAATAATGGATAAAAGTTACGGTTACCGTTGCGAGCGCCCACGAAAGCAGCAATCACCACCGCGGCCACTAAAGCGACTGATTCAAGCACGAACATAGCTCTCCTACCTTAGCACCACGCCACCATAGCAGTTTCTCGCAAGCCGCTGCTGACCAGCGTTTTAACGCAGACGCGCGGTTACGTCGTAATTATGGCATCTTATCTACGAAGAACTTGTCCAGATATATAGACGCTAAATCCAAGTCCAATGCAGATGACGACCATCCCTAACGAAAATCTTAGTAAGACATATAAACCAAATACAACAAACCAAACGAATAGCAGAACGTTAAAGCGTCGCCTAAATTTAGCCTTCACGGTTTTATAGCGAAAATATTCGTATGCGTAACCGAACAGTAGAAAAACCCCTGCTCCCAGCACTGTTCGCATACCTATAGCTTCGATAGCTGAACCTTGAAATTGTGCCATATTACCGCCATGCAAAGAAAGGATCAACCAGATCATAAAGGAGTTGGAAAGCTCCAGAACCTGTGATCTTCCCTCACCAAAACGACGGAGGATCAATGCGCGTTAAAATAATCCAAGCACCTTGTAAACCAAATAAGCCTCCACTCGCTACAGCAATGACCAGTATGAAAAGATTAATCTCAGTTCCGGAAGCCCAAGCAAGGACATATCCACTAGTCGCGCCTAGTATGAAGAACAACAATAGGGTAAGCCAAGGTTTGGCCTTAAATCGTCTTAACAAAAGGTAGGTTGTTATCAATATTGTAGACAGGAGCAAAATGGCCCAGTGGCTTTGAATTCTCATTAGCTAATATGCTCTCCAAGGTCTCCACCATTCTTTATTGGGAATAAAACGTGCGTTCACCCCTGCTGAAGCTGCCAGACGAGGCGCAGGAGGTGCAGATCGTCGTATTCCACTGCGCCTTGCAGGTTGTCGTACACCGGCGCCAGCCGCTCGCTGCCTATTGCGTCGAACTGCGCCAGCACGGCCGCCTGTACGGCGGGCGGCAGGGTGCAGGCGGCGGCCAGTTGGGTGGGGTCGATGTCTGCGCTGCCTTCTATGTCGCTGGCTACGTAGCTGCGCAGATGGGTGATGACGGTGCTGCGCTTGATGCCGAGCATCTCCTGCAGTTCCGCCAGCGAATGGCCGGCCCGGTATAGCTCGCCCACTTCCAGCGCGCGCGGGCCGGCGCTGTGCGGCGCGCTGCTGCTGATGAGCGGCGGCTGGGCGTCATCGGCGGGGCGCGGCTGCGGCTGGAGGCCGTGGGCGGCGCTGTAGGCGACAATGGCCCCGATAAAGGCGTCACCGTAGCTGTCCAGCTTGGCGCGCCCGACGCCGTTGATGCGCAGAAACTCCTGCGGCGACTGCGGCAGATAGGCCGCCATCTCCGTCAGCGCGCGGTCGGAGAAGATGATGTAGGGCGGCATCCCGCTGGCATCCGCTAACTGGCGGCGCAAACTGCGCAGATGCTCGAACAGCCCGGCGTCGTGTGCGGGAAGCTGCGCCGCCTGCCCGCCTCTGCCTGCGCCGACCTTCTCGCCGGCGGCTTGCAGATTTTCCAGGTCGGCGAAGGTCGGCTGCTTGCCGCGCAGCACGGCACGCCCCTGCTCGGTCAGCCGCAGCCCGCCATGCTGCATGTCCTGCTCCAAAAGCTGCTGCTGAATCCACTGCTGCACAAGGGTGCGCCACTGGGCCGCGCTGTATTCCTGGCCGATGGCATAGGTGGGCAGTTGGTCATGGCGGCGCTCCAGCACCTTTTTGCTGCGCGAGCCGCGCAGGACATCGATGATATGGCCGGCCCCAAATGCCTCTCCTGTGCGCACGACGCAGGAAAAGAACTTCTGCGCCGCCACGCTGACATCAGTCTGCGGCTGTTCGCTGCCTTCGCTGCTGCAGTTGTCGCAAAAGCCGCAGGCCGGCTCCGCCGTTTCCTCGCCGAAATAGCGCAGCAGCGGCGGGCGGCGGCAGGTGCGCGCCTGGGCATAGCGCAGCATGGCCTGCAGGCGCGCATTGCGCCCTGGCCGTTCTTCTTCCGCCCCCTCGTCGATCATGCGGCCCTGCATCTGCACGTCCTGCATGCTGTAGAGCAGCAGGCAGTCGGCGCGCAGCCCATCGCGCCCGCTGCGCCCGATCTCCTGGTAGTAGGACTCGATCCCCGACGGCATGTTGTAATGCACGACAAAGCGCACGTTGGATTTGTCGATGCCCATGCCGAAGGCCACCGTCGCCACGACAATCTGCACTTCATCGCGCACAAACGCGCGCTGGTTGCGCCGCCGCAGACCGTCGTCCAGACCGGCATGGTAGGGCAGCACGCTGTAGCCGCGCGCCTTCAGCCCGGCGGCCAGCTCGTCCACCTGGCGCCGGGCGGTGCAGTAGATAATCCCCGACTGCTCACGGCGGGCGGCGAGAAAGGCCAGCAGCTGGCGCATGCCGTCGGTGCGCGGCTGGGCGGCCAGAAAGAGATTGGGGCGGTCAAAGCTGGCCAGGAACTCACCGGCGCTGGGGATGCCCAGCGACTGCTTGATGTCGTCGCGCACGCGTGGGGCGGCGGTGGCCGTCATCGCCAGGCAGACGGCCCCGGCAAAGCGGCGGCGTACGGGTTCCAACTGCCGGTACTCTGGGCGAAAATCGTGGCCCCAGGAGGAGATGCAGTGCGCCTCGTCGATGGCCAGGCAGCTGACGCCGGCCTGGTCGAGCAGGTGGAGCACTTCCGGGCGCGTCAGCGTTTCAGGCGCCACATAGAGTAGCTTGATCTGCCCGGCGTGCACCTGCTCAAACAGCGCGCGCTGTTCGGCGTAGGTCTGCGAACTGTTGAGATAGGCCGCCGCCACCCCCAGTGCGTGCAGCGCATCCACCTGGTCCTGCATCAGCGAGATCAGCGGGGCCACCACCACCGTCAGCTGCGGCCACAGCAGCGCCGGCAGTTGATAGCAGAGCGACTTGCCCGCGCCGGTCGGCATCACCGCCAGCGTGTCCTTGCCCTCCAGCAGCGAGCAGACAATCTCTTCCTGCAGCGGGCGAAAGCGCTCATAGCCGAACACATCCTTGAGCCGGTCGCGCACCTGGCCGGGGTCAACGGCAAGCGCTGCCGGGCGGGAGGCGGGCGTCGCCGGGACCGGGGCTGCGCGCGGCGGCAGGCCGCTGTCGTCATCCTCCGCCGCAGGCGGCAGAAACCAGCCGGAGAGCTGCAGGTGACAGCGCTGCTCCTCCTGCGGGTATTCGGGCGGGCGCCACCAGTGGGCGAGCGACACGCGCAGCAGCGTGCCTGCCGGCAGTTCGGGCAGGGGTTCTTGAAAGCCGACATAGGTCAGCCGCTGCTCACCGCCGGCACTTGGGTAGCCATAGTGCAGCCGCACGCCGCTTTCCAGCAGCCGCAGTGGGCGGTCGGGCCGCCAGAACAGCGTGCTGCGTGCGGGAACGCCGCTGCGCTCGGCCACATACAAACCGCCTGTCTCGCCGGCCTGCACCAGCCCCTCGTACAGCACATCCACGCCGCCCACCAGCGGGAGGCGGAAGCGTTCGATGACGGGAATGGGGTCTACGCCGCTGTTCACTTTATGCCTGGCATAGACGACCACCGTCTCCACATGCGGCGGTGTAAGATGCGGGTGGGGGGCGGCTTCGATCTCCCACACGTCGCCGACGTGGTATTCCAGCCCGCTGTGCTCGTCATGTGCCGCATTGGGAGCCTCCAAGCGCAGGCTGCGTCCATCCGTGGCCAGCGCGCCGATGCAGGCGCCCACGGCGCGGTGGGTTTTGGCGACAATCAGGACACGCAGGGATTCAGTGGGCATCGTCGTTTCTTTCGCGTGCAGCCGCGGCCCGGCTCAGGCCGGCGGGGTGAGGTGGCGGATCGGCGCGCCGAGCGTGCTGTGCAGATAGTCGGCCAGCAGCGAACGGTGACAGGCGTCCGGTTGGCGTTCGACGCAGAGCAAGGCGACATGCTGCGCCTGCGGCCCCAGCGCGTCCAGCAGGGACGCCGGGTCAAAGCCGGCCAGGACTGTGCGGCGATAGCCCTCCGCAAAGCTTGGGCTGAGCGCGGTGCGCTGCCGGCGCGCCGTGAGCGTC
>JBBRBX010000090.1:0-25323 GCA_038205395.1 Caldilineales bacterium
GGCATACAGCGCATTGACATTCGTATATCGCATCAAGCATTCGATTCGTCCTTGCTGCAATGGTTTGGATACCCTTTCATTTTACATCAAGACGAACCGTTCAATATCAATCCCGCGGATTTATACTTTTACAGGCCCTAAGCACCATTACCTTAGCGCACACCGTCCATGTACAACAGAGTATTGCGCGCTCCGTCAACTTGGAACGAGATATAGCGCTGCCGGCCGTAGCCGACAGTTATGTGCTGACAGGCCAGGCGCTGCGTTCGCTGCATCGCATCGCCGAACAAATTAACAGCGCGGCGCCAGTGCGGGCATGGACGCTGACCGGCCCTTATGGTTCAGGCAAATCGCTCTTCGGGCTATTCCTAATGAATCTGCTCTGCGCAACCAACACCAGTCACGCCCACGCGACAGCGCAGCTAGGCAATGTGGATGCGGCGCTGGCCGAAAAGCTAAAAATCAGCGCGGGGCTGGAGCGGTCGCATGGGCTGCTGGCTGTGCCAGTCAGCGGCTACCGAGCATCGCTGCATGAGTGTATGCAGCATGGGCTGCGTCACGCCCTGCAAGGACTGTCGCAGCACACTGCGATTCAGGCGCTGCTGGCAAACAAAGAGTTATGGAGCAAAGCCGTCAGCAGCAGGACGCTGATCCACACATTCGAGCAAATATTAGCCATTACGCGCCAACCGGACATCGGCTACGGCGGCCTAGTGCTCATTTTAGATGAATTAGGTAAACCACTTGAGTTTTCCGCCACTTGTCCGGAACAGGGAGACATCTTTCTGCTGCAGGAACTGGCGGAACTGGCGGCCCGCAGTGGTGAGACGCCGCTGATTCTGATCGGCATTCTCCATCAAGGTTTTGAGCGCTATGCCGGTCAGTTGGACACCTTGAGCCAGCGCGAATGGGCCAAGGTGCAGGGGCGCTTTGAGGACATGCCATTTCAAGAGCCGCCCAACCAACAGTTGCTGCTGCTGGCGGATGCGCTGCAGACGGAACAGGACAGCTTGTCGCCTGCGCTCAAGTCACTGCTGGCGCGTAACGCCGCCGCCGCTGTGGAAGGCAATTGGCGTCCGCCCTCCTTTAAACCAACAGATTTTGAACAGCTTTGTCTGCGCGCCTATCCTTTTCACCCGACCGCACTGGTGGCGCTCCCCTATATCTTTCGTCGCCTGGCTCAAAACGACCGCTCTTTGTTTGCGTATCTGACTTCTTTGGAACCTAGTGGCTTCCAAGAATTTCTCAATACACACCAGGGCGAACGGCTTGTGCGGCTGCCCGATTTGTTTGACTATCTGGCGATAAATTACCAAGGACGCCTCTATTCTTCGCTGCGTGCGCGCCCGCTGACCGAAGCGCTCGACCGGCTGGAAACAGCGCCTGACCTCAGCCCAGCTGGCGTGGCCTGCGTCAAGGCCATCGCTTTGCTTAACTGGCTAGCCGACAGCGGCCCCTTTGTTGCCTCCAGCGCCGGTTTGTTCTTTGCGCTGAGCGGGGATGATTTTCGGGAAGAGGAGATCGGCGAGGCTTTACACCAGTTGCGGGCGCAGTCGGTGATTGTGCTGCGCCGCTTCAACGATGCCTACGCTATCTGGCAGGGCAGCGATGTCGATATTGATGCGCAAATGGAACTGGCGCAGAAGCGCCTGGCAGGCGTATTCAGCCCGGCGCAGGCTGTGCAATCCTACTTGCACCCACAGCCGATTGTGGCGCGCCGGCACAGCTACATGAAGGGCGCCACACGTTTTTTTGAGCTGCACTATGTAGATACAGTGGCGGAAGAGGCGCTTTTGGTCGAACCAACAACTGGGGCTTGCGGCGTTGTCTTGCTTTGCCTTTCCGCTAATGAGGCAGAGACGACTGGCTTTATACAGTGGGCCGAGTCGGGAGCACTGCGAGGCCGCATGGATGTGGTGCTGGGGGTGGCCCAACGAACGGCCCGGCTGGCGGAAGTACTCAACGAGTTGCGCTGCCTGCACTGGGTGCAGGATCATACACCGGAATTGCGCGACGATCCGATTGCACGGCGTGAACTGCGCACCCGCATCAACACGGTGGAGTCGGCTGTGCACTATGAATTGGAAGCCGGCTTGAGCTTGCACCAGTTGGTCAAGGCCAATGGCTGTCGTTGGTTCTGGCGCGGCGCCGAAATTGGTACTGCTGGAATCAGCGACGGCGAAATGAACAGTGGTAAACTGCGCAGCATCTCGCAACTGCTGTCGTTTGTAGCGGATCGGTTGTTCACCGGCAGCCCCAACCTGCGCAACGAGTTGATCAACCGCCGGCTGCTGTCGTCGCAAGGCGCCGCCGCCCGCCGTAATTTGATCGAGGCCATGCTCTCTCACAGTGAGCAGCCCCAGTTGGCCATCGCCGGCTTTCCGCCTGAGCGCAGTATGTATGAAAGTTTGCTGCGCACTAGTGGGCTGCATGGAGAAGGGCAGGAAGGCATCTGGAGATTTGTGCCGCCTCCCGCAGACGATCCGCTGCAGCTGGCGCCTGTCTGGTTAGCCTTGACGTCGACAATTTTCACCGATCCGCCACAAATGCAGGGCGTGGAAGATTTGTTTCAGCAACTGCGTGAGCCTCCCTTCGGTATGACGGATGGGGTGCTGCCTGTGCTGCTGTGCGCCTTTGTGCTGGTGCATCAGGATGAAGTGACGATCTATCGCGAGGGCACGCTGCTGCCTGAGCCGGGGATCGCCGATTGGGAGGTGCTGCTGCGTCGCCCGGAACTGTTTGCCGTGGCGGGATGCCGTATCGATGGGACGCACGCTGCCATTATCCAGCGTCTGGCACTCGGTCTGCAGACCAGGCCGGCAGCCATGCCGGTTGTGCGGGAACTGATCGGGCGGCTCAAGGCGCTGCCGGAGCATGCCTGGCGCACACAGCGGCTGACAGGGTCTACTCTGGCAGCGCGCCATGCGTTGGAGACGGCGCGCTCGCCGGAAAGCTTGCTGTTCCACAAACTGCCGGAAGCCTTGGGCCTGCCGACGTTAACGGAAGATGTCGCCGGCGACCCGGCAGTGGTCGAGCACTTTTTTGCCCAACTCAACGCCAGTCTGCAGGAGATGCAGACCGTCGTGCCCAATCTGTTTGCCAATGCGCGCGATGTGCTTCTCATGGCGTTGGGGCTGCCCAGCGGCGAAGCCGGCTGGCGGCAGTTGCTTGGGCTGGCGGCAGAGTTGGCGCCCACGATGCGGCAGCCTGTACTGAAGACCTTCCTGCTGCGCATGGTTGAGGCGGCTGACGAGCGGCGGGCCTTGGAGAGTGTTTTGGCCTATGTGGCCAATCGTCCGCCCAGACAGTGGACCGATGCAGACAGCGATCGTTTCGCCGCGCAGGCGCAGGAGATTGGTGAACTGTGGCGTACGACAGCCGTCCACCAATCTGAGGAGCCGCTGCTGTCGGAGGCGCAGACGGCGCAGAGCCGCCACCTGCGCGAGGCGGTTCACCGACAACTGCGCAGCGATATTGCGCAGGATACCGCAGTCGTAAAAGCAGCGCTGCGTCAACTGCTGCGGGAACTGGAAACCGAAACGGGGCAAAGATGATTCAGAAGGAGCAAGAGCGCATGACGTCCGACAACGAGCAGCAGACGGCTGCTCCCGTGCGCCACATATTATCGCTGTCAGGCGGCAAAGACAGTACTGCATTGGCAATATATATGCGGGATCGGGCGCCGGAACTGGAGTATGTGTTTTGCGATACGGAGCAAGAACTTCCCGAAACCTATGAATACCTTAGCAAGCTGGAGGTATATTTAGGCAAACCAATTCAGTTCCTCAAGCACGATGGAAGAGGCTTTGACGAGTTACTTTCTGCACGGCGCGGCTTCCTGCCATCACCTCAGGTTCGGTGGTGCACAGAGTATCTAAAAATCAAGCCCTTTGAGAAATACGTTGGGAATGATGTTTGCTACAACTATGTTGGAATTCGCGCCGATGAGCTTCATCGCAAAGGGTATGTTTCCACAAAACCAAATATTGTCAGTCGTTTTCCCTTTGTAGAAGACGGACTAAAAAAAGAAGACGTAATCCGGCTTTTGGAAGAAACGGGATTAGGGCTGCCCTCCTACTACGAGTGGCGTTCCCGCTCCGGCTGTTACTTCTGTTTTTTTCAACAAAAGATTGAATGGGTAGGCCTGCTTGAGCATCATCCAGATCTGTATGAGAAGGCAATGAATTTTGAAAAGAAAGATCCAGCTACCGGAGAACGCTATAACTGGGCGCAGCGCGAGAGCCTTGAGGAGCTGCGTCTGCCGCAACGTGTTACTGAGATAAAGTTAGAAGCTGAGCGCAGGCAGCAGCAGCTAAATTCAAAATTTCAGCCGAACTTATCTCTAGCACAGGTATTTACGGAAGACGACCAGGATAATAACAGTTGCCTGATATGCCATCTATGACTTCAAGCGCCCTTTGCAGCTAGAAAGCGACTTTTGCAGGAAGAAGCAAGTTTTTAGGATAATAGCCAATGAAAACGCCAGCGAAATTGCCGACACCAAAACCTGAACATCTTGCCACAACATTTCATCGCAGTTTCACACTCGTAAGACCAGCTATCAGTCAAATTCTCACATTGGCTTTATCTCGTTCTGGGCAAGATGAAATTGAGAAGGGCATTTCCAGAAAAACTATTCGAGAACAGACACATCTGGGGTCTGTTTATGTAGAAGCGATGCCAAGATATGCTTGGGCAATGGGGCTATTGACGCAGGATCTCCGTCTGACGAATTTTGGAGTTTACACAGCTCACTATGATTCGATGTTAATGAGCGTTGGCACACAATGGTTGCTGCATTTCAACATCAGCAATCCGTTTACTGCAGGACCGTCATTCTGGAATGAAATTGTTGGTGCGTATTTTCGCAGTGGAAATGAATTTTCTAAAAGCCAAATAGATGCCGATATATTGGCCCATTGCGAAAAAGATACCCTAGGAAAAATCTCACTTGAGACTGCACAACAAACTGGAACAGCTTTTTTGGGTACATACACTAAAGCAGATGGCTTAGGGCAGCTGCACATACTGAAGAAGCTAGATTCTTCCACTGAATACCATGTGTTGCAGCCACTTGAAGTGCCGACATGGGCCTTTGCCTATGCGCTGATTTCCTACTGGGAGCGCGCGTATACGGACCGTCTGAGCATTAACTTGGATGATCTCACCGAGCCGCGGGGGCTGGCTTCCCTCTTCTTGATGGGCGAGGCAGCCCTGAATACAGTGTTGAATGAATTGCAGCGGCACGGGGTGGTCGACCTGTTTCGCACCGAAAAACCGTACCAGCTGCTTTTGTTGTCTCACGACAAAGAAATGGTGCTGCGGAGACTTTATGGAGTCGAATAACCCTGCCGCCTTGCTGGCAATGCTGCGCCGTCCCGACCTACGCGTGCGGGTCGGCCTCTGGCTCCAGCCCCTCAGTACGATCGGGGCGGAAGCCGACGAAGCGGCGCGCTTGATGGTGCAGCCAGTCGATCTGCGGGCCGAACTGCTGGCTGCCCTGCCCACCGGCGCGCGCTATGCACATATAAACGAAGGCGGGCTGCTCACGCTGCTCGACAGCCTTTCCCAGCGTAACTACGCCGGCGGCTGCGCACTTGTTTATAACCTGGATTTGCTGCTGGCCGCCTTGACGCAGCAGGAGCAAGGAAGTGCCTGGGAGTTTTTGTTCACCGCAATGGTTCGGCGCAAAAGTGCACTTTTGCTGACCCTACCCATTACGGCCACCCGCCTGATGCCGAACGAGCCGGCACGCCAGCAGTGGCTTGCCGCCCAACGCCTTACGTCCGTGTCCGCCCTATAGTTTTGTGGAGAACCCCTATGCAGTTGATTCGCTCGATTGTTGCCATTGATGACAACGCCAAGTTCCGATCTGATGTCCAACTCGATCTGTTTGAGGATGCGCAAGAAAACGAAGTGCTGCTGCGCGACTACCTGTTTTCGGTGGTGGCCCCTGGCCGCGCAGGGATCAAAGAGACGATGGATGTCTCGCCAGTGGACCTGCTCAACCAGTTAGTCGAAGCTTATGCGGCAGGTATGGAAAACCGCTTTGTCACTATCGCCAACTACGGGCACGGCAAGAGCCATCTGGCGCTGGTGCTGGCCAACTACTTCAGCAAACCCTTCGCTTCCGCGGAAGTGAAGCAAGTGCTGGATAAATTGGAGCACGCTCTCAACAATCCTGCCCAGCTCGCGCGCTATACGGACTTCAAGTTCAATCGAGGCGAATTCCTGGTCATCCGGCTGCGGGGCGATGTGCCGGGAAATATCCGTGAGCAGTTTGTTCCCAAGCTGGAGCAGGCGCTGGCGGAGCATCCGGCGACAGCCGATGTAAAAGTGCCGGTCTGGCACACCTATGCGGAACAACTGCTGAACAGCCTCACCGGCGATGAACTGCGGCGAGCAGAAGCTGCGCTGGCCGATAGCCACTACGACCTACCTACGCTGCTCAGTGATGTGTGCCAGCGATGTGACGTGCGCGATCTTGTGATCAAGGCGCTGACCGCAGCTAAAAATATGGCCCCCGATTTGGAGGCGGAGCTTGATCTAAGTAAGACGCTAGAGTGGATTGCAGATGAATTGTGCGGGGAGGGCAAACCGCTTGGCGGCGTCTTGATTCTATTTGACGAATTCAGCATGTATGTCTCCCGCTACGCCCAGCGCAATGTGATTGGGGAACTGCAAAATTTGCTCAACGGCGTCAGCAATCGCACCGGCAAGCTGCTTTTTCTGGCGTTTGCCCAGCAAGACCCAAAGACCGTGGCCGAAAATGCCAAAGTCTCAGAGGCCACCCTCAGCAGCATCAGACATGAACTGACGCGCATTCGCAAACAACTGGCGCTCAAGACGCTGCTCGAAAGCGTGATCGATGCCTATCTGCGCCAGCGTGAGTCACAGTGGAGAGAGTTTGTCCAAGATCGTAAGATCGAAGGGGCGCTCAGCCGAGCCAACAATATCACCTACCAAACATTTGACAAACGTTATTCCGGAGAGTTCAAGTGGGATCACGACCGCTTTTTTGATTCCGTGACTCGCGGCAGCTTTCCCTTGCACCCACTGACCACAGCCTTATTGTGTAATCTCCAGTTTTCCGTCGCAGACGGTGTGGGTGACCCACGCACGGTGCTTGGGTTTGTCATGGAGAATTTGCAGGACAAACGCGAGCAGCCGGCGGTGGTGGGCGGCGCCCCTAACTGGGTGCTGCCGACGGCGCTGGTGAATTATTTCGAGAAGCGGGTTGCGCCGGATTTATATGCTTCGTATCAAAACGCACACCGGAGCCTTGCGCCTGAGGCCGGCGAAGCGGAACGCAATATGCTCAAGGCACTCTATTTATATGATGCAGCGCAGTTGAATTTGCTGCGCGATGACCAGCTTAGTGTGCTGGCGGAAGCGGCTGGTCTTGCCTATGAAGAGACGAAAGATGTACTGCGCCGCCTCCACGGCGACAGCGTGATCCGCCAAGACAGCACCAAGCGTGTCTATTCGCTGTGGCCCGCCAATGTGGACCCCTATAAACTCGAACAACTGCTGCGTAGAAAACTAGAAAACCACGCTTTTGACCGAGCGCTGCTCGATAAGCTAAATAATAAGCTGGCCAACAACTTCGGCTATGGTCCGCTGCGCATGTCTATTGCGTGGGGCCATCCCGAAGACTGGACGGCACAAACGTTTGTTCTTACACGTGAGTTCTTTACCAAAGAAATGCTCGGTTTGCTGGCAGCTCGCTTCGATATAAAGGCCGGCAGCCTGGAAGAGGGTGTGCGTGGGGCAGTTATCTGGTTGGTGGCGCGCAGCGAAGAAGACATGCAGTGGTTCCAGCACGAAGCGCCGCAGTTGGTTGACCAACTGGTGCCGGCGGATGCGCCGCTGCCGCTGCTGGTCATGCTGCCGGCGCAAGCTACGCCTGACGTGCTGGCTGCTTTTCAACGGTTTACCGTCTTGAATGCGATGAGCCAGGCGGAGAGGATAGATGTCGGCATCACAATTTATGACCACGAAGTGCAGCAAGTGCAACGCCTGCTGATTAGCGAGCTGAAGAGCCTGATCGGTGAGTCGGGCAACTATCACAATATGCCGCGCGCCGCCAAACAGATGGTTGTACCCTTGGCCTATCGTGCGTCGATCAATGCCGTACAGCAGCATACTTTAGATAAGGTGCTGGACGAACTGTACAGGCAGGCTTACCGCTATGGGCCTACGGAGTTCTTTCCCCAATACCGGGTGGCGACATCAGGCAACAATCGATTACGTGAGGCTGTCAAGTTTATCAGCAACATTATGCTGCGCGCCAAAACCGCCGCACTTACCGAAATCGGCAGCACAAACCCAGTTGCGCGCGACCTTGCCGATATGTTGCGCAAATCCAAATGGGGCTTGCTCTCCAGCAAAAACCAGTTACAGCCGCCGATGGATTCGCACATTCTGGCGGCGTGGCGCTGGCTGGATGAATCCTTTCCCGTCAGCCCGCATGAGGTGCAAGTGCGTAAGCCGCTGCTTGCCCTGCTGAACCCGCTGTACGGCTATGACTACAACACGCTGACGCTGCTCTTCTCTGCCTGGATCGGTTATCACCTCCACGATCTGGATTTCAGAATCGGTGGGCGCACCGCCCAAGTATCTGACCTGGCCAGTGCGCTGGAACGTGGCCCGCGCGACTTTTTTGTCAATATTGCCGTCACAAACCCGCTGTCGCTCGTGCGCCGCGACCCAGGAGACGGCTGGCGCAACTCGCAGGCCATCTTGGAGAAGTTGCAGCCAGGCGTTTTCACGATCAAGCAGGCGATTGACAATGTTGCCGTGTTGATGGCATTTGAACAGGATGTGCGCGGCAATGCCGACCAGCGGGAACAGGCACACACCGGCGCGCTGAAGCTGCAGGATTGGCTCAAAGAGGCCCAAAAGTATGAACAGGATGTGCAAAAAATCGATCAAGTAGCCGCAAACGGGGAACGCTATTCTCTTCTGATTGACACCCTCGCTTCGCTGGCAGGATTGCCCCATCCTGCGCTGATTATCTCTGCATCCACCCCGGCGGATATGCAGCGAAAACTGCTCGCGCGTATGGAAAAAGTGGTGGAAACCGAGTGCGTTAGCCGCAGCAAGCCGAGGACTTCAGGAGATGTTGCGTTGTACCGGCGCGATCTGCAGCGTATGCGTGTCTCGTTGGACGCTGCCAAGCATTCGCCTCTGGTGGCAGTTGTCGATCGCGCCATTGAACAGTTGGATCGAACCGAGCAGCAGTTGGAAAAACAACAGGCGGAAAAGCAAGTCATTGCGCAGATTGCTTCCGTCAGCGTAGATGGTTCTTTCTCCTACCTGGTTGAGCAGCGTGCCGGCTTGCAGGCGCTTGATGGCTATTCCTCCACCGTTACAGCGCTGCGTGAGTCAAAAATCAAAAAACTGGGCGAGAGCATCCACCGCTTGGAAGAAATTGTCTCTACTGCCGATGCGCGTATGGACGCTCTGCATTCGGCGGCAGAAGCAGAGCGGTACCGGGACACCCTGCTCAAGTTAAGCACGCCCTTTCAGGGCACACAGCATGAGGCTGCATTCAACGGCGCGCTGGAACGAACAAAAGAGATAGGTGAGTTCTTCCGCCATCTCAGAGAGAGCGCCGCCAGGCCGATTCAGGCGCCGGATGATGAACAAGCTGCTCTCGATGCGCTGGCCACAATGAATAGCCGGTACAACGGCAGTTTGGGGCCGGCGCAGGTAGAAGCGTTGAAAGCTGCCCAGGCGGAGGTCCGCACAAAAGCGGATTCTCTGCGGCGTGCTGCCGCCGATTGGCTGGCGCAGCGCAAACTGCAATTTGCGCGCGGCGATACCATTCAAGACCTGGCTTCCAAGCTGGCAAAACCGCCGCTGTTCTTGGGGCCGGATGAGAGTGCGGAACTGGCGGAGCTTTCGGCGCAGGTACAAGAGCGTATTGACGGCGATGTTGTGCTGCAGGTGGAGCAGTTGTTCCGCCGTATCGTGAACCGCATTCAGCAGGAGCGCTGCCTGGTCTCGCTGCATCTGATCGTCGAGGAGACAATGGCCACCAACATACCGGAAGCCGCTGCGCCTGTGACCGGGGCGCCGGAAAAGCAGTGGTAGACTAACAATGGCAGCCTGTCGAAAGGTCCAAGCATGATTGAGCACTATCTGGACCCCACCAGCAGTATGTGCGCTGATGACAGCCACATCTTGGTGGATTCGGAAACCGAGTTTTTGCGCCAGGCCACCGGCAGTGCGCCCTTGTTGATCTGTGGTGCGCTGCTGTGTGAATGGGCAGAACGTTTCTTTGTCAGCCGCAATCTGCCCTTTCGCACGTTGAAAGCGCCGGCGGTGGAACTCAAGGAAGCGTTTCCGGATTGGAGCGATCAACAAGCGAGCGCACTTGCTGCCCGCTTGGGGAAGACGCTGGGACAGGTGGGCCGCCCACTCCATGCCGCCGCGCTCTTGCAGCTGCTCTATCCGATGCGTCTCTGGCAGGAGCCGCCCTCCGTGCAACATGCGGCCGGGTGGCTTCTGTGGCTGCTCAATTCCGGCGAAGAGACTTCTCTGCAGCCATTGTTGGCGCTCCTGGCCGCTCACTGGCAGGCGGAAGCGGATTCTACGGCGTTGCAATTGCTCTACAGCGCCGTGGATGCTGAATCAGCCGGTCAGCGGTTGGAACAATGGCTGGGCGTCAGGGCGGCCGCTTCACCGGCTGATTTCCTGACTGTGTTGGGACCTTTTCCGGAAACTGCCCCCCCGCAACTGTTTACAAAGGTGAAGACGCGTTGGACCCAAGAGTTGGTGGCAACGCGTGGCAATGCGATTCTTGATCTTGTCTCCCTTTCTGTGCCGGATGCATTTCAGCGTATGCTGGGCGCACTGGCGACTGATTATTTTGAGCGCCACCCGCAAGACCTCGGACGCGACGCATATGCTGTACTGGCGCCCTCTTTGCTGCCCAAACAGCAGCAGCGCCTGCAGCGCTACGTGCCGCCGCCGGAGCCGAGGCCATTGCCCACCGCGCCCAAAGAGGTGCTGACCTGGTGCGCTCGCGACTATCTGCCTTACCGTACCTGGCAGCATCTGTACGGGGATGAGACGGCGGCGCAGAGTGCCAGGGCAGCGGCGGAGCAGTTCATCCTCTGGTATCTCGACCAGTATCCAAAGGGCTTGTTGAGTGGAGAACTGTACCCGCATCTCAGCTTCAAACGTTCGCGTGACCTGGCGGAGAAACACGCCGATTGTGTGACGTTGCTGGTTGTGCTGGACGGCTTGTTGTGGGGTGATGCCCAGTTGGTTACCCAGCATTTGCAAGACGCCACGCCGCGCCTCTCTTTGCTCGAAAATGCGCTCGCCTTTGCCCCGCTGCCGACAGTAACGCAATTTTGCAAAGATGCGCTGTTCAAGGGGCTGAAGCCGGCAGCGGCGCTTGACCAGCCGCCGCTTGGAAAAATTGTGCCGGAAGCGCAATCTCCCCTGGCGATATTGCAGCACGCACAGCCGGGGGAGGTCTATTTGTGGCGTGTTTCAGAGCCGGACAGCACCTATCACAAACGCAACAGCTATGCTTCCCTGAAGAATGACATCGAGGCCAGGCTGCAGGCCATTGCCAAAAATATCGTTGCGCTTGTGAACGAGGTGGATGCTTCTCTTTCGTTCCGTATCGTTATCACAAGCGATCATGGCCGCCTACTCGGTAAAACGGTGCGCACGCGTACTGTGCCTGCTGCTATGCAGACACACGGTCGTGCAGCGTGGGGCAGCGCCAAGCGGCAGTTTCCAGCGGCGGGCTATCTGATCGAAGATGGTATTGTCTATCTGCACCACGGCCGGTATGGACTGATCGAGGATGCTGCGGTTTTGTTTACGGAAGAAGCATTTGAAACCAGTGATGGCCGGGGCGGCTCGGAGCGCTATCCACATGGTGGGCTGTATCCGGAAGAAGTGGTTGTGCCGTGGCTGGTGTTTGCTCGCGACTACGCTGCGCCCAGTGTAGTGGTGCGCTGTATGGGCAAAGCTGTTGCGCAGACAGCTGCCCCGCTCACCATTTGGGTAGAAAATGCCGGCGAAATTGTGCTGACTGCCACTCGGCTGCTGTTGACAGCCGTCGCCGGCGTTGTTGCCGATCTGCCCTTGCAGGTAGAATGTTCAGCATTGTTCCAAAGTAGCTTTGAGATTTCGCTGCCTAGGTGGCCAACCCCACAAGAAGCGGAGCACATGTCGGCGCGGATCACATTACAGACGCCTGACCGCCGATCATACGACATTGAGGCGCAGGTTGAGATCGGGAGTGAAGAAATGTACAGCAGCAGCAGCAACAACATCCTGGGAGACCTTGATTGATGACAAACAGTGTCGTAAACAGGGTGGAGGTGAACGAACAGGCGGCGCAGCAGACGGAGGGAGATGCCAAGCTCAAGCGAGTTTTTGGCAAGCTGGTAATCGATAAACGCCGCTTGCCCGGCAGCCATCTGCTGCAGCGCGGTATGCCCGCTTATGTGGGAGAGTGGGTGCTCGATTCCATCGTGCCCGGCGATGGCGCCTTGCTGGTGGCCGAGGCGGAGCGGGTGCAGCAGTGGGCCAGCCGCTTTGTCCCCTCACCAGACGATTCCAATGTGATTAAAAACCGTCTGTTGAGCGGTGAACTGGTAAAACTGCTCACGGCGGTGGAAGTCGAAATCATTTTGAATAAGAAACGGCAAGAACGTGCCGCCAATCTGAAGCTGCTGGGACTTTCCGAGGTGGCGATCAGCGACAGTCTGGTGCAGGAAAATCCTGAGCTGCTTAAGCAGGGGATGTGGGGCGTCGTCGAGTTGATGAGAACAGACGATGGGGTCGTGATGACTGGCTTTAAGCCCATGCAGGCTTCCGTCAACCTTGCGCTCTATAAGCAGGCGCGCCGCGAGTTCAGCACGGCGGAATGGCGCGACCTGATGTTGAGTTCGATGGGCTACAACCCGGCAGCATTCCAAGAAGATGAGAAGACGATGCTCCTGTGTCGCTTGCTGCCGCTGGTGCAGAAGAACATGCACCTCATGGAACTGGCGCCAAAGGGCACCGGCAAGAGCTATATCTACGAAAACATCAACCCGCGCGTGCGGCTGGTGAGCGGCGGCAATGTCTCCCCTGCCGTACTCTTCGTCAATAATGCCAGCGGGCAGTGGGGCTTGTTGGTGCGCTACAGCGTCGTCGTGCTGGATGAAGTGCAGACGTTGAAATTTGAACAGCCCGGCGAGATTATCGGCGGGCTGAAGGGCTTTCTCGCCAACGGCAAGCTGACGCGCGGCGGCTCGCATGAAACCGCCAGCGATGCCAGCCTGGTGCTTTTGGCGAATATCACGCTGGACAACCAGCAGCAGCCGGTCATGGAGCCGCTGGTCAAAGAGCTGCCTCTATTTTTGCAGGAAACTGCCTTTCTGGATCGCATGAAGGGCCTCATTCCGGGTTGGAAAATTCGCAAATTGAGCAGTGACTGCTTTGCCACCGGCATCGGCTTGAAGTCGGATTTTTTTGGGGATGCGTTGATGAAACTGCGCGACGACCTCGACCTCGATCAACGCATCGGCAGACGGTTGGAGTTGATTGGGGCGCCGCTTTACAAACGCAATGAGGACGCCGTGCGTGCCATCGCCACCGGGCTGGTAAAGATTCAATTCCCGGACGGCAACGTGCGTGATGATGAATTTGAGCACTATTGCGTCCGGCCTGCGCAGAGACTGCGCCAACTCATCTGGGAGCAACTGCAGTATCTGGATGGGGAATATCGCCAATACGACAGCGATATCCGGTATCGCATTCTGCCGGAGAAGCCACAGTAATTCCTATGCCGAATGCACCTGTTATCTATCTTGACTATAACGCCACCACGCCCTGCGATCCGCGCGTTGTCGAGAAGATGCTGCCCTATTTTAACCAGTTTTTTGCCAATCCGGCCAATGGCTATCACCCGCTGGGCAGGGCCGCTGCCCGCGCCATCGATGACGCACGTGCACAAGTTGCCGCCCTTGTCCACACGCAGCCGGAGAATATCATCTTTACCGGCGGCGCTACGGAGAGCAACAATCTGGCGATTTTAGGGCTGGCCCGGCGCGCCGCCAGCGCGCCGCCGCCGGCGCGCCGCCGCCAGATTGTCCCCTCGGCGGTGGAGCACAAAGCGGTGCTGCTGCCCTGCAAACAGTTGCAAGCCAATGGCTTTGAGCTGACTGTGCTGCCGGTAGATAGCAATGGGCGGGTGTCGCTAGAAGCGGCCAAAGCGGCCATTTCCGACCAGACCCTGCTGGTGTCGATTCAAGCCGCCAACAATGAGATCGGCACGCTGCAGCCTGTCGCTGAGATTGCGGCTGTCGCGCATGAGTATGGGGCGCTGGTGCATTGTGACGCCGCGCAGGCAGTGGGCAAAATTGCGCTGGATATGGAGGTCATCGGTGTTGATTTTCTCTCCCTCAGTGCGCATAAGCTATACGGCCCCAAAGGGATCGGCGCCCTATGCAGCCGCACTTCTGCGGCCTGGCGCGCTTTGGAGCCGCTGTACTATGGCGGGGGACAGGAGCTCGGTCTGCGCTCCGGCACTTCCAATGTCCCCGCGATTGTAGGCTTTGGTGAGGCTTGCCGGATTGCGGCTGAATGTCTCAGCGTCGAAGGCAAAGAAATAGAAGAGCAGCGCGACCAGTTGGAACGGGAACTGGCTGCGGCCATCCCTGGCATTGCTTTTAACGCGCAGGGCGCGCAGCGGCTGCCCAATACGGCCAGTGTGATCTTCCCCGACGTTGACGCCGATGCACTCTTGCTGAATGCACCCGGTGTGATGCTGGGGCTGGGTTCGGCCTGCAACTCGCGCGCGCTGGAGCCTTCGCATGTGCTGGAGGCGATCGGTCTGTCGCGAGAGCGCGCTTTTTCAACCGTCCGTATAACACTAGGTCGCTTCACCAGCCAAGCGGATGTCACAGAAGCCGTAAAGCAGATTGCGCAAGCCTATGCCGCCGCTTCCAGCGCGGCAGGCGCGTAACCGGCGCCAGAACTTGCCGCCAGTCCCCTTCCACCCCATTTGCTCCCCCCCTTTTGCCTCTGGTATGCTATCCGGTATGACCAACAACCGCGCGTCCACACCGACCACGACCCCGCCGCTGTCCGCTTCCACCCAGGCGGTGCACGCCGGCGAGGCGCGCTTCCGCAGCCACCACAGCCTGACGGTGCCGATTGTGCAGACTGCCGTCTATACCTTCGACTCGACGCAGGCGCTGGTCGATTTCAACGAGGAGCGCATGTTCTGGGACGAACCGGAACGCGAGGAGTATGGCCGCTATGGCAACCCTACGGTGCGCGCGGTGGAGGCGAAGCTGGCGGCGCTCGAACAAGCGCAGGACGCCGTGCTCGTCGCCAGCGGCATGGCGGCGGTGACGTCGACGCTGCTGCTGCTGCTCTCGCCCGGCCAGCACTTGATCCTGACCGACAACTGCTACCATTCGACCCTGGCCTTCAGCCGCGATTTCCTCAAACGCTTCGGCATCGCATGCAGCCTCGTCCCCTGCGGCGACTATGCCGCCATCGAGGCCGCCATCCGCCCCAATACCCGCCTGCTGCTCTCCGAATCGCCCACCAATCCCTTTATGCGCTGCGTGGATTACGCCCGGCTGGTGGACATCGCCCAGCGGCACAAGCTGCTGACCGCCATCGACACCACCTTTGCCACTCCCTACAACGTGCAGCCGCTCACCTACGGCGTGGACCTGGTCATCCACAGCATCACCAAGTACCTGGGTGGCCACAATGATCTGATGGCCGGGGCGGTGATCGGGCGCACGGCGCTGACGACCCCGCTGCGGCAGATGCAGGCCATGCTGGGCAGCATCGTCGCCCCGCACACGGCCTATCTGATCCTGCGCGGGATCAAGACTATGCCGCTGCGCGTCGAACGGCAGAACACCAGCGGGCTGGCTGTGGCGCGCTTTCTGGCCGGCCACCCCAAGGTGCGCACCGTCTGGTATCCGGGGCTGGCGTCGCATCCCGACCATGCCGTGGCCACGGCCACCATGCGCGGCTTTGGCGGCGTGGTCAGCTTCGAGGTGGACGGGGATGGGCCGCGCGCCCACCGCCTGATCGACGCCTTGCAGATTCCCACCATCGGCCCCAGCCTGGGCGGCGTCGAAAGCATGGTCAGCCCGCTGGCCGTGATGGGCTACGCCGGCGTGCCGCCCGAAGAGCGGCTGGCCCTCGGCATCCGCGATGAGCTGGTGCGCCTCTGCCTGGGCGTGGAAGATACGGAAGACCTGCTCGCCGATCTGGAGCAGGCATTCGAACGGATTTAAGCGCCCCCGCTGATTGCCTTGAGGAGTATGCGTGTCTGAACTGCGCCAGAATCTCGCCACCAAAGAGTGGGTGATTATTGCCCTCGAACGCGCCAAGCGCCCGCACGAATTTGTGGATGTGGAACGCAAAGCCTGCGCCGACGGCCCGGCCTGGGACCCCCACTGCCCTTTCTGCCCCGGCAATGAAGAGTGGGATCTGGATGTTCTGCGCGTGCCGGCGGAAGGGCCGTGGCGGGTGCGCATCGTCGGCAACCGCTACCCCGCCCTTTCCGTCGCCGGCGAACTGGAACGCCAGTATGCCGGCCTCCACCGCCGCATCACCGGCGTCGGCTACCATGAGGTGATCGTCGAATCTCCCCGCCACAACACCTGCGCCGCCTTGCATACGCCGGAGGAGGTGACAACAGTCTTTCGCACCTTTAACCAGCGCGCCTGGCAGGTGCAGACCGACCGGCGCATCCAATATATTCTCTTTTTCAAAAATCACGGGCGCAACGCCGGCGCCTCTCTGATCCATCCGCACGCGCAGATGGTGGCGCTGCCGATGGTGCCCAATGATGTGCGGGTGCGCGCCGAAGAGGCGCACCACCATTTTGAAGAGGTGGGCAAGTGCGCGTTCTGCGAGATGGTGCAGCAGGAGATGGATGCAGGCGTGCGCATGATCCTGGAGACCCAATGCTTTGTCGCCTTTGCGCCCTACGCCTCCGTGACCCCTTTCCACATCTGGATTGTGCCCAAGATGCACCTCTCCTCCTTTCTGCATGCGCAGGATGATCAGTTGGCTGACCTGGGGGTGGTCGTGCACCGTGTGCTGCGCAAGCTCTATCTGGGCCTCAACAACCCGGATTACAACTATGCCATCCGCACGGCTCCCGTCAGCGATCTGGGTGCGCCCTATCTGCACTGGTACATTACCATCGTGCCGCGCATCTCGTATGCGGCAGGATTTGAGATCGGCAGCGGCATCTATATCAACCCGTCGCTGCCCGAAGAGTGTGCCGAGTATCTGCGCCAGGTGGACGACACGGTTGCCGGCGATCTGGCGCCGGAGGCATTCGACCAGGACGGCAGGGCCAGGTAAGGGCCGATAAGGACAGAGATGGAAATCGACGTGCGCGCCTACAACAGCGCCGCCTGGGACAAGGCGGTGGAACGCGGCAGCCAGTGGACGATTCCGGTGGACGCGGAGGCGGTGGAGGCCGCCCGCCGCGGCGACTGGCGCATTGTGCTGACGCCCAGCAAGCCTGTGCCGGCGGCCTGGTTCCCGCCGCTGGCGGGGGCGCGCGTGCTCTGCCTGGCGGGCGCGGGCGGCCAGCAGGGGCCGATCCTGGCCGCGGCGGGCGCACACGTCACCGTCTTTGACAACTCGGCGCAGCAGTTGGCGCAGGATCGCTATGTGGCGCGCCGCGAGGGGCTGGAACTGGCCACCGTGCAAGGCGATATGCGCGACCTCTCGGCGCTGGACGACGGCGCCTTTGACCTGATCGTGCATCCGGTCTCCAACGTCTTTGTGCCTGACGTGCGCCTCGTCTGGCTTGAAGCGCAGCGGGTGCTGCGCGCGGGCGGCCTGCTGCTGGCGGGCTTCTGCAACCCGCTCATGTATCTATTCGACCAGGAGCTGGCCGATGAAGGCATCCTGCATGTGCGCCACAAGCTGCCCTATTCGGACTTGACCAGCCTGGACGACGAGGAGCGCGCCCTGTATCTGGCCGAGCAGCAGCCGTTGGAATTCGGCCATCTGCTGACCGATCAGATCGGCGGGCAGATCGACGCCGGCTTTGTGATTGCCGGCTTCTATGAAGACAGTTGGCCCGGCGCCAAAATCAACGAGTACACACCTACCTATATCGCCACCCGTGCCATCAAATGGCAGACAGGAGAGTGACAGCATGAGTACGGCTGCAAGCAACTGGCAGGAGTATCTGGCCACCAACCAGGCGCGTTTTGAAGCGGAACTGCTGGAATTTTTGCGCATCCCCAGCATTTCGGCCCTGCCCGCCCATGCCGGCGACGTGCGCGCGGCGGGCCAATGGGTCGCCCAGCGGCTGGCCGCGGCCGGGATGCAAAATATCGAGACGATGGAAACCGGCGGCCATCCGGTCGTCTATGCCGACTGGCTGCACGCCGCGGGCGAGCTTACCATCCTGATCTACGGCCATTTCGACACGCAGCCGGTGGACCCGCTTGAGCTGTGGGACAGCCCGCCCTTTGAACCGGTGGTCAAGGAGGGGCGCGTCTATGCGCGCGGGGCCAGCGACGACAAGGGCAACATGCTCGCCCCCATCCTGGCGCTGGAAGCGCTGCTGCACAGCGAAGGGGCGCTGCCCGTCAACGTCAAATGCTTTTTTGAAGGACAGGAGGAGATCGGCAGCCCGACCCTGCCCCCCTTTGTCGCCGCCAACAGCGAGAAATTCGCCTGCGACTTTGTCGTCAGCGCCGATGGCGGCCAGTGGGCGGAGGATCAGCCGGCGCTGGCGTTGGCCTTCAAGGGGCTGTGTGCGCTCCAGATCGATGTCACCGGCCCGTCGCACGATGTGCACTCCGGTGGCTACGGCGGGGCGATCCAGAATCCGATCCACGCCCTGGTGCAGCTGCTGGATTCGATGCGCGGGGAGGACGGCCATATTCTGGTCGAAGGCTTCTATGACAGCGTGCGCCCCTTGAGCGAGGAAGATCGGGCGCAAATTGCGGCGGTGCCTTTTGACGAAGAGGAGTACAAGCAGCGGCTCGGCATCGATGATGTCTTTGGCGAGGCGGGCTACAGCACGCTCGAACGCGCCTGGGGGCGGCCCACGCTGGAACTCAACGGCATCTGGGGTGGCTTCAGTGGCGACGGCAACAAGACCGTGCTGCCCAGCCAGGCGCACGCCAAGATTACCTGCCGGCTGGTGGCGGACCAGAAGCCGCCGGCCATCGCCCAGTTGATCGAGCGCCATGTCGCCAACCACACGCCGCCCGGCGTCAAAGTGGTCGTCACGGTTTCGGAGAGCGGCGCCTACCCCTATCTGATGCCGGCGAGTCACCCCGCCAACCAGGCGGCGCGCGACGTGCACATGGAGCTGTACGGCAAGGAGCCGCTCTATGTGCGCTCCGGCGGCACCATTCCGGTCTGCTCGATGTTCTTGGATTCGCTGGGCGTCTATACGCTCAACTTTGCCTTTGGCCTCAACGACGAGCGGCTGCATTCGCCCAATGAGTTCTTCCGGCTGGCCAGCTTTGGCCGCGGCCAGAAGGGGTACTGTCTGCTGCTCAAGCGCCTCAGCGCGTAGGGGGCGGGCTGCGCCCCTAGGCGCGTATCCTCGCCGGCGCGGCGTATTGTCGCCCGGCGGGGGGCGCGCCCGGGGCGTTTTATTTGCCTGTGATAAAATGGCAAAAAATAAAATGAGTAGTTGAAACCAGCAAACGAACCGTTTGCCAATAGAGCCAAAGGAGCTTCTATATGGAACTCAAAGGCACATTTCGCCGCCACCAACTGGACGCCATTTTTGCGCCGCGCAACGTGGCGGTCATCGGCGCCACGGAAAAAGAAGACAGCGTCGGGCGCACATTGCTGTGGAACCTGATCAGCAACCCCTTCGGCGGCACGGTCTTTCCCGTCAACCCCAAACGCAACAACGTGATGGGCATCCGCGCCTATCCCAGCATCAGCGATGTGCCCGACCAGGTGGACCTGGCCGTCATCGTCACGCCCGCGCCCACGGTGCCCGGTGTGATCGAGGAGTGCGTCACCGCCGGCGTCAAGGGGGCCATCATCATCTCGGCGGGCTTTAAGGAGATCGGGCCGGAAGGCGCCAAGCTGGAAAAAGAAATCCTGGCCAGGGCGCGCGAGGCGCGCATGCGCATCATCGGCCCCAACTGCCTGGGGGTGATGAGTCCGCTCACCGGCATCAACGCCACCTTTGCCAAGGGGATGGCGCAGCCCGGCTCGGTCGGCTTTATCAGCCAGAGCGGTGCGCTTTGCACCTCCGTGCTCGACTGGAGTCTGCAGGAAAATGTCGGCTTCAGCGCCTTTGTCTCCATCGGCTCGATGCTGGATGTGGACTGGGCTGACCTGCTCTACTATCTGGGCGACGACCAGCGCACCAAGGCGATTGTGATGTACATGGAGACGATCGGCGACGCCCGCCGCTTCCTGTCGGCGTCGCGTGAAGTCGCCCTTTCCAAGCCCATCATTGTGATCAAAGCCGGGCGCACCGCCGCCGCCGCCAAGGCCGCCGCTTCGCACACCGGTTCGCTGGCAGGCAGCGATGACGTGCTGGAATCGGCCTTCCGCCGTGTCGGTGTGCTGCGGGTGGACCGCATCGCTGACATCTTCTACATGGCCGAGGTGCTCTCCAAGCAGCCGCGCGCGCAAGGCCCCAACCTCACCATCGTCACCAATGCCGGCGGCCCCGGTGTGCTGGCCGTGGATGCGCTGATCACCGGCGGCGGCAAGCTGACCGAAATCTCCGAGGCGGCCATGGCGGAGATGAACTCGTTCCTCCCCTCCGCCTGGAGCCACGGCAACCCGGTGGATATTTTGGGAGACGCTTCGGCGGAGCGCTATGCCAAGACCTTGGAACTGGCCGCCGCCGACAAGAATTCGGATGGGCTGCTGGTGATCCTCACGCCCCAAGATATGACCGACCCGACGCAGACGGCCGAGCAACTGCGCCAGACCGCCGCCAAGTTGGGGCGCAAGCCGGTGCTGGCCTCGTGGATGGGCGGCGCCGACGTGGCGGCGGGCATCTCGATCCTCAACCGCACGGGCATCCCGACCTTTCCCTACCCGGACACGGCGGCGCAGGTCTTTAACTATATGTGGCAGTACTCGTACAACCTGAAGGGCATCTACGAGACGCCCGCGCTGCCGGTGGCCAGCCCGGCGGAAGAGATGAACCGCTCGCACGCCCTGCAGTTGATCGAGGAAGTGCGCGGCAAGCGACGCACCATTCTCACCGAGTATGAATCCAAGCAGATCTTTGCCGCCTATGGCATCCCGACGGTGGAGACCCGGCTGGCGGCTTCCATCGAGGACGCCGTACGCGAGGCGAACGCCATTGGCTATCCGGTGGTGGTCAAGCTCAACTCGGAGACGATCACGCACAAGACCGATGTCAAGGGCGTGCAGCTCAACCTCAAGAGCGACGAAGATGTGCGCAATGCCTATGAGACTATTCGCGAAGCCGTCACGGAGCGGCACGGGGCCGAGCATTTCCAAGGCGTGACTGTGCAGCCGATGGCCAAGCTGGACGGATATGAGCTGATCGTCGGCAGCAGTGTCGACGAGCAGTTTGGCCCGGTGCTGCTCTTCGGCACCGGCGGCACGCTGGTGGAGGTTTACAAGGATCGGGCGTTGGGTCTGCCGCCGCTCAACACCACGCTGGCGCGGCGTATGATGGAGCAGACCAAGATTTTTACGGCGCTGGAGGGTGTGCGCGGGCGCAAGGCAGTGGACATCGAGGCGCTGGAGCGGCTGCTGGTGCGTTTCAGCCAGTTGGTGGTCGAGCAGCGCTGGATCAAAGAGATCGACATCAACCCGCTGCTGGCCTCGCCAGAGCAGATTATCGCCCTGGATGCGCGCGTCGTGCTGCACGACCCCGACACCCATGAAGACGATCTGCCCAGCTCCGCCATCCGCCCCTACCCCACCCACTACATGGAGCCGTTTACGATTCAGACCGGTACGGAGGTGCTGATCCGCCCCATTCGCCCCGAAGATGAGCCGCTGATGGCCTCGTTTAACCACACGATCTCGCCCTACAGCATCTATCTACGCTATTTCCACCCGGTGTCGCCCACGCAGTTGATGTCGCACGAGCAGTTGGCGGCGCTCTGTTTTGTGGATTACGACCAGGAGATGGCGCTGGTGGCGGAGAAGCGCGATGAGCAGGGGCGCATCCAGATCATCGGCATGGGGCAGCTCACCAAGCTGCAAGGAACCTCTGAAGGCGAATTTGCGCTGCTGATCAACGACGAGTACCAGCGCACCGGGCTGGGCACCGAACTGCTGGCGCGGCTGCTGGACATTGGGCGGGACGAGAAGCTGGAGAAGGTGGTGGCGGAGATTTTGCCGGAGAACGAAGGCATGCGCCGCGTCTGCGCCAAGCTGGGCTTCCGCTTTAGCAAAGTGCCGGACAGCAACACGATTTATGCGGAGATTGATCTGTAGGCGAAATTTGCCTCTTTATCCGGCTGATGAGCAGTTAAACAGGCATGGATATTAACGCAGCGCTTGTCAGCCGGTTGGTTGCCTCCCAGTTCCCCCACTGGGCGCATCTGCCCATCGAGCCGGTCGCATACAGCGGATGGGACAATCGCACCTTTCGTCTTGGTGAAGAGATGTCTGTGCGCCTCCCCAGCGCCGAAGGCTATGTCCCCCAAGTGGCAAAGGAACAGCGCTGGCTGCCACACCTTGCGCCGCATCTGCCGCTCCCCATTCCGGCGCCGCTGGCGCAAGGCGTTCCGTCTGGTGTTCCGTCTGCCGAGTATCCGTGGCCCTGGTCTGTCTACCGCTGGCTTGCAGGCGAACATAGCACCAGCGAACGCATTGCCGATCTATCCCAATTTGCGACCGCACTGGCGGAGTTCCTCGTCGCTTTGCAGCGCATCGATCCTGCCGGTGGCCCAGCGGCCGGCGCACACAGCTTTTACCGTGGTGGGTCACTGACGATCTATGATGCCGAAACTCGCCAGGCCCTCACAGCGCTTGCGGGCAAGCTGGATACGTGTGCAGCGGCGGCTGTGTGGGAAGCGGCGCTGGCGGCTGAATGGCAGGGGCCGCCCGTCTGGGTGCACGGCGATATCGCCGCGGGCAACCTGCTGGTCAGAGATGGCCGCCTGTGCGCCGTGATCGACTTCGGCTCTTCGGCGGTGGGCGATCCCGCCTGTGATATGGCGATTGCCTGGACGTTTTTCTCCGGCGCCGGCCGGGAGGCGTTCCGCTCGACATTGGGGGTCGACGACGCTACCTGGGCGCGCGGGCGCGGTTGGGCGCTGTGGAAGGCGCTCATTCTCCTAGCCGCCCATGCCAACACGACCCCGCTCGAAGCCTCCAAGGCGCAGCGCACAATCGATGAACTGCTCGCCTGATGGCGCTTGCCGGCTGACAGTTATACGCAGCGCTCTTTACGGCGTACATAAAATTTGTCTCCCGCCAGTTTAGCAGAGCTGCGCCGCCTTGTCAGCGCACAACAGGGAACAATTTTGGACTATTTTATTTTTCGCCCTTGACAAGCGCACAAGCTTGCGCTATATTGAAAACGCTTTCAGGAAGCGCTTTCATAACATCACAATCAGCCGGCAAAGTCGACCTGCTCCCTAACGATGCGCAGCGGCTGTACAAAAAGGCTGCCTGACAAAGCAAAGCCATCACGAACAAGAACACCATCCGATTGTCTGCTTGCCTGATCCAACCAGCGAACCAGTGAGCCGGCCCTTATGTTGACTGCAGCGCCCAGACAAGCCAAACAGCGCCCCACCATCTCCGATGTGGCGCGCCTGGCGGGGGTCTCCATCGCCACGGTCAGCCGCGTGGTCAACGAAACGGCCCCTGTGTCGGACGAAGTGGGGGAGCGCGTGCGCAGCGCCATTGAACTGTTGGGCTACACGCCGCATGTGGCGGCACGCAACCTGGCGGGTGGGCGCACGGCGACCATCGGGCTGCTGCTGCCGGAACTGAGCAGCTCCTTCTTCACCCCGCTGCTGCGCGGTGTGGAAGCAGCGGTGCGCCAGACGGACTACGACCTGCTGATCTACGCCAACCCGCGCACGTCGCAGGGCTATGACACGCAGCGGCGGCAACCGATCGGCGTGCACAATGCCGACGGCATGTTGATCTTTTCGACTACGCTGGAAGACCAGGAGATCAGCCGCAACTGGGAGCACGGCTTCCCGATGGTGCTGCTGCACCGGCTGCCGCCGCGCGGGGTGAACGTGCCCAGCGTGCTCTTCGACAACCGCAGCGGCGCACGGCTGGCCATCCACCATCTCATCAGCGTGCACAACCGCCGCCGCATTGTCTTTCTGCATGGGCCGCTGGGCAACCAGGAATCGGACGAGCGAGAGATCGGCTACCGCGAAGCGCTGCAGCAGCAGGGGATCGCCTTTGACCCGGCGCTGGTGCGGCGGGGCGGCTTCAGCGAGAGCGGCGGCTATCAAGCCGTGCAGGAACTGCTGCGCGAGGGCGTGGCCTTTGACGCCATTTTCAGCGGCGACGACGAGGCGGCGGTCGGCGTGCTGGCCGCCCTGCGCGAGGCAGGCCGGCGCGTGCCCGCCGAGGTGGCCGTGGTCGGCTTTGACGATTTGCCCGTGGCGCAGCATCTCACGCCGCCGCTGACCACGCTGCGCGCGCCCATCGAGCAGGCGGGCTATCTGGCAGCAACCGGGTTGTTCACCCTGCTGGCGAGCGGCGAGGCCGACGCGCAGACGGTGCTGCCCGTGGAACTTGTGATCCGGCAGTCGTGCGGCTGTGCGCCGCCATCGCCCTGAGCCGGCAGGCCAGGGCAGGCAGCGGCCGGCAGACCGCGGCTGATGGACCTATAGAAGTACGTTTTTGCAGTACAGTTTTTTCAACCCTGTATTCAGTGCAAGGAGCCAAAAAGTTATGCGTAGATCACTGCTTGTCTGGCTGTCCGTCCTGATGGTTGCCAGCCTGCTGCTGGCGGCCTGCGGCGGCGGCGCAGCTGCCCCGGCCCCAGCGGCCCCAGCCGAAACGACAACGGAAGCCACCACCGAAGCTACGACCGAGGCGGCGACAGAAGCCACCACCGAAGCCACTGACGCTACGGCTGAGGCCACCGAAGAAGCCACCGCCGAAGCGGCGGCGGGCGATGCGGCAGCCGCCGCCACCCCGACCGAACCGGCCCCCATCATCTCCACCCCGGACCCGGCGCTGGCCGGCCGCACGCAGGTGCGTTGGTATGTCGGTCTGGGCACCGGCACCGACCCGGCACAGGTTCCGGCGGAAGAAGCGGTCGTCAAGAAATTCAACGAGTCGCAGGAAGAGATCGAACTACTGCTGGAGATCATCCCCTACAACAGCGCGCGCGACACGCTC
>JBBRBX010000091.1:0-24994 GCA_038205395.1 Caldilineales bacterium
AAGCGCAATGCCTTACCCACTCTGCAAAATTGCCGCGCCGGCAGCAACAATGCTATACTCGCACTATGTCAAGAATGCCTTCCAACCGCAGCGGCGAAAACTTTATTGAGTTCGCCCTGATCATCATTTTGCTTGCAATTGTGATGCTGTCGATTCTCTTGATCGTAGGCGACAGTATCCGCGTCTTCTTGAACGACATCGGGATTCGCTGGTCACTGTTCAACAACCAGCAGTCTATGCTGCCGATCATTCGCCAGTGGTTCGTCTGAACAACCGCGGCAACTATGTCTGCTCTGGTGACACCGCCCCCGCCCAGCTTTTTGCGACGATGGGCCACGACCTGCCTCGATCTGCTGTTCCCACCGGCTTGCTCCGCCTGCGGACGCTACGGTCATCGCATCTGCCCCGACTGCGCGCAAGCTGTCACACCCGTACCCGCGACGATCTGCGAGCAGTGCGGACGCGTGCAACCGGTGCGTATGGTGCACTGCAGCAGTTGCCTCGCCGCCCCGCCTTCGCCGCTGCACCAAGTACGGGCGGCAGCATTGTATACAGCCCCGCTGCGCCACTTTATCCACCTGCTCAAGTATGAGCAGCGCCCAGACTTAGCCCCGGACCTGGCGCGCTACCTGGCGGCAGCGCTGGCCGGCGCAGAATGGGATGGGCTGCGCGAACAGTTTGATGCTGTGGCCCCCGTGCCGCTGCACGCGCAACGCAGACAGCAACGAGGCTACGATCAGGCCGAACTGTTGGCTGGTGGACTCAGCGCCCGCACCAATATCCCCTTGCGGCTCGACCTGGTCGAACGCGTACGGCAGACCCATGCCCAAGTGGGGTTGAACGCCGCACAACGGCGCACCAATGTGCAAAATGCCTTTACCGGCACGGCAAACTGTGTCAACCTGCATATTCTGCTGATCGACGATGTCTATACAACCGGCGCCACCCTGGCCGCCTGCGCCGGCGCCTTGCGCGCAAACGGCGCCGCCCTGGTCTGTGGCCTCACGCTTGCGCTTCCGGATCATTTGTCACCATGAATTACTCAATTCCAATTGGACTAATCGACCTTATCCGGCAAAGCAGGCACATTCTTGTCGCCAGCCATATCAACGCTGACGGCGACGCCTATGGCAGCCTGCTGGGCATGACGCTGATTTTACGCGCGCTGGGCAAGCAGCCCATCCCGGCCATGCACGATCCGCTGATGCCAGACTTCCGCTTCCTGCCGGAATCTGATCAAGTACGCGCCCCGCGCCAAGTAGGAGAAAATTTCGACCTGATCTTGGCGGTAGATGCTTCCAGCCTCGATCGGCTCGGGGCAGTCTATCACGAAGGCAAACTAGCCGGCGTGCCGATCGCAGTCATCGACCATCACGTGACCAACACCTACTTTGGCACAGTCAACTGGGTGGAACCTACCTGCGCCGCCACTTGTCAGATGGTCGCCTATCTGGCCAACGCCCTGGGCGTTACAATCACGGCGGCGCTGGCGGAATGTTTGTTGGCAGGAATAGTCACCGACACGCTCTGTTTTCGCACTTCCAACACGACACCGGCAGTACTCGAAGTGGCCATGCATCTGCAGGAGGCCGGCGCTGATCTGACCAGCATCGTGCAGAAGACGCTGAACCACATGCCGTTTGCCACGCTGCGTCTCTGGGCGCTCGTGCTGCCGCATGTGCAGTTCGAAGAGGGCGTACTCTGGGCCACTGTGAGCCGCGCCCAGATTGCTGCGGCGGGCCAATCCACTGATGAATCCAAGCTCAATACAATCTTTTCGACTATAACAGAGGCGGACATTTCCGCAGTCTTTACCGAGAAAATAGGTGAATCCAACCGCGCGGCGGTAGAATGCAGCTTTAGAGCCAAGCCCGGTTTTGCGGTCGACGAACTGGCACTCTCATTTGGGGGCGGCGGTCATCCTGCGGCAAGCGGCTGTACCGTGAAAGGGACGCTGGCAGAAGTGGCAGATCGCGTGGTCCCGGCGCTGCAGGAAACACGTCGCCGGCAACTGGGCCCGATTACCTAGATTTTGGAGCAACGCGCCTTTGTCTCTTGAACAGGATCAGCTAGACGGCCTGCTTGTTGTCGACAAGCCGGGCCGGGTTGCGCCTTCCACGGAACGTTTATGGACCAGCCATGATGTCGTGGCGCGCATCCGCCGTCTCAGCGGTCAGCGGCGCATCGGCCACACCGGCACCCTTGATCCGATGGCCAGCGGTGTGCTCGTGCTGTGCCTGGGCAGCGCAACCCGCCTGGTTGAATATTACCAAGGAGAAGACAAGCGGTACAATGCCGAAATTGTGTTGGGCTACGCCACCGACACGTATGATTCTGAAGGAGCCGTAACGGCGACGGCTCCTATCCCAGCATTGACACAGCAGGCCGTAGAAGCTGCTCTGGCTGCGTTTTGCGGCGAAATTCGCCAGACACCGCCCGCTTATTCAGCCATCAAAGTAGACGGCAAGGCACTATATGCCAGGGCGCGGCGCGGCGAAAGCGTTACACCCGATGCTCGCAGCGTGACCTTTCACCGCATCGATCTGATTGAATGGCGCGCGCCTGACCGCCTGCTGCTGGCAATTCACTGTTCAGCCGGCGCCTATATTCGCAGCCTGGCCTATGATCTGGGGCGCAGCCTGGGTACGCTTGCCACACTGGATGTCTTACGCCGTGAGGCAGCGGGCGAATTTACGCTGGAGGAGTCGCATTCGTTGGCGGCGATCGAGACAGCGGCTGTGCATAATCGCCTGTCGGGGCTGCTGCGCGAACCCGGCGCCGGTCTGCCCTTGCCCCAGGTGCTTCTGTCGCCCGAGCTGCGCCGGCGCTTTGGCCACGGCCAGCATGTGCCGCTGGCACAGACACTCTGTGCAGCAAAGAGGCCGCTGGTGCAAGTGTATGACGAAGCCGGTGAACTGGCCGGCATTATCCGCTGTGTAGAAACGGCCGAAGATTCAGCGGACCCGGCCGCCACGGCACTATGGAAAGCGGAAAAATGGTTAACGTAAGGCGCAAGCATGCTCACGTTTCGTAATATTCGCCAGGCGCAGTTGTCCAGACCGGCTGCCATCACGATCGGCAATTTTGATGGCTTGCACCTCGGCCACCAGGCGCTGCTGGAGCAGGTGCGGCGAGTAGCCGCCGAACAGAATGGAAGAGGAGACCGCTCCCTTCTGAGCGTGATTCTCACCTTTGATCCGCATCCGCTCACCGTTTTTCGCCCGGCTGAGCCACTGCTCTTGATGACCAGTGCACGCGAGCGGCTGATGCTGGCAGCACTGCACGAAATCGAAATTGGGGTCGCCCATCCCTTTACGCCTGAAACCGCCCATCTAGAAGCAGACGAATTTATCGCGCTGCTCAAGCAGCACTTGGGGCTGGCGGCGCTCGTCGTAGGACCAGATTTTGCCTTGGGCCGCAACCGCAGCGGCGACCTTGCGCAGCTGCGCGAGTTGGGCAAGCAGTACGACTACAGCGTGCATGTAATGGAGCCATTCTTCTTGAATGATCTGCCCGTGCGCAGCAGTCGTGTGCGCGATCTGCTACGGGTCGGCAATGTCGCTGAAGCGGCACGCCTGTTGGGGCGCCCCTACCGGGTGACAGGCAGCGTGCAGGCCGGCGATCAGCGCGGGCGCACAGTAGGCATTCCCACTGCCAACATTGCGCCGCCCGCCGATAAGCTGCTGCCGGCAGACGGTGTGTACGCCACGCGTACAATTGTGCCCAGCTTTGGACAGACCCACATATATGACAGCGTAACCAATATTGGTTCACGGCCTACCGTAGGAGGCGCAGAGCGCCGCGTGGAGAGCCATCTGCTGCATTTTCCACCCATCACGCAAATTGACGATCTCTATGGTGACACGCTAGCCGTCGAATTTTTGGGCCGGCTGCGCGGTGAGCAGCGTTTTGCCGGTGTGGACGAACTTGTTCGCCAGATTCACTTGGATATTGAGCGAGCTAATCCGTGGTTCGCCAAATAAAAACAATAGGTGGTTGCAATGAAACGCTTTTCTGCTTTGGCAGTACCGAATCTATCTACAGTCTCTGCAGTACACCTTGTAGTACTGTTTGCCGCAGTTCTCGGCGTCGCCCTGTTGGCTGCACCGGTCCAGGCGCAAAGCCCGCGTCCCAAGCCGCCGATCAACAACCCCAATATTCTCGGCAAGCCACAACAGGCCGTACAATCGATCAAGACAATGGGGGACGTCAAAAGCTGCCTGGCGCAGGGGCTGCCGACCTATGGGCTGACGCTGCAAACGACCAACGTGCGCAGCGCACCAACTACCGAGGCCTGCCGCTATGGCAAGCTCGCCAAAGGGACGTTGGTGGAAATTACCGACTACCAGGTAGTCAAACAGCAAGCGAGCACCGATGCACAGGCCGCCGCAGCTGCTTCCCCCGCAGAAGCAGGCCCTACCATTGGCTATGTCGAGGACATTCAGCCGCTGTTTGAACGCAGTTGCTCAGCTTGCCACAATGCAGCCGCCAAGACGATGGGGCTGCAAGTTACTACCTATGCGGCGCTGATGGCAGGCAGCGAAAACGGATCTATCATAACGCCGGGCCACCCCGAAACCTCTAAGCTGTGGGAAATGGTTGGGCAGGGCAAAATGCCGGCTACCGGCCCCCTCCCCAACGATGAGCAGCAGTTGGTGCAGCAGTGGATCGCACAAGGGGCCGCCGAAAACCGTGTACAGCCCGCAAGCAGCACCGCAGCAGGCGCAGCAAGTGACAGCACATGGTTTACTTTAAATGCGCCCAAACTGGTGGCGGTGCCTGACGGCTGCCAAGACAAACCCCAGCCCGGCGCAACCTTGGCCAGCGCTGATCTAATCGCGCCCGTGAGCTGCGGTGCACCGCCCTCGGCAGCCGAACTCAAGTCTTCGCTCGCCGGCGCGCGCCCGGCCACAACCAGCGCCGCCCCCGCTGCCCTCAATACCACAACCGCAGAGGCGGCGGGAGACAGCCAAGCGGGAGAAGGCCAAGCGGAAAGCAGCAGCGCAGAAGTTGTAGCCGCACCGGCTATTGCGGCGCCGGCGGCACGTGGGGCCAGCGCCGGCGGCACAGGCATTGAAGCCGCCGCGTTTGGGCTGCCGGCTCCCAGCGAATCCGACCCATATTTAATACCAGCGGGTTTTTGCATTGAACGCCGGCTGCCCGATAATCACCGCGGCATCACGGCCATTACATTTGCGCCGGATAGCAGGATGTTTCTGGCCATGGATACGGACTTGGCCCATGAAGTCGATCCGTTGATTCTATATGACGCCTATCATCCCAGCCGTTCGATTGCAGTCTATGACTGGAACAACGACATGACGCCAGTCGAAATCATGCAGGAATCCAGCCGCATTACAGGGCTGGACTATGAGGGAGGCACGTTGTATGTAAGTCGCGCGGGAGAGGTAGGCCGTATTCCGGATGGCGGTTCTTATGAGACGCTGGCCGGTGGTTTCTCAGTCTCCAGCCAACTCTTTCATGCCAACAACGGTCTTGTCATCGACAACGGCTGGCTGTATGTGTCGGCAGGTGGCGTGCGCGACGGCTATGTGGAAGGGCCGATTGTCGGCGTAGGTGAGGAAGGCGCACAACAGATCGTCTCCGGCGGCAACCCCTTTGCAGCGCGCATCGTGCGCGCGCCGCTGGATGCTTTGTTGAGCCAAAAGTCGATCGGCGCCTTCTCAACTGCCGCACGCGGTGTGCGCAACCCCTATGGCATCACCGCCGATCCTTCCGGCCGCATCTGGTTTACCGACAACGGCGCCACCAATGTACCGGATGAGATCAGCGCCGGCGATGAGGTCAATGTGCTTGACCCCGGCAGCATTGGTGGCGACGATGCGTCGGCGCCTTATTACGGCTTCCCGCTGGCGCTCAGCGGCTCAACGCCGGATTGGTATGCCGGCCCAGCCCTGACGCTGGTCAACTCCGCAGCGCCAACGGGTATCACCTATGCCTATGGCACAATCTTTTACGGCGGATATGGCCGCAACCCAGGCGTCTATCGTGTGGCAAAAGCAGCGGACGGCAGCTTGATTGGCGAGCGTATTATGATGGCGTGGCCGGTGCTGACGCTGGCCACAGCTCCTGACGGCGCTTTGTGGGTCGGTATGGGTGACGGCAGTCTCTTCCGTCTGACGTCCGGCTGCAACTAGGTAATCGTTAGGCGGCAGCGAAAGGAGCCTCATGCGCCTGCTCTTCTGTTCGGCACAACTTCCCGGCCATCTCGATTGGGGCGGCTATTTGCTGACGGCAGTCGAGTTGGCGCAGCGTGGGCACACGGTTTTGTGGGCCAGTGGGGCTGCGGTAGGCAAGCGCGTGACCGCCGCCGGGCTTACCTTTCAGCCGCTGGAAGAGACCGGCTGGCGCTGGCCGCCCCCCACCCCGCTGCCGGCGCCGGCAGTTGTCGATGAAAACTGGCAGCAGCAGCGTGCCCTGCGCGCGCTCGACCAATGGCTGGAAGTTCAGCGTGTGACAGCCGCAGTGACGGAACTGGCGCCTCTGGCAGCGGAATTTAAGCCGGACATTATCGTGACCGAGCCATTTATCGCCGCCGCGCCGTTTGTGGCGGAGAAACGTGGCGTGCCGCTGGTGGTTGCCGGTTGGCCCGCCTGGAAGCGCGAAGCCCGCGTAAAGGCGGCACTGGCCGAACAGGCGCGCCGCCGTATTGAGGAGCTAGCTGCCAAGCTTGGGCTGCAAGGGCAGTATTGGACGGCTGCCGGCCCCCCTTCGATTCTGTCGCCACAGTTACATGTCACCTATTGGAGCGACACCTGGTATACAGGGCAGCCGCTTCTGCCGCAAAGCCGCCATTTTGGTGGCCGGGCTTCCCCTGCGGTCTCAGCTGACCGCGGTTTGCCGCCTGCCGATCAACTGCCGTGGGTGCTCATCACCCTCGGCACAAGCTTTAACGAAGACCCCCATTTTTTCTTAGCCGCCGCCCACGCTGCCGCACGCCTCGGCTGTCTGCCCATCTTGGCCTTGGGCCGGCCATCCTGGCCCGAAGACGCAGGCTGGCTGCGCCGCCTCCCGCCCGGCACGGCAGTGCGCTGTCTGATTGCCTTCAATGCCGTCATGCCTTATCTGTCCGCCGCTATCCATCATGGCGGCGCCGGCACAACCCACGCCTTGGTAACCCATGCAACGCCGCAGATTGTCGTGCCACATGCGGGCGAACAAGCGTACCAGGCAACGAGCGTCATGCAGAGCGGCGTAGGTCTTTATATGCCGGCCAAGCAAGTAACCATTGACAGCCTCGCAACGGCGCTGGCCTCTCTCTTGCCCGACCGTTCCAGCTTTCGCAGCCAGGCTCGCACCTTGCAGAGTGAATTTGCGGCGCTTGGCGGGCCGCCGGCAGCAGCAGATGCCATTGAAAGGATCATACTGTGAGAGAACTGGTCGAACGTATCCAGCGAGAAGGCAAAAACCTGGGACGTGGCATTCTAAAGGTAGACGGTTTTGTCAATCACCAACTGGACCCTCAACTCACGTTGGAAATGGGCCGCGCCTTTGCACGCCGTTTTGCCGCTGCAGGCGTCACAGACATTACCAAAATCATCACCGCCGAAGTAAGTGGCATTGCGCCGGCGCTGACAACCGGCATCATGCTCAACGTGCCCATTATTTATGCCCGCAAAACACGCCCGATCACGATGCCCAACGGGTTTTTCAGCGCCCATGCACCCAGCCACACCAAGGGCGGCGTCGTAGATCTGATCGTGTCGCCCGAATATCTGCAAGCGCAGGATCGGGTGCTGCTGATCGACGATTTCTTGGCCACAGGCCAGACGATCGACGCATTGGCCTCACTGGTGGCGGAATGCGGTGCAACTCTGGTGGGAGTAGGCTGCATCATCGAAAAAAGTTTTGAGGCCGGACGCAACCACCTCCAGCACCTCAACGTGCCGATTGTCTCGCTGGCCATTATAGACAGTATGGACGGTGAATCAATCGTCGTGCGCAACCCGGAAGAGTAAACCCATTGCTTTTAAGAGACTTTTAGGCGAAACAACAAACCGAAGATTCGGCATAAACCTCAATACAGTTCCGGCCTGCGGTCATCAAAGACAGGGATGCGCTTGCGCACGATCTCTACCACTGCCAGGTCAATCGTGACGGTGAGCAGCATCTCCGCTTCTCCACCTTCAATAATTGTTTCGCCCCACGGGTCGATCACCGCCGAAGCGCCAAAGAAGCTGTTATTGCCGGTTGTCCCAATGCGATTGCAGGCTGCCACAAAGCATTGGTTTTCGATGGCGCGTGCACGCAGCAGTGTGCGCCAGTGTTCGCGGCGCGGGTGCGGCCACTCGGCAGGCAGCAGCAGCAGCCTCACCCCTTCCACCGCATAACGGCGGAACAGTTCGGGAAAACGTAGATCATAACAGATCGCCAGCCCGGTCTTGCCCCACGGCGGCTCAGCCACTGTAAGGCTCTCGCCCGCCGCCAGATACTTCTCCTCCTCCATCAGACGAAACAGATGCGTCTTGCGATAGGCGGCGCACAGGCGCCCGTCGGGGCCATACAAAGCCAGGCAGTTATAATAGCGCCCGTCCCGCACTTCGAGCAATGAACCGGCCAGCCAGACGTGGTGCGTCTGCGCTAGCCGCGCAAACTGCCCAAACCAGCCAGGATCAGCCGCCGTCGCCGCCAACTGCCCCGCAAATTCAGGGGCACGCGCCAGCGCATAGGCTGTGCTCCACAGTTCCGGCAGCACAACCAGTTGGCTGCCGCGGCGTGCAGCTTCGGCAATGTGCAGGGCAGCCTGCCCAAAATTATAGTCGGGCTCAGCCACGCGACAATCCATTTGCACCAAGGAAAGAGTCAGGGCAGTGGCGCTCATCAAATCCTCTTTATGTCAATCATTATCGGGCAGAATTTCAACCGATGCACCGGGAGCAGGCTGCGTATACTCGCCCAGCGCCGCGCGCGGAACCGGTGGCGCGGCACTCCTGGCGAATTTGTCCGGTCTGGCCGGCTGCATCGCACCGCGTGGGGCGCTGTTGATGACAAATTTGTCGCGATTCTCCCTCGCGCGTCGGGGACGCAGAGCCACAAACAGGCCGGCCACGATGAGCAGCAGGGGCCACCAACGGACAAAACCCGCATCCTGCATGCGATCAGCCGACAGCGCCAGCGCGCCAAAAACCAGCAGCACACTGCCGGGGATAAGCGCCCACCACTGGCGGCGTTTCTGATCCAGCAAATACAGAAGAAAAAAGACCAGTCCCAACCCGACAAAGAGCAGCGCAGCCAGAAGCTCGGTTGCCGTTACCCAAGCGCTGGCGCCGACGACCAACGCCAAGACCAGCATAAAACCGCCCGGTAGGATTGCCCACCACCGTTCGTGGCGCGCAAGCAGATAAATATGGCCAAAAGCCAGCGCCAGCCCAGCAAACACTTGAGCCGCAATAAAAGCACGATCCGCCTCAGCCAGCGCGCTTGTCAACGCCATCGTCGCAAGCGAAACCAGCGTCCAAGCCGGCAGCAGCCGCCACCATTCCTGCCGGTCTCGGCCAAATGCCGCAAAAAAGAAGAGTGCGCTGACGGCACAAGCAGCCGCCAAAAGCAGCAGCGGCCACGGCGCATAGGCATCAAGCCAGCCCAGATTGAAGAGCAGCAAGAAGATTCCGCCCGCCACCAGGCTGATCGACCAGGCTGCTGAGCGCATTCTTGATTCGGACATAGGTCAGGGTTGAGTCACCGGCAGCGTTTCTACACCAACGCTCAAATCGACCGTTGCAGTCAATGCCCATGCCGACGCCCCATCCGGCAAGACAACCTGCACCCATTGGCTGTCGCCGCTGCGCCCAACTAGCGTAAAGCTCTCTCCCTGCTGCGCTGAGTAAACAGGATCGATGTCACGCGTGGGTGCGCTGCGCAAATTTGCGCCCAAAAGATTGGCCACAGTCGCCGTTGCTCCGCTCGGCGCACCTTCCAGCACCGGCGTTGTCGGCGTAACAGGCGTTGTTGCCGTCACAGCGGCGGCGGGCGCGGCCGTGCCGGCCACAACAGGGGCGGCGGCGGCATCGGGCGAAGCAAGCACCGCTGCGGCGAACATCCAGGCGCTCTGTCCATCCGGCAGACGCACCTGAAGCCAGTCGCCTGCTGCATTGCGGCCAAGCACCGGCAGTACAGCGCCGTTGGGCACGACCGTCAAGACGGCGCCGTCCGTGCTGTCTGCCGCGCGTGCGTTGACACCGACTGTGTCGGAGATCGTCAGCGCCGGGCCAATCGCCGGCAGTGCATTGGTGAAGGGCGCCGTAGGAAGCACCCCATTGACCACCAAGACGGGGGCGGTGCCGGTCAGAGCTAAGGTCGGCAGCAAGCCGGCTCCGGTGGCAGGCGTAGCGGTGGCCAAATCAAGTGTACCTGTGATTGCCCCCGCATCCGCCGCGGCGCTGGGAATCGGCAGGCCGGCGGCAGCATAGCGGGAGGCCAACTGCTCCAGCGGCACCATCTGGGTCGTGCGGTCAATGAAATCCGCCGCTACCCACGCTACCGTTACACCGTCGGGCAAAATGACCTGCAGCCAGTCACCTTCTTGCTTGGTGACGGTCACAGCTTCATTTTCCGTGAGCAGACGGATCAGTTCGCCCGACGGCTCTTTGCGCGCATTGACACCGGCGACTGCGTTGACTGTGCCGCTGATCAGTTCCGCCATCGCTACAGTAGGTTCAGCAGGAACCGTGGGCGCCGGCGTCTCAACCGGTGCGCTGGTTGCGGTAGGCTCAAGAGTGGTTATGGGATCAACGGGCGCAGGGGAAACCGCCGCAGCCACTTCGGCATCCACCGCCGGCGTCTCGGTGGGAGCGAGGCCGGTGATGCCGGCCAAAGCGCCGATATCGCCCCCCAGCTGGCCAAAGGCGATCCAGCCCACATAACCCAAAACAGCCAGCAGGGCCACAATCAATACGGAGGGCAACACCCAGTTGCGCCGCGGCGCCGCCGCTCGCTCATATTCAACCGGCTGCCAATACGCTTCAGTCTCGCCCGACTGAAGTTGAAGATGCTTATCCAAATCCTGCTCAGCATCTTCCAGTTTCCACTGCTCCGGGTCTTGCTGTTTACGGTCTTCAAGCTGCCAATTTTTCAGTGGATCTTCTGTGCTCATGGCTGTCTTACTTCCTCAATTGGCGTGTCCCAGCCATTGTGTCGCCCGGCCTGCACGGCGCCGGCAGTCAAGACAACAAAAACAACGGCTAAGACAGTCCAGGCTGCAAATTGCCACCAAGATGGGGACGGATTGGTGATAGCGGACAGCGCCATTCCGCTGCAAAACAAAACCAGACTTAGACAGAAAGGAGACAGTAGACGTGGCAGCGCCACCATCGTTGCCCAGTCGCTTTGGCGCAGGCTGCGAAACCAAGAGGCATAACTGAGCGTTGCCAGCACGCCGGACAGCCCAAAAATCCATAGAACTGCGCTCAAAAGAGCGGGAGTCGTCAGCATACCGTTTTGATCTCTTGTTTGTGAGTTGGATACGGCAATTCCATAACGCCGCCCATTAAACCGTCCACTGACGAGTCAAGTGGCTGTGTCAAGTTGACGGTTCTCCACCACCTGACTAGTATACAACCAATACAAAATTCTTGAAAGCATGGCAAGTACAGCACATATGCAAATAGGCGTAGACATTTCGCGCGCTTTGCGCGCGCATCGCACCGGCACGGAAGGCTATGCGCTGGCAATTGTGCAGCACTTGCTGCAACTGCCGGACGCAGCCGAACATACGTGGCGGCTCTACAGCGATGCAGCGCCTGCACCGTTTCCCTTCCCTGCCTCTACGCCGGGTGCAGGTCGCAACAACGTGGAGCTTTGCATTCTGCCCACGCGCCGCCTTTGGACCCATCGCGCCCTTGCCGCCGAGGTGACACAGCGGCCACCCGCCGTACTGTTCATACCCGCCCACGTAATTCCTTTCGTCCTGCCGCTGCGCCGCCTCCCCCCGTCAGTTGTGACAATTCATGATCTGGGCTATCGTTACTGGCCGGGCGCCCACCCATGGCGGCAGCGGCTGTACCTAGACTGGAGCACCCGCTGGAGCAGCTACGCCGCCACACGGGTTATTGCCGTCAGCCAGGCTACGGCAAACGATCTACAATCCGTTTACGGCATAGACCAACGCAAGATCGACGTGATTTACGAGGCGCCGGTTCCCCTGCCGGTGCAAAGCGGGCTGGAAACGGTGAACAGCCGGATTGACTTGCCGCGGCCTTATGCCTTGTTTATCGGCACAATTCAGCCGCGCAAAAATCTTGTACGCCTGGCGCAAGCGTATGCGCAGCTCGTGCGCACCCACCAGGTAGCGTGGGACTTGGTCTTGGCGGGCGCGCCGGGTTGGATGAGCGGAGACGTGCTGCATGCGATTGATGCGCTGGAACTGCCGGGCCGCATTCATCGGCTGGGCTATCTGCCGGATGAGAAGCTGCAGACAGTGCTGCGCCAGGCGCGCTTTTTCTGCTTTGTCTCGCTCTATGAAGGATTCGGGCTGCCGCTGCTCGAAGCCCAATCGCAAGGAGTACCCGTAATGGCTGCCAATAATTCTTCGCTGCCGGAAGTAGCAGGTGACGCCGCCCTATTGGTGGACCCTACCGATGTAGAGGCCATTGCTGCTGCCATGCTGCGCCTCAGCCGTGACGAGCCGCTGCGCCAACAGTTGATCGCGGCGGGCCATGCGAATGTAGCCCGCTTTTCCTGGCAAAAGGCGGCGCGCGAAACGATGGCTGTCCTGCTGCGGGCGGCGCAGGGCCAGGAGTGATACAGCAATGATACAGCCGAACGCCACCACCATTCTGGGTGTGCACGTCGACCATGTAGACTTTGCGGGTCTGCTTGACCGGCTCGACTGGTGGGTGGTGCAGCGGCGAGCGCACAGCCAAGACCAATACTGCCGCCAGATCTGCACCGTAAATCCGGAATTTATTGTCGATGCACAAAGCAATGACGCATTTGCCGCTGTGCTGCGGCGCGCAGATTTACGCGTGCCGGATGGGGTGGGGGTCTTATGGGCGGCGCGCCTGCTGGGCGCTGCACCGCTGCACGAGCGCGTCACCGGGTCGGATGGCATCTACCGCATTGCTGAACGGGCGGCGCAGCACGGTTGGCGTGTATTCTTTTTAGGCGCCGGCCTGGACGTGGCGCAGCAGACGGCCGAACGGCTGCGTGCACTGTATCCTGGTCTGATTGTGGCAGGAGCCTATACCGGCAGCCCCAGCGACAGCGACTGGCCGGCCATTGCCGCCTGGCTGCAAAGCACTCAGCCCGACATTTTATTTGTTGCCTTTGGGCATCCCAAACAGGATTTCTGGATCCATCGTCACCGTGCTGAACTGCCGGTGGCGGTAGCACTGGGCGTGGGTGGGGCGTTCGACTTTGTGGCGGGCGTGGCCGTGCGTGCGCCGCATTGGCTGCAGCGGCTGGGGCTGGAATGGCTGGATCGCCTGATCCGCCAGCCGTGGCGCTGGCGGCGCATGACCAAGCTGCCGCTGTTTGTACTGCTGGTGCTGCGGCAAAAGCTCAGGAGCAAAAAATAGCGGCTGTGTTTGGCCAAACACAGCCGCTATTTTTCATAGAAAGTAAAAGTTTGATCAACCCTTGACGGCGCCGGCGGTGAGACCCGCCACAATGCGGCGCTGGAAGATGAAAACCAGCAGGATCAGCGGCAGACTCGACAAGACACCAGCGGCCATAATCTCACCAAATGGAATCTGCTGTGAGAACTGCGACGGAAAATTGGCGATGACCACCGGCAGCGTGCGTGCATCCGGCTGCACCGAGGTAAAGGTCAAGGCAAACAGATACTCATTCCAGGCGCCGATAAAGGCCAGCAGGCCAGTCGTGACCAGCGCCGGCGCCGTCAGCGGCAGCATAATCATGTAAAAGGTCTGGAAAGGCGAAGCTCCATCCACCTGCGCTGACTGGAAGATTTCGGTGGGCAGTTCGCGGAAGAACGAAGTCAGCACCCAAGCCGTAAACGGCAGTGAAAACAGCAGGTAAGTTAAGACTAGACTTGAGATTGCCGAAATTTGAAAGCGATTGATCACAGCGTAGAGCCCGGATAACACTGCGATTTGGGGAAACATGGTCATTGCCAAAATAACGTAGAGCGTGCCAGTCTTGCCACGATAGCGCAGTTTTCCTAACGCAAAACCGGCAAAAGCGCCTACAGCCAACGCCAGCGCCGTTACGCTCACCGCCACAATGGCGCTATTGACAATCGCGCGCAAAAAGGCCTGATTGGTGAGCACTGCCTCGTAATTGCGCAGATAGAATGAAATATCCTGTGTCGCCGGGGCACGCGGTACAAACGTAGTCGGCATCATGGCCAACTGCTGCTCTGACTTAAAGGAGGAGTTGACTGCCCAATAGAAAGGAAACAACATCCAGATTGCCATCACGACGATTAGAATATACAGCAGAATGCGGCTGATGCGCTGCTTCGTTTTACTGCTCATTAGACTGCACCCCCAGCGAACGCATGTAAATGATGGCAAAGGCCGACAGGACGATAAAGATGATAACGCTGCTGGCCGAAGAGTAGCCCATCGCGCGGTTTTGTATCAACTGATAGTAGGTAAAACTCGCCATTGAATAGCGCGCCTGCCCCAGTACAATCTGGAAGAGGTCGAACACGCGCAAAGCATCCAGTGTGCGAAAGACGAGAGCGACGGCGATTGTACCGCGCAGCAGCGGCAGCGTCAACTGGAAAAACTTACGCATTGCGCCTGCACCGTCCACATTGGCAGCTTCATAAATATCACCTGGGATCAACTGGATGCCTGCCAGCAGCAGCAGCGCCATAAAGGGCGTGGTCTTCCAGACATCGATCAAAATCATCGAAGGCAACTGCCAGGCCGGATCGGAGAGAAACGGTATTTCGCCGCCGCCAAGCCCAATTCGCCACAAAAACGTGTTAAAGAAGCCGGTGCGGTTAGGCTGCAGCATGTAGGCCCACATCTGCGAAGAGACAGCGGTAGGAACGGCCCAAGGCACCAAGATGAGGGCGCGCATCAGGCCGCGGCCCTTAAAATTGGCATTTACGATCAACGCCACAACCATCCCCAGTACCAGTTCGAGAAACACAGTAACAACGGCAAATAAGATAGTGTCCCAGATAGAGCGAATAAAATCAGGGTCAGATGCACCCAAGACGTACTGCGTGCCAAACAAGTTGAACTGCGTGAGTTGCTTGAAGCGCAGCGGTTCGCGCGGAAGCACGGCAACAGCGCTCTGGTACTTTGTCTCTCCAGTGTCGGGATCAACTTGCGGCTGCCCGGTTGTCTCGTCAATTTTCGGCGGAACCGTGCGGATAGTCATGCTGAGCAAATTTTGATAGTTGCTCAGGCCAACACTTTCGGTCGGCGTCGCGCTTGCAAAGGTTTCATTGGTAAAACTGTAGTAGAAAACGGAGAGCAAAGGATAGATTGCAATGGCCAGCAGAATGAGAAACGTTGGTGCCAATAGTACATACGCCAACCGTTGTTCCTGCCTGGCTAGATCACTGCCTCCCGCCGCACCTTTGGCCATTGTGTGACACTCCCTATCTTGGATGATGAGCTAGCGTATTTCACACATACTGGGGGAAAAAGCCTGCCAGGCTGGATTGAACCTGGCAGGCTCCATCGTGACTACATCGTGACTTACCTCAGACTACTTGGGCGCACCGACTTCAAAGCCCAGAAGGTCCTGGAGATCGAGTTCGATGTTGGCCACAGCATCCGTACCATTTTGCTTGCCGGTGAGAACGTCCGATACATTGGCAAAGAATATATTGGAGACCTCATTGTAGTTGGGGGCCGTAGCTGTGGACGGACGAGCTACTGCACTCGTGAAGACCGGCAGCAGCTTAGGCATGAATGGGCGCTGCGCTGCAATGTCGGGATCGTCATACAGTGCCATCTTGGTCGGGATCAACGACGAGGGGCTGAGGGCACGCGCCTTCTGCTGTTCCTCCGAAGCAAGCCACAGGGCCAGCTTGGCCGCAGCTTCCGGATTCTTGCTGTACTTGGAAACACCAAGCTGCCAGCCACCTAAAGTAGCTGCGCTCATGCCCGCCTCAGCACCAGGCAGCGCCGTCACGTCGAACTTATCCTTGACGGAGCTGTCGTCGCCTTGGCTCAGACCATAGGCATAGGGCCAGTTGCGCATAAAGGCAGCGTTACCGCCGTGCCATACGCGGCGCGCTTCTTCTTCTTGGAACCCAGTAACGCCCGGAGGGCTGATCTTGCCGATCCAAGAAGCGGCTTCGTCCAGCGCACTGGCGGCGGCATCATTGTTGATCGTGATGACTTTATCTGGGCTGACGATGGTGCCGCCGCCACTTGAGTAGACCCACTCCAAAGCATTACAGGTCAGACCTTCGTAGGCCTTGCCCTGCCACACAAAGCCCCAGAAGTCCTGGTTGCCTTCGGCGCGCTCACCGTCCTGGATCTTGGTGGCCATATCTACAAGTTCGCTCCAGGTTGCCGGCGGTGCACTGTAGCCATACTTCTCCAGCAGGTCTGTGCGGTAGTACAGCAGGCCACCATCCGTGAACCACGGCAAGCCAACCAGCTTGCCGTCCACCGTGTTGTTTTCTACAATGGCCGGGAAGTCGCCGGCAACTGCTTCGGCACCACCGTACTGGTTGAGATCGACCAACTGTTCAGCCAAGTCGCCGGGCCAAATCACATCAATCTGCATCACATCAATGTCAGACGATTGCGCCTGGAAGGTCTGCAGATAGAGGCCGAAGCGATCTGTTGCTGAAACGGGGCCTTCGACAAATTTAACTTCGATGTCAGGATTTTCGGCCATGAACTGGTCGACTTCCTGCTTAGTGAAATCAGCCTCTGCGCCCGGACCGCTGCCAATAAAGGTAAGGCTGACCTTCCCGCCAGTGGCTGTGCCGGCTGCTGCCGTATCAGTCATGGCTTCAGTAGTTGCCTCTGTCGTAGCCGTATCAGTCATCGCTTCGGTCGTTGCCGCTTCCGTGGCAGCCTCGGTAGTGGCCTCCACAGTGGCTTCGGTAGTGGCTTCAGCCGGAGCCGCCGCAGCCGGGGCCTCGGTGGTTGGGGTAGCGCCGCCGCCGCAGGCGGACAGCACCATAGCCGCAATCAGCAACATGCCGAGTACGGCTGCAAGTCGTCTTCTCATAGCAAAATCTCCTTTTACTTAATGAAGGATAGAACAAGCAAAAAACTAGTCTATGTCAATTTCGCCCTGGCAGATACTGCTGCAGCCCGACGAAAATCAACCAAAAGAATAAAGCACTGTCTTGCCGGCTACGTCGTGTTGCGTGGCATCAGCCGCAGCGGCGCCTGCACATGACGGGTCAGTGGCTGCGGGTCTGCCATCGTCGCCAGCAGCAGCTCCACCGCCTGCCGCCCTGATGTTTCCAGCGACTGCGAAATGGTGCTCAGACCCACAAACTCGGAAAAATCCAGATCATCAAAACCAAGCACTGCCAACTCGTCAGGCACATGTACATTGCGCTCGCGTGCCGCCCGCAAAACACCCAGGGCCAGCGAATCGCTGGCGGCAAAAATCGCTGTCGGTGGCCTGGCGCAGTCCAGCAAAGCAAGAGCCTGGCGGCGCGCCTCGTCAGGGCTGGCCGTGTTGTGGGCCATGTCGACCACGCAAGGCTCCAGCCCAGCCTGCTGGAGCCGGCTGCGAAAGCCGGTCAGGCGCAGTTCGCTGGTGCGCCAGGTGTAGCCTTCGATTTCGCGATCGCCGCCGACAAATCCAATGTGATGGTGTCCTTGGGCTAGGAGATAGCCGGCTGCCATAACCCCTCCGGCATAGTTGTCAATGTCCACACAGGACAGCAGCGCACTTTGCGTCTCGACCAGTACAGCGGGCAAGCCATGTTCCAACAGTCTCCTGCTCGCCTCATGGTCGACGCGCAGAGAAATAATAATGAGGCCGTCCAGACGGCGTGTGACCGGCAAACTGAGCAGATAGCCACGAACATGCTCCGGCGTTTCCGCATTGTAGACGACAAGCTCATAACCCGCATCCAATAATGCTGCGGCAATGCCGCGCAGCCGCTGTACAAACGACGAATAGGTGAAGAACGGTACGAGTACGCCGATCTGGCGATGGCGGCGGCGTGCCCTGGCAGTCGCTTCCGCCTTAGGCACAAAGCCGAGAGCATCGATCGCGGTCTGCACACGGCCGCGCGTTATGCTGTTCACGGATTGCGGCGCGTTCAGCACGCGCGAGACGGTCGCGATACTAACGCCCGCCCGCGTCGCAACATCGTAAATGGTTGCAATCATGCTGGGCGCAACGGGAAAAAACAGGAACGAGCCGGGAAGCGATTATCGAAAGTGCTTACATGTAAGCTCTTTCATAACTACAGTAACACAAAGCGGGCCGGCGGTCAACCCCCAAATTCAGCAAAAAAAGCGCTCCAATCGCCGGCGGCGCGCGCCACCGTGACATTGTGCAGCAGAAGCTGTTCTTCAATGTCGCTGGTGGGCGGCTCCTCCTCTACAAGCAAAACAAGGCTCGCCTGCACCGCCTCCGCCAGGTCGCTGCCGACGCGCGGTTGGTGGGCCGCTACATAGCGCAGCAGCGCCAACTGTTGATCCAGCCGCTGCGGCAAGGCTGCAACATAGAGGTAGACCGCATGTGCACCATGGCCCACAGCCGCCTGCACCGGTGCGGGGGGGAGGCGGCGCACTTCGTTGGGACCAATCGCTTCATTATTGCGGCGGAAACTGACCCAGAGCGCCTCCAAGCCGCTGACCTCCACCTCCGCCCACACCCCCAGCCCTTCCGGTTCAATCAGATACCGTCCCGGCGCCAGCGAACGAAACGCAACCACATTGGCTTCGCCCTGCACATCAGCCTGGGTGCTGCCGCTGGTGTTGGCTACGACGCCTTCTTCTTCACCCTGCCATATGCGCACCGGCAGATTGGCCATCCCTTCGACTTCAACTCGCACACTGCTGAAACCCGGCATCGAGCCGGCATTGGTGACGGTCGTCTCCCAGACGGTCACTACCGGCGCAAAGACAATTTCCACATCGGCAGCACCGTCGAGGACAATGGCAGACTGCTGATAGCCGCCCTCGACAAAAACGGAATAAGTGCCAACAGCGAGGGCATCAAATACAAAACGGCCCTCATCGTCGGTGGTGGCCCACCGTTCATTGCCTACGGCATCAATCACATGCACATCACGCCCTGCCGCATCAGGCGCATATCCCAGCAGACGTCCCCAACTGTGAAAGACCGCTGCCTGCACCTCACCCGCGGTGGCTTCCGCATCATTCACTGTCCCGGTCGCTTCTGCCCCGGTCGCTTCTGCCCCGGTCGCTTCTGCACCTGTTTCTTCTACGCTTCCTGCTTGTCCAGCGTGCTCACCGGCAGGCGGCTGTGCGACAAATGGCTCCTGATAAACAAATTCTACAAGTGGGATGGAGCGCTTGTCCACCTGGACACGAGCTTCAAGTTGGGTGGCTTTGCCGTTCTCATCCTGTGCGCCATCCACGGTGACAATATAATAATCCGCTTCTAAAGGGGTGATGCAGGCAGCAAACGCACCGTATTCCGTCGCCTCGCCTGTAAGTGCGATGGGGCTGCTCCAGTCGGCAGCATGCGCCTGTACGCGCAGCCCTTTATGGCCGGGAACGGCGATCACCACAGCGCCGACCTTTTGCACATCGCTGGCAACGCCAATCGTGTAGCCCCAGCCGCCAACCGCCAATATAATCTCCGCTTCGCTGCGTCCGTCCACCATAATCCCGTTGACCTGGCTGCCGTTCGGATAGACCAGGGCGTTGTATTGGCCGGGCGGTAGATCCACAAAGCGGAAAGCGCCGTCATCGCGCGCCATAGTAACCCACTCCTCGCCGTCCGCCTCGCGCATCAGCATCACGACGGCGCCGGCGCCACCCCGCACACTGCCGGCGATAATGCTGCGACCAACTTGTTCCGCGGCAGGTTTGGCGTCGAGATTGATGAGAACTTCCGTCTGATCAGCCGTGAGTTCAATCGGCTGCACCAATGGTGTGCCGACAAGACGCAGAAGATAACGGCCCGCGCTGAGTTCAGCCAGTGTAAAGTGGCCGCCGGCTTCCAGACGTGTGCGCGCCGCCAGCCGCCCCTCCCGTTCCGACTCCAATTCGAGCACAGCATTTTCGTCGGCGTTGGCGATCACACCCCTCAATGTAACGGTGGCGGCGGGCGGTGTTTGCGCTGTGCGTGCGACCTTATTTTCAGCCTGTAAAGCGCGTACAATCGGAAGTACACCATTAGGCCAGCGTTCGCTGTACCAGGCATTGCTCTCCCACCAGGTGCTGGTGCTGCCAAGCTGTTGGTTGGCCAGCAGCCAAAAAGCAGTGCAGAAGTAATAGTCGGGCGCAGCCTTAAAGCGCTGGCTCGTGCCCATCATGATACGGCAGTTCTCCAACGTTTGCGCCATATGCAAGTCAGGCGTGGTGGCCGGATAGCGGGGATCGGTGTCTTCGCCCACCAAATAGCCGCATTCCGTCGACAAAATCGGCAGGCTGCGGCCCAGGTGCTTGCGATTGAGGGCATCAAAATATTCAAAAGCGAGGAAGCAGGCGTGATCATCCATGACGCTTGAACCCGGGCTGCGCCGGTCAAAACGCAGGCGGTTCACCTCAGACAGCGAACGGCCGCGCCACGCATCTTCGCCCCACGCTTCCGCCGCCATCACGCGATGGAAGCGCTCGGTAAAAGCGGCGCCTTCTTGGTTGCCAATGTCGTAGGGGTAATCCAGCGGACGATTGCGTGCGAAATTATGGATGGCCTGCCATACCGGCCCATCCAGCAGATCCTTGCGTCCTGCCGCCACGATCCGCCCGACCAAATCCCAACGGCTGCCATTGGTCAGTGCTGGGATGGCCGGCATTCCACCGCGTTCCAACACGATCTCGATATTGGCGATAGTGCTTTCCACCGTCAAATCGATGCCGTTGACAGGCACGCGACCACCCTTCCATTCGGCGTCAACATCGGGTTCGTTGTTGAACTCAAAATAACGGACACCGGCGCGGATCAGGGCATCCAGCAAAACCAGTTCCTTGACGCCCAGTCGGCCAGGATTGGGGTTGGGCCGATAAATGCGCACGATTGGCATAATGCCCTCAGCGAGCAGCAGCTCACAGAAATCCTGCGCGCCATCGTGATTGAAAACCTTAATCCACTTAACCCCCATGCTCTTGAGTTCAGGGATCCAATATTCGCGGATGCGGCTGAGACCAAGTGCTGTGGCATAGCCGACCACCCAGTGCACACCAATACCAGTGTCGTTTGCAGGGCGTGGGTACTCGTTCAGTTCCATATACTTGGCTGTCCAGTGTGAAGTGTAAAGCTAGATGCTGACATTATAGACGATGTTGAAAGATGGGCAAGAAGTTGATTTATGCCGGCATTGTTTGCTGCACAAGGCTACTTCGGGTATCGTATCAAACTTGATATGTAGTGCAGAATGGCGTGCAGCCGCACCGGCCCTGGCTGCTGCATCTACCTGCGGTTCAATTTGTTGCTGGACTTGAGGAGTTACGGACCTTATGGAAATCGTGCAAAGCATCGCCAATCGGGTGATCGATAATGTTCGCAAGGTCATTGTCGGCAAAGACGATGAGGTGCGGCTGACCATGTTGGCAATGCTGTGTGAAGGCCATCTTCTGATTGAGGATGTACCAGGCGTAGGTAAAACCATGTTGGCGCGTGCGCTGGCGCTCAGCATCGGCTGCACCTTCCGGCGCATTCAGTTCACGCCCGACATGCTGCCGACGGATGTTACAGGCGTCAGCATTTATAACCAAAAAACCCAGGAGTTTCAGTTTCGCCCTGGCCCCATCTTTGCCCAAATCGTGTTGACGGACGAAATCAATCGCGCTACACCCAAGACGCAGTCTGCTCTCTTGGAAGCGATGGAAGAACGGCAGGTCAGTGTGGACGGCGAGACACACTATGTGCCGCAGCCCTTTCTTGTGCTGGCCACACAGAACCCAATCGAATACGAAGGCACCTTTCCCCTGCCTGAAGCGCAGGTGGACCGCTTTATCATGCGCATCCATCTGGGCTACCCAAGCAAACAAAATGAAGTAGACATTCTTAACCGCCAATCCGACCACCATCCCATCGCCGATCTGCAGCAGGTGGTCAGCGCCGAGGAACTGGTGCAGGCGCAGCGAGAGGCACGCAAAGTCTATGTCGACGACCTGGTCAAAAGTTACATTGTAGATCTGGTCACCACGACACGCGACCATCCCGATGTGTATTTGGGGGCCAGCCCGCGCGGCAGCCTGGCGCTATTCAACACATCCCGCGCCTGGGCCGCCCTCAATGGGCGTGACTATGTGCTGCCGGACGATGTGAAGTATCTGGCCGATTCGACGCTGGCGCACCGGCTGATCGTAAGCCCCTCAGCGCGCATCAAAAATGTAACGGCGCGCCAGGTAATTGAAGACGCATTGCGCCATACGACTGTGCCTGGCGCGCGCGCCAAAGTGCGCTAGCCGCCGTGTTGCCGGCTCCTACCTGCTTATGAATTCTCGGCTTGCATTTTTGCTGCTCGGCGTTGCGGCTGCCTGGGTGCTGGCGCTCAACACAGGGCGCGATCTGGCATTTAGCCTGGCCTATCTGCTGACGGGCATCCTCACCGTCAGCTTTTTATGGTCGTGGAACAGTGTACGCGGTACAAGCGTGCGACGGCTGACGCGCACGCGCCGCAGCCAGGTGGGCCAGTATGCCGAGGAACAGTTTGAAGTGTCCAACCAAAGCCTCTGGCCTAAGTTATGGTTGGAATTAGAAGACAAATCTACGCTGCCTTGGCACGGGGCCAGCCGTGTCGTTAATTCCCTCCGCCACAATGGCACGCAGCGTTGGCTCGTAAAGACTCTCTGCACCCAGCGCGGACGTTTTCGTCTTGGCCCGGTGATCCTGCACAGTGGTGATCCTCTAGGCATTTTCCACAATCAAGTGCAGCTGGCCTCTACGGGCTATCTGATCGTCTACCCGCTCACGCTGGATATCACGACCTTTGAACCGTCGGTCTCGGAGCTGTCGGGAGGCGAAGCTCGCCACCGGCGCACCTATCAAATTACAACCAATGTAGCGGGCGTGCGCGACTACGTGACGGGTGACAGCTTGAACCGTATTCACTGGCCGACATCGGCGCGCTCCAGACGGCTGATGGCCAAAGAGTTTGAATTGGATCCAACGGCAGACGTTTGGATCTATCTGGACCTGTTTGCGCCCGCCGCCGCTGGGCTGCCCTGGACGCCACAGCCGCCGGAACCGCCCCTCTTTGCCGCCCAGAACAGACAGAAGCGCCGCTCCCACCTGGAACTGCCTCCCAATACCACTGAGTACGGCGTCACTATCGCTGCCAGTCTGGCCCGCTACTTTTTGGGGCGCAACCGCTCGGTCGGCATGAACAGTCGCGGACGCACGCGCGAATTTGTGCAGGCGGATCGGGGCGAACGCCAACTCAACAAGTTTCTGGAAGCGTTGGCCGTGGTCGATGCCGCCGGTGATCTGCCGTTTGCCGATCTGGTGGCCACCGATGGTGTGCGGCTCAACCGCAACGACACCCTGCTGGCAGTCAGCGCCGACGACAGTCCCGCCTGGGCCACAGCTTTACAAATGCTGCAGCGGCGGGGTGTCAACAGCATTGCAGTGGTGATCGACGGCGCCAGCTTTGGTGCGCCGCGTGATTACGACCCGCTGCTCAGTGAACTCAGCGCCACCGGCATCCCAACCTATCGCATCCGCCGTGACGACCCGCTGGACAGCATACTCAGTGCGCCGCCGCTATTCAGTGGCCGGAGATAACTGCTATGAACGCTACCACGCCCGCACCCATCTTGCCGCCAGGCGCGCCGGCTCCCGCCCCATCCGCTGCAGGCAAGCAAGCGCCGCTGCGCGCCGGATTTGGCGCTATTGATGTGGCGCTGCTGATGATGACGGTCATCTGGGGCATCAATGCCGTGGTTGTCAAGGCCACCTACACCCAGATACCTCCCATGGCTTTTATGTCTATACGCTTCCTCGTGGCGGCGGCTCTGCTGCTGAGTGTCGCCTGGGCGGTGGAGCGCGACCTGCGTATACAGCGGCGCGACTGGGCGCTTTTGGTGGCGGCGGCTATGGTCGGAACGGGACTGTATCAGCCGTTATTTCTGAATGGTCTGGCAATGACGACAGCCTCCAACACGGCTTTGATCATTGCCGCCTCACCGGCTTTTGTGGCGCTGCTGAACCGGCTGTTGGGACGGGAACTGCTGGCGGGGCGTGGCTGGCTGGGGATTGCGCTGGCTTTTGCTGGTATTGTGCTGATCGTAGAAGGTGGCGGCGGTGTAGAGTTTGGCTCGGATGTATTTATCGGTGACCTGCTGATTTTGCTGGGCACCGTGCTGTGGGCTTCTTATGCCGTCTTGGCGGCGCCCCTGATGCGCACCTATTCCCCGCTGCGCGTGACGGCGCTGACGACGTCTATTGGAGCATTGCCGCTGATATTTCTCGGTTTGCCGGCGGTCAAGGCGCTGCCGCTGGCGCAGGTGCACTGGAGCGGCTGGGCCGGCTTGCTCTACTCCGCCATCTTCGCCATTGTCGTCGCCTACATTATCTGGAATATGGGGGTCAAGCAGATCGGCAGTGCGCGCACATCGCTCTACAGCAACCTGATCCCGGTGGTGGGGGCAGGGGCTGCCGCCCTTTTTCTAGGCGAAGCCATTACACCGCTCAAAGTGTTGGGAGCAGCCGTGATTCTGGTTGGCCTACAGTTGGCGCGCACAGCGCGGGTGGAACGCGCCTAGTGTACTAAATCCGTGCGTGAGCCAATGCCGCTGCTTGCTCGTCGAACAATTGGCGGATGCCATGCTCGGCCAAGAGGAGCATTGCGTTCAGAGCGCCGCGGCTGAACGGGTCGCCTTCTGCTGTGCCCTGCAGTTCGACAAAGCGACCATCCGCAGTCATGACAACGTTCATATCGACCGAGACATTTTGGTCCATCTGGTAGTTCAGGTCCAGC
>JBBRBX010000092.1:0-24664 GCA_038205395.1 Caldilineales bacterium
ACAGATCTGGCCCCGGCAGCGCTGCGATTACTCCGCCGGCGGCGTCGCCTACCGGCGGATCGCCGGCGATGTGTGCGAGGTGGCCTTGATCGCCACGCGCCACGGCACCCGCTGGCAGCTTCCCAAGGGCACCTGTGAACAGGGCGAAACCGCCGAGCAGACGGCGCTGCGCGAAGTGGTCGAGGAGGTGGGGCTGACGACGGCCTGCGAAGGTTTTTTGCAGGCGATCGAATACTGGTATTGGGACACCTACCGCAAAGAGACGCCCGAACTGGTGCACAAGCGCGTCGACTTCTTTTTGCTGCGCATGGTCGGCGGCGAACTCAACGACAGTTCAATTGAGGTGGACGGCACGGCCTGGTTCACCCCCAGCCAGGCGCTGGCGGTGCTCACCTTCCTGGGCGAGCGCGAGGTGGTGCAGGCGGCGCGGGAGCGGCTGGCGCTGTAGCCCGCGCCGATGCACGCAGCCCCGCTTGAGCCGGTGCGTGGTCAGCACTGGTCAACACGGGTCAGCGCTGATAGCCGCCCTCCTGGTCGCCGTAGCCGGTCAGCTCCACATAGCCGCGGCCCGTCACAGGCGCGCCGCCCCACTCGCCTTCCGCCGTCACCGCCCCTTCCCAGTAAACAAAGCTGACATCCATCTCCTGATCCGCGATCAGCGGCTGGATCGTCAGCGCCGCCGCCTGGCCCGGCAGCGTCAACTGCCAGCCGGAGGGGTAGACAAAGCCGGTGCGCGGGCTGCGCCACTCGCCCACCGGCGTCAAGCTGAACGCCTCCGCGCCCAGCGCCTCCTGGCGGCCATCCGGCCAGGCCAGCGTGGCTTTGGCTTGCAGCGGCGCCCCGTCGCCGCCGCGAATCTGGTACAGCATCAGCACGGCGTCGTTGTCCAACTGCAGGCTGAACCAATCCCAGCCCGCAGCCCCGGCGGCCAGCGCGCTGGTGCCGAACTCGTGGTCCATCCAACTGACGCCGCTGACGGGGATGGCGCGCCCGGCGCTGGTGATCACGCCACTGCTCTCCAATCCGGTCAGGCTGTAATAGTAGCTGGCGTTGCCCGGCTGCGGCCCTTTTTGATCCAGCCCGCGGTCGCCCTGCAGAAGCGGCGGGCGCGTCTCGCGCAGCGTCAGGTCGAGTGCAATGGGGCCTTGCGCGCCCTCGGCCGCGGCCCGCAGCTGCACGACCCCCGGCTCCAGTTCCACCGCCGACCAATCTTCCAGCCAGACTTGGAAGGCCGGCTCACCCTGCGCGCCCGCCAGCCCGCCGGCCCCGCGGCTGAAGCGCTCAAAGCTCTCATGTTCGCCGCGTGCGCCGTCGGTCAGCGCAAAGTGCGCCATGTACACCTGGTTGGTGGCCAGGTCGGAGGCGCGTTCGGCCATTGCCGGCGTCAGGGCGGAGCGGAAAAAGGTCAACTGGTAGCCGTATTGACTGCCGGCCTCCCCCGTTGCGTCACCGGTCAGGTTGCCGGTGTAGTACCACCACTCCGTGCGAAAATCGGGGTGAGGCCCATGGTCGCGCGGGAATTGAAAGTCGATCGGCTCATAGGCGCGCGCATAGTTTTCGCCGCTTGGCGCACTCATCGCCTCCACCACATTGGCGCTGACCACCGTCTGCGCGGGGCTGCTGCAGCCCGCGAGCAGCAGCACAGCTGGCAGCAGCAGCCCCGCCGCCCATCCCCACAGCCGGCTGCGCCGGCCCTGGCTCTTTGTTTGTATCGGAGTCTCTGTCACTGCTTTTGCCCGCCCTATCCGCTAAAATATCGCCTGGAATTCACTGGTTGAAATGTACCGGTTGGTGTGAATTCCTTCACAATATGGCGCAGCCGCGGCCCGCCGTCTGTCAGCGGGGGCACTGTTTGCCGGACACGGATGCAGTAGGCACAAACAACACAGAGAAAACAGTAAAAAGGATTGTCATGCTTGATTTTGCAGCAGTAAAAGCGAAGAACATCACGTTTCAAGAACTGGTCGCCGGTCTGGGCAAAGATGATTTGGTGGCGCTGACCAACGAGATGGTGGACAAGATGCTGAGCCAGATCGCAGGCTGCCACGATGCCGATGTGGTCTTTGTGCCGCAGGACCCCGGCGCCGACGACACCTTTGCCGCCGACAGCGCCGACGCCAAACTGGCCTGGACGCTGGGTCACGTGATCGTGCACGCCACCGCTTCCACGGAAGAGTCGGCTGCGCTGGCGGCGGAGCTGGCGCGCGGCGTGGAGATGCATGGCCGCTCGCGCGCCGAAGTGCCCTGGGAAGGGGTGGTTACGCTGCAGCAGTGCCGCCAGCGCCTGGAAGAGAGCCGGCGCATGTGCCTGGCCAGCCTGGAGATGTGGCCGGACCAGCCGCATTTGGACAACAGCTATGCGCCGTGGGCGTCGCTGGGCGAGATCAACGCCGTGGGCCGCTACGCCCTGGGGCTGCGCCACAACTGGGACCATCTGGAGCAGATCGATGAGATCGTGCGCCAGGCGCAGACCGCCCGCCTACCGGCAGCGGCGTAGGGTGGACAGGAATCTGTTTCCTACTCACTACGTTTTTTGTAGTGAAATCCGAGGCGATGTACAATTCCATCCCAGAATACGGCATCACCTGTCACCGTGTAATCAGTTCGGATAGAGAAGAAGATAAAGAAGCGGATGGAGAAGAAGCGTATGAAGTTCAACAATCTGAATCTGCGAAACCTACTGGCCGCGCTGCTGGCCATCGTCATCCTGGCCGGCTGCGGCGCACCCGCCGCCCCGGCCGCCGGGCAGGCCCAGGCGATCGACGTCGCCAGCCTGCCGCGCGACGTGGATGCCCAGACCGCCGCCGCCCTGCGCCAGCAGCCGGATGTGGTGATCCTGGATGTGCGCGAGCAGAATGAGTGGGACGCCGGCCATATCCCCGGCGCCCTCTTGATTCCGATGGGCCAGGTGGCGGACCGGCTGAGCGAGATTCCGACCGACAAGACGGTCATCGTGCAGTGCCGCAGCGGCAACCGCAGTAGCCAGGTGACGGATTTCCTGCGCAATCAGGGCTACAGCAACGTGCACAACCTCTCCGGCGGCCTCAACGCCTGGCAGAGCGCCGGGCTGCCGGTCGAGCAGTAGCGCACCTGTAGCCTGTAGTAGCCTGTAGGTCACGCTTGCAGCGTGACGGCCCGCTCTTTGAGCAAGCAAAGGAGCGTCACGCTTGCAGCGTGACCTACGAGGGCCTGCAAGAGCGGCGGGCTTGTGGCGGCGGCGGCGCAGCCGAATTGACCGTTCCCCCCCGCCGCGTTACAATTTGGACAAATTTATAATGGGTCGAGGGGGCGCGTGTTGACGCGCCCCTCCCATTGTGATCAACCCTTTTTTACAAGGATCACGCTATGCTGAAAACACACACCTGCGGGGAATTGGGGATGGCACAAGTCGGGGAGCGCGTGACGCTGGCCGGCTGGGTCAATCGAAGACGCGACCACGGCGGCCTGATCTTTATTGACCTGCGCGACCGCTTTGGCATCACCCAGGTCACAGTCGACATCGAACAGGCCCCGGCCGCACATGAGACGGCCGGCCAGGCGCGCAGCGAATTTGTCATGCAGGTGGAAGGCGTGGTGGCGGCCCGCCCCGAAGGGTTGCGCAACCCCAATCTCAGCACGGGCGACATCGAAGTGCTGGCCGACCAGGTGACGATCCTCAACCCGGCCAAGAACCCGCCCTTCTATATCAGCGGCGCGGCCGACGATGTGGACGAGATGCTGCGGCTCAAATACCGCTATCTCGATTTGCGCCGCCCGCGCATGGTACAAAACCTGATGCTGCGCCACCGCATCGTGCGCTTTATCCGCGAATACCTCTCCGACCGCGACTTCTTGGAGGTCGAGACGCCCATCCTGCTCAAGAGCACGCCGGAAGGCGCGCGCGACTTCGTCGTGCCCAGCCGGCTGCATGGCGGCGAGTTCTACGCCCTGCCGCAAAGCCCGCAGCAGTTGAAGCAGCTGCTGATGGTGGCGGGCATCGAGCGCTACTTCCAGATCGCCCGCTGTTTCCGCGATGAAGACCTGCGCGCCGACCGCCAGCCGGAGTTCACCCAGCTTGACCTGGAGATGAGCTTTGTCGAAGCGAGCGACATCCAGAAGCTGATCGAGGGGCTGCTGGTCGAGCTGAGCGCGGCGGAGAACGGCGCCAAGCGCATCCTCCAGCTTCCCTTCCCGGTCATCCGCTACGCCGACGCCATGGAGCAGTATGGCATAGACCGCCCCGACCTGCGCTTTGGCCAGCCGCTGTTCAATGTGACGCAGCCGCTGGCGAACAGCCAGTTCGCCGTCTTCCAAAATGCCGTAGCCGCCGGCGGCGAGATCAAAGGGGTCGTCTACCCCGGCGGCGCGCAGCTGACCCGCCGCCAAATTGATGAACTGACCGACTTTGTCAAGCACTATGACGCCAAGGGGCTGGTCTGGATCGGCGTGACGGGTGCACCCGGTGACGACGGCAATTATGCGGCGGACGCGCTGCGCACTTCGGTGAAGGCGCTGGCGCCGGAAGAGATGCGGCTGATCATCGCAACCAGCGGCGCCCAGGTGGGCGACCTGATCCTGATCGTGGCCGACAAGCCGGCGGTGGTGGCGCAGAGCCTCAGCAACCTGCGGCTGGAGATCGGCAAGCGCGCCAGCCTGATCGACCCCAACCTGCTGGCCTACTGCTGGGTGACTGATTTCCCGCTGCTGGAATACAACGACGAGGAGCAGCGCTGGCAGGCGGTGCACCACCCCTTCACCAGCGCGCGCGAGGAAGATTGGGACAAGCTGGAGAGCGACCCCGGCAGCGTGCTGGCCAAAGCCTATGATGTCGTGCTCAACGGCTGGGAGATCGGCGGCGGCAGCATCCGCATCCACCGCAGCGACCGCCAGAACCGGCTCTTTGCCCGCCTCGGCCTCAGCCAGGAAGAGACGCAGGCGCAGTTCGGCCATCTGCTCGAAGCGTTCCAGTATGGTGCGCCGCCGCATGGCGGCATCGCCCTCGGCATTGACCGGCTGGTGACGCTCTTTGCCGAGGCGACCAGCATCCGCGACGTCATCGCCTTTCCCAAGACGGCGGCGGGCACGGATTTGATGCTGGATTCGCCCTGCCCCATCAGCGAGCGGCAGTTGGAGGAGCTTTCCATCTCTGTGCGCCCGCCCAAAAAGAGTGAGCAGAAGAATTAGCTGCCTCTTTTCACCGTTTCCCATCTAGGGGCCGCCATCACTTTGTGGTAAAGTATCGCCATTCGAGGGCCGCCTGCAGATAGGATTCGGCGCGGGTGCAGGCTGCGCAGTCGGGGGTGGACAATGCTGGTGCAAACCACAGCCAATGGGCAGAGTACAGTCAATTTAGAAGAGATGGGGCGGGCCGCCGTGCAGGCCGGGCGGCAGCTGGGCACGCTGCACGCCGAGATCAAAAACCAGGCGCTGCGGGCGGTTGCCGACGAGATCGAGGCACAGGCGGCGCACATCATTGCCGAAAACGCCCTGGATATGGCGGAGGGGGAGGCGCGCGGCCTCAGCGCGGCGCTGCTCGACCGGCTGCTGCTGACGCCGGCGCGCGTGGCCGCCCTGGCCGCCGACACCCGCCACGTCGCCACCCTGCCCGACCCGGTGGGGGCCGACAGCGAAAGCCGGCTGCTCCCCAATGGGCTGCGGCTGAGCAAGCGCCGCATCCCGATTGGGGTAATCGGCGTGATCTACGAGGCGCGCCCCAACGTCACCATCGACGTGGCCGCGCTCTGTCTCAAAACCGGCAACGCCTCGATCCTGCGCGGCGGCAAAGAGACGCTGCGCAGCAACTTAGCGCTGGTGGCGAGCATCCAGCGCGCGCTGCGGCGGGTGGGGCTGCCGGGCGCGGCGGTGCAGTATATCGACAGCCCCGACCGCGCGCTGGTGACGCAGCTTCTGCGCCTCGACCAGTATGTGGATATGATCATCCCGCGCGGCGGCGCCGCGCTGCACAAGCTCTGCCGCGAACAGGCCACGGTGCCGGTCATCACCGGCGGCATCGGCGTCTGCCATCTGTTTGTGGATGCCAGCGCCGACCTGGAACGGTCGCTCGACGTGATTGAGAACGCGCGCGTGCAGCGGCCCAGCGTCTGCAATTCGTGCGACACCGTGCTGGTGCACCAGACGGTTGCGGCGGACTTTCTGCCCCGCCTGGCCGCGCGCATGGGGCGCTGCGGCGTGGAACTGCGCGCGGCCGGCGCCGCGCTGCAGCTTTTGCAGGATGATGCGCAGGGCGCCCAGGTCGTGCCTGCCGGGCCGGATGATTTTGACCAGGAATGGATGGCGCTTATTCTAGGGGTCAAGGTGGTGGATGACGTGGAAGAGGCCATCCAGCATATCTATGACCACGGCTCCAACCATTCGGAAGGCATTTTAACCAATGACTGGCGCAACGCAGGCCGTTTTGTCGACGCCATCAACGCGTCGGCGGTCTTTGTCAACGCCAGCACCCGCTTCAACGACGGCGGCCAGTTCGGCCTGGGCGCCGAGGTGGCGGTCAGCACCCAGAAGCTGCACGCACGCGGGCCGATGGGGCTGGAAGAGCTGACAACCTACAAATGGGTGTGCCTGGGCGACTGGCACGTGAGAACGGCATAGGGCGATCAGGGCAATGGTAGACTTATTTTATTATGTAAATGGGCACTTTGTGGCGGCGAGCCAGGCGGCCATTGCCGCCGGCGATCTGGGGCTGGTGCGCGGCTATGGCGTCTTTGACGTGCTGCGCACCTACGGCGGCGTCCCCTTTGCGCTGCGGCCCCACTTGCAGCGGCTCCAGCGCTCGGCGCAGCAGATCGACCTGGCGCTGCCGTGGACGATCGAGGAGCTGGAGCAGCTTATCCACCGCCTCCTGGCGCTCAATGCCGCCGCCACAGGCCACTATCCCGGCGAAAGCGACCTCACCATCCGCCTGATTGTCACCGGCGGCGTCTCAGCGGACTTTCTGCTGCCGGGAAATCAGCCCAGCCTGCTGATTCTGCCTGCGCCCGTGCGTACGCCGCCGGCGCAGCTTTACCACACGGGCGCGACGCTGGTCACGGCGGATATCGCCCGTTTTATGCCGTCCGTCAAGAGCATCAACTATATCGGAGCCATTCTCGGCCAGAAACAGGCGCGGCAGGCGGGGGCCGTGGAGGCGCTCTACTGCACGCAGGCCGGCGTCATCAGCGAGTGCACCACCGCCAACTTCTTTGTGGTGCGCGGCGGGCAGTTGATCACGCCCGATCAGGATATTTTGGCGGGCGTCACGCGCGCGGTGGCGCTCGAACTGGCCGCCGCACTGGGCGACGTGCTGCTGCGCCCGATCCCCCGCCAGGAGCTGGCCGAGGTCGATGAAGCCTTTATCACCAGCACCACCAAGGAGATCATGCCCATCGTGCGCATCGACGATGTGGTCATCGGCAGCGGGCGGCCCGGCCCCTATACACAGCGGCTGGCCGAGCGATTTCAGGCGCATGTGCGCCAGGTTGCCGTGGCCGTATAACCTGGAAATCATACGAGCATTAAGCAAGCTTCAACCATCCAACCTTATTCAGTCATCTCTCACTCCTACCTATGCCACGACGCCTTACCCAAACAGTTTTGCTGCTGCTGCCGGCGGCGCTCTTCTTGAGCGGCTGCGGGGCAGCGGCGGTTCCACCTACCGCCACCCCTACCAAAACACCGGCAGCCGCAGCCCCGACGCCGCGCCCCGACACACCGACGCCGCCGCCGCCGCTGGCGACGGCCACGCCGCAGCCCACGGCCACCGCCATGCCCAGCAACGTCGCCCGCTTCACCGGGTTGCCGGTGGACGACCCGGCCAAGCTGACGCGCGCGCCCATCTTTATCTGCGTCAACAACGACCCCGCCGGGCGCAGCGTCCACTGGGGGCTGAGCCAGGCCGACCTGGTCTATGAATATATTGTGGACGGCTTTTCGCTCACACGCATCACGGCCATGTACCAGAGCCAGGATGCGGATCGCGTCGGCCCGGTGCGCTCGGCGCGCTTCCCCAATATCTGGATGGTGCAGATGTACGGCGGCACGCTGGCCTGCTCCGGCGGCAGCGACCACATCCGCTATCTGCTCAAGAACGAGGTCGGCTTTCCCTATCTGGACGCCGACATCGACGACCCATCCAACACTGTCTACTTCCAGAATTTAGGCAGCGACTACCGCACCCGTCTACAGGTGAGCACGGAAGGGGTGCGCCGCTGGCTGGCCGACCAGGGGATTACGCTCGACTGGAACAAGCCGGGCTTCCGCTTCAGCGATGCGCCGCCCGCCGGCGATGCGGGCGCGGCCACCGTGATCGACATCCCCTACCCCGGCGGCAACAATGTCGAATGGCAGTATGACGCCGCCGCCAACGGCTACATCCGCTTCCAGGCCGGTGAGCAGCAGTTCGACCCGGCGACCAACCAGCCGATCCTGGCCAAAAATGTGATCGCAGTGGCCGCCGAACATATCTTGACCGATATTGTCGAAGATTCGCTGGGCACCACGGGGGTGGACATCAAGCTGAACAGCTTTGGCGACCTGCGCGTCTTTCGCGACGGCAAGGTGTATGAAGGAACCTGGCGCGCCAGCCCCGATGGGCCGCCCGAATGGCTGGGGGCCGGCGAGGTTCCGATCGACCTGCGCCCGGGCCAGAGTTGGGTGCAGGTCGTGCGACAAATTACGGATGTCGAGTATCAATAAGTGCTGGGAAAACAGGGGGTTTTGATGAAACGCAGCTTTCACCCGCTCCGGTTGCGCCTGACGGTTTCCGTCGCCGTGACTGCCGTCTTGCTCGCCATGGGCGCACTGGCGCTGTCGTGGTTTGGCCCGGCGCCCGCCGCACGGGCGCAGTCCGCCACCCCTACAGCGACAGTCACCGGTACAGTCACCGGCACAGTGACCAGTACTGCTCAGTCACCGGGCAGCTATGTGGTGCAGATGGGCGATTCGTGGATCAGCGTGGCGGCGCGCACCGGCGTCAGCGTCTCCCAACTGCAGACGGCCAACCCGCGCGCGCTGCGCACCAATGAATGGCTGATCGTGGGCGAAACCCTGGTCATTCCCGGCCCCACGCCGGATGTGAACGCCAGCGGCGCCACCACGGCCACGACGCCGGGTGAGGCCCAGCGCTACAACGTGCAGGCGGGCGAATCGTGGAACAGCATCGCCGCTAAGTTCAACGTCTCGCGGCGGCTGCTGCAGGCGGCCAATCCGCTTTCCGTGCGCGCTGGCGAGGTGCTTTTCCGCGGCGAAGAGCTGCTGATCCCGCCGCCGGGCGCGACCGAGGCGGACATCGAAAAATCCACCGCCACCCCAGCCGCGACGGCCACGGCTGCCCCCACGGAGACGCCCACAGAGCTCCCGACGGAAACACCCACGGAAACACCAACAGAAGCAGCCACGGCTGCGCCTGCCGAAACGGCTACAGAAATCGCCACAGAAATCGCCACGGAAGCAGCCACGGAAGCAGCCACGGAAGCAGCCACGGAAGCGCCCAGCGAGGCGGCGGCGACGGAGGCCACGGCTGAGGCCGGCGCAGAAGCGGGTGCAGAAGTGGACGCCGAAGCGACACCCTTTGCCTGCCCGGCAGCCTTTGCCGCCTACCCCGACCTGCTGGCCCAGTTGGTCAACAGCCCCGCCGGCGGGATTGAGGGCGTGCTCGGCTTTCTGCGCGACTGCCAGGCGCTCGACGAGGAAAATGTGCAGATCGCTGACTGGACCAGTGACGGCAGCGACGATCTGGCGCTGGTGATCGTCAACCCCCAGTCCGACGCCGCCACGCCGCAGACGGATCTGCTGATCTTCACCAGCAATGGCGAACGCTATGACCTGAGCTACCGCGCCCGCGCCGCCGGCGCCGTGCGCATCCTGGACGCCGCCGACATCAACGAAGACGGCAAACCCGATATTGTCTGGCTCGACACCACCTGCGGGGCCAGCACCTGTTTCGACACCGTCAACGTGCGCAGTTGGGACGGGGAAAGCTGGGCCGACTGGACGGACAAGACGATCACAATGGCCTATGCCGACGTGACGCTGGACGATCTGCGCGATACGGCGCAGGGCCAGGAGATCAAGCTGGTGGGCGGCGTCTACGGCAGTGTGGGGGCAGGCCCGCAGCGCGGGCGCACGGAAATCTGGGGCAGTGTGGCCGGCGCGCCTTATGCGCTGGTGGAAAAGGTCTATGACCGCTCGAACTGCCTCTATCACAAGGTGTTGGACGCCAACGAGGCGCTGCAGCGTTATCAGGAGATCGGGCTGGTGCAGGCGAAGGAGATGTACACCGAAGCCGTCACCAACAAAAACCTGATTAAGTGCTGGGAGCACGACAATGAGCTGGAGGAGCTGCGCAGCTTCAGCCTCTTCCGCCTGGCCGTGATCAGCGCCTACGAAGGCAAGCCGGAAGAGGCGGCGGAAAATATCCGCCAACTGCAGCAGGCATGGCCCGATTCGATCTACAGCCAACTGGGCCAGGCCTGGCTGGACGCCTACCAGCTTGGCGGCAGCATCGTCGCCGCCTGCGCCGCCGCCACCCAGTTCGCCACGGACAACCCGACGAGCTACACCAGCCTCTCCGACTACGGCTACGCCAACCCCACCTTCCGCGCCGAAGAATTGTGCCCGCTGCTCAATATCGATGTGCCCCAGGCGGATGCAGCGCTCGATGCCGGCGGCTCCCTCACTACGACGGAGACTGTTACCGATACAGGGGCTGTGACCACAACCGGTACAGTCACCGATACAAGCGGCGAAACCCTCACCACGACCGATACGGCGGACGCCGCTGCGCTGCTCGCGGACGTCATCCCCGGCCAGGAAGGCGAACTGCCCACCTGCCCCACCAGCCTGGATGTCTACGCCGATGTGCTGCCGCAGGTGATCGCCGTCTCCGAGGCGGACCCGCTGATTGTGGAGACTTGGCTGCGGCTGTGCGACGGCATGACCGACGACCGCGGCGGCATGTTGATGGCCGACATCAACGGCGACGGCATCGACGACGCGCTTTTCCTGCCCACCATCGTCAGCGACCTGGGCTTTGGCCCTGAAGGCACGCAGGGGGCGGTGCTGATCTACCACGGCCTGCCCGACGGCGGCTACGAACTGGCCTACAACCCGGAAATCTTCGGCCAGCCGACGCTGATCGGCGCGGGCGACTTTAACGGCGACGGCCTGCCCGATGTGGGCTGGACGGTGGAAGGCTGCTCGACCTTCTGCATCAAGGAAGTGCAGCTTCTGAGTTGGAACCCGACAAGCGCAAGCTACGCGTCAATCATTGCGCCGGGCGCCACCATCGCGCAGGGGACGGCCACCTTTGCCGATCTACCGGAAGGCGCGCCGGGCAAGGGCCAGGAGCTGCGGCTGGAAGGCGGCGTCAGCGGCACCAGCGACGGCGGGCTGGAAGTGCCGCACGTGGAAATCTGGCAGGCCGTGGACGGGCGCCCCTTCCGCCGCCTCAGTTGGCGCTATGACCGCGACACGCGCGGCAATGACTGCCTGGGGTTGCGGCTGATCGAGGCCGACGCTGCCCTGCAGGCTGCCGACATCCTGGGCTATGCCCCCGCCGCCGACTTGTACCAGGCGGCGCTGGACCCGGCGCTGCGCGCGTGCAGCATTTACGGCATCCCCGGCGACCAGGAGCTGCTGCAGCTGCGCGGGCTGGGCTATTTCCGCCTGATCCAGACGCAGGCCATCAGCGGCACGAGCGAGGCGGCCCAGCAGAGCCTGGCGGCCATGGTCGAGGAGCAGCCGGAGACGACCTACACCAAGGCGGCGACGCAGTGGCTGGCCGAATTCAGCCGCGCCGGCAGCGCCCAGGCCGCCTGCGCCGCCGTGCAGACACTCTTCGACCGCGACACCGTCACCTGGCAGATCACCGACCATTTCGGCTACAACCACCCGGCGCTGGCCGCCGAGCAAGTCTGCTTCGTCCCGCCGCAGGAGTAGACGGGCGGGGGGGGAGCGGGCGACCGTCTTCCCCCCCGACCAGTTCGCACGCCCCGTGCGGGCCACCGTGCCTCGCTCAGTCCCCACCAACTTGCCTGCCCCGAAACGCAGCGGACTGAGCCTGGCACATCCTTTTGCCACCCACTTCCAGGCCGCCCGCCGCCTACGTCATGTGTCCATCACAGCAGCGCGATCAACAGGCGTCAATCGTCAAGCCGTTCGACCACCTGGGCCGGCGACCAAATGGCAATGCCGCGCCAGGGATGCAGCGCGTGCAGATCGGCGTCGCCGCTGACAATGCAGTCAGCGCGGCCTGCCAGTGCAGCTTCCAGAAACTGGTTGTCCTTGGGATCACGGCAGTCTCGCACCTGCGTCTGGACAATGACAGGTTCGCCGACCGCTTGCAGCAGGGCAAAGAGCGCCGCAATGTCAGCGGCGCGGATGTGGTAGCGGTGCTGCATGTGCGGCCGGCTGAACACATCCAGCAGTTCGTCCAGCATGGCCGCTGAATAGAGCGACGTCAGCCTGCCGCTGCGCGCCTGTTCCAGCACGCGACCCGCTGTGCTTTGCCGCTTGATAAACGCGCTGACCAGCACGTTCGTGTCGATCACGGCGCGCATGTCAGCCGCCGTGTGACTCTGTGAGCGCCGCTTCAATGTCGGCGGCAAGTTCCGCTTCGTCTACGCCGGCGTTCAGCCGCGCCAGCCTCGCCCACACGCGGTCAAATTGCGCCTGCGCGTCTGCGGTCTGCGCCGCTTGCAGGCGCTGATACTCCTGGTAGGAGATCAGCACGGCTTCGGGCCGGCTGCCGCGCGTCAGCACGACCGGCGTCTGCTGATCCACCACCTCATCAAACACAGAGCGGAAGCGCCGCTGCAGCTCAGTGACGCCGATGATTTTGAGCATAGCCCCTTCCTGTTCGCTTGACCCACACCAGCAGCCGGTCGCTCCCGCGCCGGCGCAAATACATATCACAACATAGATTGTAGCACAGAGGCGGCAGTTGTCACAGGGAGAGCCAACAACTTGCGAGCTGTGCGGTTTGTGCGATAAGGGGAAGTGCGCCGCGGCAGGCGGGCACGGGGCGTGCAACCTTCGCACGAGGGCGTGCGAACTGGACGGGTGGGCCGATTCACACCGATTGCTGATGCGGACCCGGCAGCGCCCCATTCAGGACGGGGGGAATCTGTGCCTGAATCAGCGGACAGAAATCGGTGGACAGAAATCGGTGGACAGGCATCAGTGGACAAGAATCAGCGGGTATCTATCGTCCACAAAAAAAGGGGAGGGAAGCGAGTGCAAACCCGGCTTCCCTCCCCCTGTGTAACAACCAGCGCTCTTACTTGACGTCGACCTGGGCGCCTTCGGCTTCGAGCTTGGCCTTGGCATCCTGGGCGGCTTCCTTGCTGACGGCGGTCAACACGGTGGCCGGAGTGCCTTCGACGACATCTTTGGCCTCCTTGAGGCCCAGGTTGGTCAGCGCACGCACCACCTTGATGACGTTGATCTTCTTCTCGCCGGCGCCCTTGAGGACGACGTCGAACTCGGTCTGCTCTTCCACCGGCGCGGCTTCGGCGGCTGCACCCGGCATGGCGGCCATGGCCATCGGTGCGGCGGCGCTGACGCCCCATTCGCTTTCGAGCAGCTTGACCAACTGCGAGGCTTCCAGCAGCGAAAGCTCGTTCAACATTTCTTTGATGGCATTGATGTCAGCCATTGATGTTCTCTCCTAGAAAATAAAAATGCAATTCATATTGTACGGTAATAGATGACAGGCCAGGCAGCGCCTCACGCACCGCCGGCCACCCACCCGACAAGCGGACCGGCCTAGGCGGCTTCCTGCTGTTCGGCATGGGCGTTGACGACACGCGCCAGGCTGGCGCCGGGTGCATTGATGACCTGCGCCAGCGAACGCGCCGGTGCGCTGATCGCGCCCAACAGCATGGCACGCGTCTGCTCTTTGGTCGGCAAATCCGACAGCGACGCCGCGCCCTTCCCATCGATCACGGACGACTCCAGCAGCGCGCCGGTGACTTCCATGATCTTGGCGGCTTTGATCCAGTCGTTCAATGCGCTGACGCTCTTGCCGATGTCTTCGCCCAAAAACGCCACACCATTGGCGCCGACCAGCAGCTCGTCCGGCACCACGCGATCGCTCTCGCGCAGCGCAATGGCCAGCAGCGTGTTCTTGACGACGGCATAGGTGGTGTTCGTGGCGCTCAATTTGACACGCAGCGAACGCACCTGGGCCACGCTGGCGCCCTTGTAGTTGGTGAAGACCAACGCCGAGGAATCAGCAATCAATTCCTTGTAGCGGGCAACCAGTTCTTCTTTTTTCTTGCGAGTAATAGCCAAGCGACTTCTCCCCCTTTCTTGAGAGATACGGCAAACAAAACGCCCTCTTGCGATGCAAAAGGGCGTAAAGGGCAAAAGAGGGCGGCGCAGCCAGGCTGCGGCGCACACGTTTACTGTTTACGAGCCTCGGCAGGCTGTCCGGCAAAGCCGACATTTACCCTTGCACCTGCTGTCTTTAGCATCAAGACGGGAACATTTTATGCAGTTCGACCTGTGAGTATAGCCGATCCGGCCCGCCATGCCAAACGGCAGCCGGGCTGAAACGATACAGGTTGGCGGGCGGCCTGGCGCAGCCGGCCTGGCGCAGCCGAATCTAGCGCAGCCGAATCTCCTGGCCGATCTGGAGCAGCGAATCCGGCCCCATACCGTTGAGCGCCAGCAGCTCCTCCCAATCCAGGTTGTACTGGAGGGCGATGGTGATCATGGTGTCGCCCTCGGTGACGGTATGGGTGGCGGGGCCGCTGCCGGCTGCGGCGGGTGCGGCGACAAACGGGCGCGGCGTGGGCGTCGGCAGCAGCAAAGGGCCGCCGGTCACGCTGCTCGTCACCGGGCCTGTCACGGTCAGCGGGCGGGCGCTGGTTACACTGCCCGTCAGCGGGCGAGTCGGCGTGACGGGGCGCACCTGGGTCAGCGACAGCGACGGTGTGACGCCGCCCGTAGCTGTGACGGTCGCACCGGTGGTGACTGCGCCGGCCGCCGCCGCGCCGGCCGCCCCCAAGGGGGTGCTGCGGCCGGGCAGGGTCAACTGCTGGCCGATCAGCAGCAGGTCGTCCGGCTGCATGGTATTGGCTGCGGCCAGCTCCGCCAGCGATATATTGGCGCGCAGGGCGATGCCCAACAGGCTGTCGCCGGCGACGACGAGATACGGTGCGCCGGTCGTCGCTGCGTCACTGGTTGCAGCGGTTGTAGATGTTGCAGCGGCTGTGGCCGCGCTGGTTGTCGCAACGGGCGTCGCGCCGGTCGTCTCGTTCACATTCGGCAGCCGGATGATCTGGCCGATCTCGATGACTTCGGTGTTGGTGAGGCCGTTCACCTGCGCCACCACCTGCCAGTCCAGTCCATAGCGCAGTGCGATCAGGCTGAGCGTGTCGCCCGCCGCCACCACGTAGTCCAGCCCCGCGGCAGGCAACGCCGCCGCGCTCTCCGGCGCAGCCGCTGTTTCGTCGCTGTCGCCGCTCACATCCACGGCGGCGGAACTGGTGGAGATGGGGATGACGGAAGCCGCCGGCGCCGCCGGTACGGAGCCGGCCGTCACGCAGTCGGCGCTGCCGGAATCGGTGAAAGTCTGCCCGGCGATGGGGATAAACTCCCAATCATAGCTGCCGGCGTGCAGCGTCAGCTTGAGCACGCCCCAGGTCTCGTCGTTGCGCGCTTCGCTGTTGGGTTCGTTCGATTCCCAACTGCGGTGGGTGTCGCCGCCGGTGCCCACAACAAACTGGCGCACCCCACGGTCGGGCGCATACTGCCCGGCCGGGTCTTGCGGGGCGAAGCGTTCGTAGTCATGGTCATGTCCGGAGAGCACCACATCCACACCATAGTCGTAGATGGCTTGGAAGAGCGGGGCTGAGGCGCCGCTGCCGTGGTGGCCGGAGCTGAAGCGAGGCTTGTGCCAGTAGGCCAGCGTGCAGACGCGCGGGTTGGCGGCCAGGTCGGCGCGCAGCCACAGATCCTGCGCCGAGCCGGAATTGATGTCGATTTCGCTGTTGAGCGCCACAATGTGCCAGTCGCCCAGGTCAAACGAATAGTAGCCTTTGCATTCACTGCGGCAGTCCGGCTCCAGCGGGGTGGCTGCAGCGCCAAAATAGGTGAAGTAGCCGGCGGCGCCGCCGGTCAGATATTCATGGTTGCCGGGGACGGGGCGCACACGATCCTTGTGGCGGCCCCAGGTGGGGCCGTAGCAGTCGTTGAACTCCTGCAGCGTGCCCTGCACATAGGCGTTGTCGCCGATGCCCAGAATCGTGCCGGGTATATTGTCGAGCAGGGCAGCCGTGTAGGTGTCCCACTCCAAGTTGCATTTGGCGATATCGCCGGCGGCGACCACTACTGGGTCGCCGTCCTGGCGCGGCGGGGCCGCCTGTGCGCGCTGCACCTGCCCCATCACCAGCAGGAGGGCCACAAGGGCAGCCAGCAGCAGCAGAGCGGGCAGTGTGTACTGGTGGGTTGGCTTGAATGGTGAACGCATCTTCACCTCATGGCGAGAAAAATGAGCTGCGGGAAGAATCAAGGTACGGAAGCGCCACACGAGTTGTTTACGACTATATTGCACCTACTGTATTGTACCTACATTCTCCCTCATAACGCAATTGCGGGGATTTATGTTTCATCTTTGGGCGCGGATTTGGCTCGCCCCCGCCGCAGGAGTACCATGCTGCGGTGATGAAACGTCTACGCACGCGTGCCTGGCCCCTACCGCTCTACTTTGTGCTGTCGCTGTTGATGACCTGGCCGCTGGTCGCGCAGGTGGGGACGGCGATCCCGTCCGACATCGGCAGCGATTTTCTGGTGCATGAGTGGACGCTCTGGTGGCTGCAGCAGGCGCTGCTGAACGGCCAAAACCCCTGGTTCACCCCGCTGCTGGCCGCACCCACCGGCGTCGCGCTCACCTCGCACAATATCGCCTGGGTCAACTTTGGGCTGTGGTTTCCCCTGGCCGCAGTGCTGGGCGGGGCCGCAGCCCACAGCCTCAGCTATCTGCTGATCTTCACCTTCAACGCCTATGCCATGTATCTGCTGGCCTATGACCAGACGCGCTCGCGCGCGGGGGCATGGGTGGCGGGGCTGGTCTTCGGTTTTCTGCCCACCACCCTCTCGGACGGCGGCCACATCAACATGCTGATCACCGGCTGGCTGCCGCTGGCGCTGATCTATCTGGCGCGCGTGGTGGAGGATAACCAGGGGGGCGCCGGAGTACGCGAGCGGTCCCGTCACGTTGCAAGCGTGACCTACATGCGGTGGCGCGAGCGGTGGCGCGATGTCTTTTGGGCGGCTTTCTTTCTGGCGCTGCTGGGCGTCACCCGCTGGCAGCTTCTGGCCATCGGCGCCATTCCTGCCGCTCTCTTTGTTTTGTTTCAACTGGGCCGCCAATATCGAGCGGAGCCGGGGCGGGAAGATGGGCCGGGGCGTTGGCGTGGACTGGGGCGCAGCCTGGGGCGGCTGGCCGTCACCGGCAGCCTGGCGCTGCTGCTGATGGCGCCCTGGCTGGGGCCGGTCGTCTTTGCCCAACTGACGCGCAGCGACATCGGCGATCTGCTGACCTATGAGCCGGCCTTCTCTGCCGACCTGCTGGGCTATGTGGTGCCCCACCCGCATCTGCGGCTGTGGGGCTGGCTCACGCAGCAGCTTCCGCCCAATCTGCAGTTTCCGCAGCAGGAGGTCATGTTTCTGGGCTACAGCGTGCTGCTGCTGGCCGTCTGCGCACTGCTCCTGCGCTGGAAGGCGAGTCTGCTCTGGCTGCTGATGGCCGTGGTCTTGATCATATTGGCGCTGGGGCCGGTTGTGACCGCCGGGCAGCAACCGCTGGCCTGGCTCTACACCCCCTACCGGCTGATCGAAGAGAGCTTCTACAACCAGTTTATCCGCAAGCCGTGGCGCTACAATGCCTTTGTGGGGCTGCCGCTGGCCATGCTGGCCGCCATCGGCCTCTCCGCCCTGGTGGATTGGCTCCAGCGGCGCGCCCGCCGCGGGCCGGCCGTGCTGCTCACGGGGTTCTTGTCGCTGCTGATCCTGGCCGAGTATTGGCTGGCCCCCTATCCGCTGGCGGCGGTGGACATCACGCCGGATTGGTACCGGCAGCTTGCGGCTGACCCCGACCCCTTTGCGATTGTGGGGCTGCCGCTCAGCTCCCGCTTTGCCGACAAGTTTTTTATGCATTATCAGATCGAACATGGCAAGCCGATGGTCGGCGGCCATGTCTCGCGCCAGCCGGCGGAGTCGCTGGCCTACATGCTCAACTCGCCCTTTTTGGAAGAGATGCTCCAGCGCCGCGAGATGGATTTTGCCGTGGTGGATGTGACGCACCAACTGCGCTATCTGGCGGACGCCAACGTGCGCTATGCCATCCTGCACAAAAACTTTGTCTCGGCGGAGAAGATTGCCGCCTGGAAGGATTGGCTCACCGTTGACCCCGTTTTTGAGGACGGCATCACGGTTGTCTACCGCACGGCCCCGCAGGAGGGGGTGGACTTTGCCATCGCCCACGATCTCACGCCGGCGCTGGGGGTGATCCGCGCCCAGTTTGAGCCGGCGGAATTGACACAGGGCGACCCGCTGTCGCTGGATGTGCGCTGGGGGGCGCGGGATACCCCTGGTCAGGCCTACGACTACTGCATTAACCTGATCCTGCTGCCGGCAGAGGGCGCGGCAGAGGGCGCGGCGGAAGGTGCGGCGGAGGGTGCAGGCGGCGAGACGCCCGCCCAGCAGGAGTGCCAGCCGATCAGCCCGGATTGGCCGACAGACCGCTGGCAGGCCAACGAGGTGGCGCGCAGCGCGCACACCTTCCGCGTGGAGCCGCATCTGCCGCCCGGCGGCTACCGCGCCCAGCTTGCGCTGCGTGGTGCAGGCGAGCAGGATGGCGCTGGGCTGGACTTGGGCGAGCTGACGGTGCATGGGTTGCCGCGCGTTTTTGCGCCGCCCAGCCCGCAGCAGCCGCTGGATGCCCGCTTTGGCCCGGCCATCCATCTGGACGGCTATGATTTGGCGCTGGGTGGGCAGACGGTGCAGTTGACGCTCTACTGGCGTGCGGATCAGCGGCTGGATCGCAGCTACAAGGTGTTTGTGCATGCCATCAACCGCGACAATGGGGAACTGCTGGCGCAGTACGACGCCGTGCCGCGCAACTGGGGCTACCCCACCACCTGGTGGGAGGCGGGCGAAGTGGTGGCCGACGCGCTGACGCTGGCGCTGCCGGCCCCGGTGGGCGACAACGTGGTGCTGGAAGTGGGGCTGTACGACGAAGAGACGGGCGCGCGGCTGCCGGTGATGGGGGCGGGAGGCGACACATTGACGATCCCGCTGCGTTGAACTCCCTCTCCATTCTCAACAGCGATTGGTAAGCAAAAAAGGCAACTGGGGGCTTGACGCGCGCCTCTCTTTGTAGTTCAATAGAGGCATCACATTGTAAGTTTGCTTTCTTTCTCATCCCGCCGTTGTCGAACACCCGATCGGCAGAACATTGATGCAGACGCCACCCCGAGTGAGCGGTAGAGTTCTCCCAAAGCTGCCGCCCACCTACCATCATCACAGCCCAACCGCTGCGCCACCGGCGCATGGCTCCGCATCCGTTCGCCTGCCTCTACGCGCTTTCCATCATCCCATCTCACATCGCACCCTGCAAGCTCGTAGCCTCAGTTCGTCGTCCATTGGTTTCAGGATTTGGCCTGTTCTGCCAAGAGGGAGGCGCTCCGGCACCTAACCTGTCTCGCAATCCGGCTCTTACGCTGTCGCTCTTGCCATCGTTGTCTTTGGCCATTGTTCTGAAAAAAAGGAGTTGCTATGAGAAAGGTGCTTATCGCCGTAGTGAGCGCATGGGTGCTGGCCTTTTATTTTGCGCCGGCCGCCTATGCCAACTCGGTGCACGTCTGCCCCCCCGGCGTGGGCGCGGAGGAGTGCACGGAATATCCCACCATCCGCGAAGCGGTCGCCAATGCGCCCGCCGATTCCGTGATCCGGATCGCTGACGGCGTCTACACGGAAGCCAATATTGAGATCGCGGACAAGAATCTGACCCTGCGCGGCGAGCAGCCGCAGGAGACCATCATCCAGGCCGCCAACCGGCCCTGTGCTACGGAAGGGCGGGTCTTTACCATCCGCGGCGCGCGGGTGCAATTGGAAAACATGACCATCCGCAACGGCTGCCTGCTGGGCGAAAGCGAGCCGCTGGCGGGCGCAGGCATCTGGAACTCGGGTGCGCTCTCGCTCAAGTGGGTGGTGATGAGCGAAAACGAGATCAACTACGCTGTGATGACGCCGACCCTCACGCCGCGGGGCGGGGCCATTTACAGCGTGGGCTGGCTGCAGATCGACAGCAGCAGCTTCCTCGACAACCGTGTGGTCAGCGCCGGGCAATCGGCGCGGGGCGGGGCCATCTACAACAACGGCGCCGCCAGGGTGATCAACAGCACCATTAGCGGCAACAGCGCCCAGGCGGAACTCGGCGACGATCTGAGCGTGCAGGGCGGCGGCATCTACAATGCCGGGGCGCTGACGGCGGAATACAACACCGTTGTCTACAATCAAGCCGGACTCAATGGCGAAGCGATGGACGGGGCCGCCCCCATGGAGATGACAAACAACCTGCTTCTGGGCAACACGTCCGGCGCCGGCGCGACAGGCGTCAACCTCGGCCCGCTGCTGCGCAACTATCGCGTGCCGGTCTACATCCCCAGCGTCGACAGCGACTCCGTCGACGCCGCCAACTGTGCGGCCAGCAGTGTGCGGCTGGACCAACTGGGCGACCCGCGCGGGCAGGGCAACGGCTGCGACCTCGGCTCGACCGAGCGCGGCAAGAGCTTTGTGCCGCTGCTGGTCCGGGTGCCGCCGATGCCCGAACTGCGCATTGCCGACGTCACCATTACGCCCGCCGGCACGCTGGACTCGGCCACCAAGGCGATTGTCTCCGTCGTGATCGAGAATATCGGCAGCGTGGACGCCAGGCGGGGTATGTGGATTGACCTGTACATCAACCCGCGTGCGGAGCCGCCCAACCAGGCGGGCACCCCGTGGAGCTATCTCTGCCGCACCGCCAACTGCGCGGGCGACAAGGGCATCACCTGGCAGTTGACCACCGAACTGCTGGCGGGCGAGCGGCTGACGCTGACCTCGCAGCGCACGATCGACCCCTTTATCGACCTGACCCGCAGCCAGTGGAACGAGCACTTTGACCCCGGCGATGTGGAAATCTGGACCTATCTCGACTCTTGGGGCGGGCCGAATGTGCCCTGGGGCTGGGTGAGTGAAGTCTTTGAGGACAACAACCGCTTTGGCCCGCTGCGCTTCACCGTCACGCAGGGCGCTGATATCGGCCCCTTCGGCGCCGGCAGTGCGGCCGCGGGCATTTTGCCGGAGCGCCCGGTGGGGGATGAGTAAAGATGCGTCTATTTTGGGTGGATTGGAAGGAGAGAGCTATGAACATCCGGCTGCACTATAGATCATTTTGGGGATCATTGCGGGTCCCGTCTCTGCTGCTGACCTGTTTGCTGCTGGCACTGGTGGCGGCGCTGGTCATGCCGGCGGCGGCACTGGCGCAGGACGATCAGCCGCCGCGTCCGGGGCTGCCGGGCGGTGAGCCGCCGGCGCGCCCCGAAATTGCGCCCCCCAACGGCGGCGGCGACAATGGCGGCGGAGGTAGCGGCGGGGGTGGCGGCGGCGGCAACGATGGGGGTGGCAACAACAGCGGGGGCGGCTCCGATTCCGGCAGCAGTTCGGCCGGCGTCGACAGTGGTTACAGCGCGCCGCCCGCCTATCAGCAGCCCGCTTACCAGCAGCCGTACTACAACAACAACTACAGCCAGCAGTATTACAGCCAGCAGTATTACAATCAGTATTACCAGCAGTACTATCAGCAGCAGCAGCGGTACAACAACTATTACGGGTACAACGCCTACAACAACTACAACCAGCAATATTACAACCAGTACAGCTACGGCTATGGCAGCGGCTACTATCAACAGCCCTACTATGGGAACTACGGCTACCGCTATTGTCCGTGATGCACGCTGGATGAACCGTGAGGCGGTGGAATGAAAAAACGGTCGGCTGCGAGAACATCGCAGCCGACCGTTTTGTGTAAGTGCGGAGAGGGTGGGCGCAGCCGCGCTAGGCGGCGACGGCGATGTTATCGGCGTTGAGGGCCGAGGCCGCGGCCACATCGGTCTTGATGCCGGGTCCCATCGTGCTGGCCAGCGTCACGCGCTCAATGTAGATGCCTTTGATGGTCGACGGCTTGGCGGCGACGATGGCTTCCATCAGCGCGGCCAAGTTCTGCATCAGGTTCTCCTTGGGAAAGGAGACCTTGCCGATCGGCACGTGGATGTTGGAGGTCTTGTCGACGCGGAACTCAACACGACCCAGACGCGCCTCTCGGATCACGCGCGGCAGATCTTCGGCGGGCACGATGGTGCCGGTCTTGGGGCTGGGCATCAAGCCGCGCGGGCCGAGCACCTTACCCAGGCGGCCCACCACGCGCATCATGTCCGGCGTGGCCAGCACTATGTCGAAATCGGTCCAGCCCTTGATGATCTGCTCGGCGAGGTCTTCCGCCCCGACAAAGTCGGCGCCGGCTTCGCGCGCCAGCAGTTGGCCGTCCGGCCCGGCGAAGACGAGGATGCGCACCGTGCGCCCGGTGCCGTTGGGCAGCGTCACCACGCCGCGCACCTGCTGGTCGGAGTAGCGGGGGTCGACGCCCATGCGCAGATGCACTTCGATGGTTTCATCGAACTTGGCCGTCGCCGTCTCTTTGACCAGGTCGATGGCCTGCGCCGGTTCGTAGTTCTGCATGCGGTCGATTTTGCCGAATGCGGCGGAAAAGCGTTTGCTGTGCTTTGACATTGAAGTTGCTCCTTGGTGGTTTTAGCGGGCGTCGCCGCCCTCCCACATGCAATTAATCTACGATCGTGACGCCCATGCTGCGTGCGGTGCCTTCAATCATCAGCATGGCACTTTGCAGACTTACATTTTCCAGATCTTTGAGTTTCACCTCAGCGATCTCGCGCACCTGCGCCTTGGTCAGCTGGCCGACCTTATTTTTGTTCGGTTCGGCACTGCCGGCCTTGATGTTGGCAGCGCGCCTGATCAGGTCGGGCGCGGGCGGCGTCTTGGTGATAAAGGTGAACGAGTTATCGCTAAAGATGGTGATTTCCACCGGAATCACCTGCCCCATCTGGGCGGTGGTGCGCGCATTGTAGTCCTTGACAAAGGCCATGATGTTGACGCCTTGCGGACCCAATGCGGTGCCGACGGGGGGGGCCGGCGTCGCTTTGCCGGCGGGTAACTGCAGTTTTACGATTGCTTTTAACTTCTTTGCCATGATGACTCCTTCTGAGTCTGGTGAACGCTTACCATGCGGCTGGCGACCGCCGGTCGGCTCCCAGGCTCAGCCATTACAGAACGGTTGAATGTGCGGGACGCCCCGATTTAAGCGTCACGCACTAACTGAATAAAGTCCACTTCCACCGGGGTTTCCCGGTTGAAGAAGCTCACCATCACACGCGCCTTGCCCTTGTCGGGAAAAATATCGTCGACAATGCCGGCAAATTCGGCAAAGGGGCCGCTCATGATGCGCACATGTTCGCCACGTTGGAAGCTGACCTTGATGCGCGGCTCATCCGACTCGATGCGGCGCATGATCTTGTCGATCTCTTCCTGGCGCAGCGGCGTCGGCTTGTTGCCCATGCCGACAAAGCCCGTCACGCCGGGGCTGTTGCGCACCACATACCAGCTATCTTCATCCATGATCATATTGACCAGGATGTAGCCGGGAAAGACACGACGCTCTACTTCGCGGCGAACCCCATTGCGAATCTCGATCTCGGTTTCGGTGGGAACCACCACCTCCAGAATGCGATCGGTCATGCCCATCGATTCGGCCCGATGCTCGATATTCTTTTTAACTTTGTGCTCCATGCCCGAATAGCTGTGAATCACAAACCATTCCGGGACGGCTTCACCTGGGTTTTCCTCAGCCTCCAGTTGCGCATTGATTTCGGCATCCAATGCAGCCAGTTCGGCGTCCGTCATACCGCCGCTGGTCTTCAGGCTTTTGGACTGTTCCGCCACGTCATTCTCCTTTGTGAACCACCCTCACCAAACCGAGATGCAGGATTACAGACTCCGGAGTATGAAGCCGATGAGATATGCAAACGCTGAATCAATGCCGAAGAGGGCAATCGTCGAAATCGTCGTAATCAGCAGCACGATGCCGGAAAGACGCAGACCCTGTTCGCGCGTCGGCCAGGTGACTTTGGCGATCTCCGCCCGTGTGTCGCGAAAATAGCGAACAAGGCGGTTTTCTTCCTTTGGTGCGGTGTTTGTCTTGGTCATACAACCCCTCAAACTCTCAGTCACTATTCGGAAAACGACCACCGGGCATTGCGCACCGGTGGTCCGTTTAGGCAGGCGAGGCAGGACTTGAACCCGCAACCTGTGGTTTTGGAGACCACCGCTCTGCCAGTTGAGCTACTCGCCTAAACAGCAGACGCCGGCAGGAGAGAGGCTTGCGCCCCTCCCCCCGCCTGCGCATACTTACTTAATGATGCTGGTGATGACACCGGCGCCGACGGTGCGTCCGCCTTCGCGGATGGCGAAGCGGGAGCCGGTTTCGAGCGCCACGGGCAGGATCAGCTTGACGACCATCTTGATGTTGTCGCCCGGCATGACCATCTCCACGCCGGCGGGCAGTTCG
>JBBRBX010000093.1:0-24492 GCA_038205395.1 Caldilineales bacterium
GGCAGCGGCGGCGGCCTCGCCCTGCTGGGAGCGACACCGGCTGTCTTCAACAGCCTCATCAGCGGCAACTTTGCCGGCGAGGGCGGCGGCGTCTATGCCCGCGACAGCAGCGTACACATGGTCAACGTCACAGTCGCCGCCAATCGCGCCGCGGGACAAGGGGGTGGGCTACTGCTGGAGGGCGGCGGCGCCAGCCTCAACAATATGCTCATCGGCGGCAACCAGGTAGGTGATGATGGCGGCACGAGTGGCGGCGCGGGCGCCCAGATCGCCGGCAGCGCCACCCTTCACAACAGCCTCGTGCAAGGCGGCTGCCCGCCCGGCCCTGTGTGCGGCGACGACGTTCAGACGGCTGACCCGCTGCTGGCAGCCCTCCCCGACGCAGCAGGCGCACCCACAGCCGCCGGTGATTTCCATCTGCAGCCCACCTCGCCCGCCATCGACAGCGGCGACAACAGCACCGGGCTTGTGCCGAGCCTGCCGGCGGGCGCGACCGTCGCCGCCATTGGCGCCGACCTGGGCGGCGACCCACGCATCACAGCGGTGCGCGTGCTGCCGCCGCGCATCGATTTAGGCGCCTACGAAGCACCCAATGCGCCGCCCGTGTTCACCACAACGCCGGTGGTGACGGGCGCGACCAATGTGAAGTACGTGTACACCATCACGGCTATCGACCCCAATGAACTGCAGACCAAGCTGGAGATTGCGGTGAGCGAGAAGCCGCAGTGGCTGGATTTTGCCATGCAGCCCAACGGCGACGGTCTGCTGCAAGGCACACCCGCTTCGCAGTGGTACGGGCTGTTTCCCATCACCCTGCGCGCCGTCGATACACTCGGCGCCGGCGTAGAACAGTCATATGTGCTGCAGATCGTATATAAGCCCCTCTCGCTCTTTATGCCCAGCATCATTCGCTAAACAAAAAGGGCAGACTGCGTTACGGCAGCCTGCCCTTGTGTGCATGGAATATGCGTGCTTTTGCCCACGCCGCTCCGAACGCAGCGGCGCTCAGGCCCGGCGCAGTGTCAAAACACCGGGCACCCAGTCAAACATGACGAACCCAATCGGCAGCCCGATCACGGTCATGCACAGGGCGTAGGCCACCGACATGACAATGGCGGCCAGCCACCAGCCCACCAGAATGAACCACAGCGCGCGCAGGATAATGTTGTGCTGCGGCGTGTTCACCTCTCCGTAGGGCGTCACCAACTGCGGCGGCTCGCGCAGCGCCATAATCTTGGGAATATTGTTCAAGATGGCGATGCCGATTGGGATGGTGATAATGAACACAAACATAAAGTAGGCGGCCGTGACGGCAAACGTGCCCAGCCACCAGCCGACAAAGACAAACCACAGAATTTGGATTAGACAGCCTGGCCCCTGCTTGACGGCAACGACAGGCTGGTTGCTGTTATACCCACTCATATTGACTGGCTCCTCGCTTTGGCGAAATTTTGCTTTCTGTTCATACCATACACTACGCAAGCGGGGGCAGAAGTTGCGCGGCCACCAATTGATCGCCTCCGCCATTTGACAGCACAAACCGTCTCTGCTACTATCCGCCTACTTTTGCAACCGTTGATTGCTCAAATGATGAAAACAATGAACTTTTGCAGCGCAGTCGCTAACAAGCAGAGCAAGAAGCCTTATCCGGACTGATTTTGTCTGGCACTCCGTGCTTGCTCTCAATGAGGAACAGCAACCGGCCCGATCCAGACGGAGAGGCCGGTTTTTTGTTGCCTGGAGCCGGAACCGTTTTTTACTCATCTTTCGCCGTTTTTCTGTGTAAACCGTTTCTTTTCGAGTGTGTTTGGTTTGTGCCGATAGGAGCTTGTGCTATGAGCCTCGATAACTTCGCCATTATTGAATCCACCTTGCGCGAAGGCGAACAGTTTGCCAATGCATTTTTTTCCAGCGACCAGAAGGTAGAGATCGCCACGCTGCTCGACGCCTTCGGCGTGGAATATCTGGAACTCACCTCGCCGGCGGCCAGCCCTGCCAGCCACGCCGACTGCGAACGCATCGCTAAGTTAGGCCTCAAGACGAAGATCCTCACCCATGTGCGCTGCCATATGGACGATGCCAAACTGGCCATCGACACCGGGGTGGATGGCATCGATGTGGTCTTTGGCACCAGCAGCCTCTTGCGCCAGTTCTCACACGGCAAGGACATCCCCTATATTATTGAAAGCGCGGCGGAAGTCGTCGAGTTTATCAAGAGCCAGGGGCTGGAAGTGCGTTTCAGCAGCGAAGACAGCTTTCGCAGCGACCTGGTCGACCTGTTGACGATTTACCGCTCGGTCGACCAGATCGGCGTCAATCGCGTGGGCATCGCCGACACCGTAGGCGTGGCCAACCCGCGCCAGGTCTATGACCTGATCAAAACGCTGCGCGGCATTGTCACCTGCGATATCGAATTCCACGGCCACAACGACACCGGCTGCGCAGTGGCCAATGCCTTCTGCGCCCTCGAAGCGGGCGGCACGCATGTGGACACCTCCGTGCTGGGCATCGGCGAACGCAACGGCATTACGTCGTTGGGCGGCCTGGTGGCGCGCATGTATGCCCACAACCCGGCCCAGGTGCGCAGCAAGTACAACCTGCCGCTGCTGCGCGAGATCGACAACTTTGTCGCTGGACTGGTGGATGTGGACGTGCCTTTCAACAACTACATCACCGGCTTCACTGCCTTTACCCACAAGGCGGGCATCCACGCCAAGGCGATCCTCAACAACCCCAGCACCTATGAAATTTTGGACCCGGCCGACTTTGGTCTCAGCCGCTACATCCATGTTGCCCACCGTCTAACCGGCTGGAATGCCATCAAAGAGCGCGCCGAGCAACTGCAGCTCAACCTCAGCGACGATGAGGTCAAAAGCGTGACGGCGCACATCAAGTCGCTGGCCGACCAGAAGCGGATTACGCTGGATGACGTGGACTTTCTGCTGCGCGAGTATCACGGCGAGACGGTGGACGCCGAGATGGTGGAGTCGATCGAAAATCTCAAGGCGTGAACAGACAAGGACACCCACCTGTGACCAACGATCCGGCCGTCTGGAAGACACTGTCCACCACATCGGTCTATCGCAGCCGCTGGGCCGGCGTGAGCACCGACACCGTGCAACTGCCGAACGGCGCGACCTACGAGTACACGCGCATCGAGCGCGCCGGCGTCGGCGTGGGGGTCATCGGCTTTAATGCTGCCGGCGAGCTGCTGCTGGAACGCGAATACCGCCACGGCGTCGGCGAAGTCGTTTGGCAAATCCCCGGCGGGCTGGCGAATGAGGGCGAAGATCTGCAGGCGGCGGGGCTGCGTGAACTGCAGGAGGAGACCGGCTGCGCGCCGGCGGTGGTCAACGCCGAAAGCGTCCGCTACTGCGGGGCGGTCTGGGACAACCCCGGCATGGGCACGGCCATCAGCCACATCTTTCGTGTGCGCGGGCTGCAGGCGACAGGTGCCACCCACCCGGACGCCGGTGAATTTGTGACGCTGCACTGGGTGACGCCGGCATGGCTGAAGGAGGCTGTGCACAGCGGCGCCGTCCACGACCGCGTGGTGGTGGCTGCCGTCGCCTATCTGCTTCTGGCAGGCGAACTGTGACCGTCTGCATCACCGTCTGCCTTGCGGCTGAGTCGCCGCTGACGCCCGACGTCGCCCGGCTGCTGGCGCAGTCCGACGCCTGCGCCGCGGCCCTCTATCCGGCGGAAAGCAACCATATGCTGGCCGCCGAGGCGCTGGCCCAGCCGCATGTGCTCTTTTACGTCGCGCGCGTGGCGGGTGAAGCCGCCGGCTGCGGTGCACTGCTGGTGAAGGGCAACGCCGCCGAGATCAAACGCATGTTTGTACAGGAAACGGCGCGCGGGCTGGGGTTAGGCAGGCAAATTCTGCATCATTTGGAAGCAGCGGCGGCCCGCAGCGGCATCCACATGCTGCGGCTGGAAACCGGCGTCGCTTCGCACGCCGCCTGCCGTCTGTATGAAAGCTGCGGCTATTCCCGCATTCCACCCTTTGGCGGCTATGCGGACGACCCGCTCAGTCTGTTCTATGAAAAGAGACTTTGAGAAAGCCATGAGCGAAAACACGGCGCAGACCTTTGCGCAAAAGGCGCTGGCACGCGCGGCAGGGCTGCCGCAAGTGGCCGTTGGCCAGGTGGTGGATGCGCGCCCGGATGTGGTGCTGAGCCACGACAACACGGCTGCCATTCGCCGCATCTGGCAGCAGTTCGGCCAGGAGCGGCTGCTGATCCCCGACCGGCTGGCGATCACGCTGGACCACGCCGTGCCCGCGCCCACCACCAAGCACGCCCAGAACCATGCCGAAATCCGCCGGTTTGTGGCCGAGCAGGGCATTCGCAACTTTTTTGAAGTAGGGCGCGGCATCTGCCACCAGGTGCTCAGTGAAGAAGCGCTGGTGCTGCCCGGCCAGTTGATTCTGGGCGCCGACTCGCACACCACGCACTTCGGCTGGTTGGGTGCGTTCGGCGCAGGCATTGGCCGCAGCGAGGTCGCGACGCTGTGGGCGACGGGCGAACTGTGGCTGCGTGTGCCGGAGAGCATGTTGATCACCTTGGAGGGCGAACTGCCGCCCGGCGTGACGGCCAAAGACTTTGCCCTGCGCGTGATCGGCGACCTGGGCGCGGACGGCGGCCTCTATCTGTCGGTGGAATTTGCCGGCAGCAGCATCAGCGCCCTTTCGCTCGCCGAACGCATGGTGATCCCCAACATGATGGCCGAATTCGGCGCCAAAAACGCCTATCTCCCACCCGACGAGCAGGTGATCGAATATTTGGCGCAGCGTGTCTCTGCTCAGCGCATCCCCGGCTGGTTTGCCCAGTTCGGGGACACGGAGGCAAGCGATGCCGCTATCCGCCGCCACATCGCCGCCGGCTGTCTCTATCCCGACCCCGGCGCAGCCTATGCCGCCCGCCACACCTATCGCGCCGCCGACCTGGAAAGCTATATCGGCTGCCCGCACAGTGTAGACAATGTGGCCCGGCTGGCGCAGGTGGCGGGGACGCCCATCCAGCAGGCATTTCTCGGCACCTGCACCAATGGGCGGCTGGAGGATCTGGCCGCCGCCGCCGCCGTCGTGCGCGGCAAACAGGTGGCGGCAGGCGTACGCTTTATCGTGATCCCCGCCTCCAGCCAGGTGCTCAAGGCGGCGCTGGCGGCAGGCTATATCCAAACGCTGGTCGAGGCAGGCGCCGTCATCGGCGTGCCGGGCTGCGGGCCGTGCATGGGCAACCACATGGGCATCCCCGCACCCGGCGAGGTGACGATTTCCAGCGCCAACCGCAATTTCCGCGGGCGCATGGGCACGGCTGAGGCCGAAATTTATCTGGCCAACCCGGCAGTGGTGGCGGCGTCGGCCATCAAGGGCGCCATAGCAGACCCGCGCGAGGTGGTCTAGCCATGCTGAGACAAGAGCTTTTGATTCAAGGGAGGGCCTGGAAGTATGGGGACAACGTCAATACGGATGTGCTGTTCCCCGGCAAATATACCTATACCGTCACCGAACGCGCCGAGATTGCCCGCCATGCGCTGGAGGACCTGGACCCCACGTTCGCCGCCGGCGTGCAGGCAGGCGACGTGTTGGTGGCGGGGCGCAATTTCGGCTGCGGCTCCAGCCGCGAACAGGCCGCCACCTGCCTGGTCTACAACGGGGTGGGCGCGGTGATCGCCGCCAGCTTCAGCCGCATTTTTTACCGTAACGCGCTCAACAACGGGCTGCTGGCGATTGTCTGCCCGGCGGCGGCGCAGGCGATTGCGGCCGGCGAGCCGGTGACGGTGGATGTAGCGGCCAATTTGATTCGGTGCGGCGCGGGCGAGTTTGCCTTTCCCCCGCTCAGTGCAAGCGTTATGGGTATTGTACAGGCGGGTGGGCTGGTCGAGTATGTCAAACGCAAGCTGGCCGCGGCATGAGCACGATGATTGCGCCGCGGCCGGCGCTGCGGCTGGCCCATCTGGGCTATGATCTGCTGCGCGCCGCCGTCTGGCCCATCGGCGTCGGCGCCCGCCTGCTGTTGATCCAAGACAACCGGGTGCTGCTGGTCTATCACAGCTATTTGAACAACTGGCATTTGCCGGGCGGCGGCATGAAACGGCGCGAAACACTGGCGGACGCCGCCCGCCGTGAGGCATATGAAGAAGCGGGGGCGGTTGTGCTGGGCGAACTGCGGCTGCTGGGGCTGTATACGGGGGCCACGCGCGGGCGCACCGACCATACTGCCGTTTTTGTCTGCGAAGAATTTGGCTTGCAAAAACCGACTGACCGCTGGGAGATTATCGGGCGCGCCTTTTTTGACCTGGACAACCTGCCGCCCAACCTTTCACGCGGCTACCGGCGGGTGATGGCCCACTATCGGCAGGGCGGGCCGCCGGTAGTGGGGGTGTGGTAAAAGAAAGTGGTAAAAGAAAACGCAAAAGGGAAACACAAAAAGGAAACAGTGTGGACGCGGCTTTGCTTTTGCGCGGATTTATACTAGGCTTTGCCATCGCCGCCCCGGTCGGGCCAATCGGGCTGCTGTGCATCCAGCGCACCCTCAACCAAGGGCAGCGGTTTGGGCTGGTTTCGGGGCTGGGCGCGGCCACGGCGGATGGCTTTTATGGGGCGGTGGCGGCGTTTGGGCTGACGGTTGTGAGCAGCTTTCTGATTGCGCAGCAGCATTGGCTGGCGCTAGTGGGTGGGCTGTTTCTATGCTACCTGGGTCTGCGCACAATAGCAGCGGGAGCAGCTACTACAGCAGTCACCGGAGCAGCAGCCAACGGGGATGAAGTCAGGGGGCTGGGCGCAGCGTATCTTTCCACCCTGGCGCTGACCATCACCAACCCGCTCACCATTCTGTCCTTTGTGGCCATTTTCGCCGGGGCGGGTTTGACGACAGCCGCCGGCGCCAGCACAGAGTGGGCGGGAGCGGTCTGGATGGTGGCGGGCGTTCTGCTGGGTTCGGCGGCCTGGTGGTTTCTGCTGTCCGGCAGCGTGACGCTGCTGCGCACTCACATCAACGCCACGGTGCTGCTTTGGGTAAACCGCGCTGCCGGCGCTATTCTTGTTCTATTTGGCCTCGTGGCGCTCAGCCGCGCCTGGCCCGGCTAAGGAAATGTTTATGACGCAGCCCTCCTATCGCATTGCCCTGATCCCCGGCGACGGCGTCGGCCAAGAAGTTGTGCCCGCCGCCCAGCACGTGCTGGAGGCGCTGCCGCTGGATTTGACCTTCGTGCCGCTGGAGGCGGGCTGGGAAGTGTTTGAACGCACCGGCACGGCCCTGCCCCAACGCACAGCCTCCGCCATCCGCGGCTGCGACGGGGCTATCTTTGGAGCCACCCAGTCGCCCAGCCGCAAAGTGGAAGGCTACAGCAGCCCCATCCTGGCGCTGCGCAAACAACTGGACCTCTATGCCAACCTGCGCCCCAACGTATCGATGCCCGTCCCCGGCAGCCGGCCCGGCATTGACCTGTTGATCGTGCGTGAGAACACTGAATGTCTGTACGTGCGCCAGGAGCGGCTGGAGGATGACGGCGACACCGCCGTGGCGCAGCGGGTGATCACACGGGCGGCCTCGCAGCGTATCGCCCACACTGCGTTTGCCCAGGCGCGCCGCCGCGCCGGCCATACGCACCATCCGCAGCCGCTGGTCACCATTGTGCACAAGGCCAATGTGCTCAATTTAACCGATGGACTGTTCCGCGAGGCATGCCTGGCGGTCGCCGCCGCTTATCCCGACGTACAGGTGGAGGAGCAGTTGGTCGATTCGATGATCTACCGCATGATCCGCGAGCCGCAGCGCTATGATGTGGTGGTGGCGCCCAATCTCTACGGCGACATTCTCAGCGATGCGGCGGCGGCGCTGGTGGGCGGGTTGGGATTGGCGGCCAGCGCCAACTGCAGCGACAACTTTGTGCTGGCCGAACCTGTCCACGGCAGCGCGCCCGACATTGCCGGGCAAGGTATCGCCAATCCGCTGGCCACGATTCTGGCCGCCGGGCAGTTGTTGGAGGCGCTGGGCGAGGGGGCTTGCGCCGCCGCCTTGCAGAGGGCGGTGCGGGCGACGCTGGCTGCCGGCATCCTCAGCCCCGACCTGGGCGGCAGCGCCGGTACGGAGCAGGTAACAGCGGCAGTCATCGCCAGGCTGGGAGAGCATAATTGAAGCCGCAAAGGCGCGGCGCCAGACAAAATTGCAACCAAATATCCACCTATTTTTAGCAGGCACAATTGACTGACAAGGAGAAACGCAATGGCCCTCAAAACCGTATCGGGCGTGGCCGAATGTCCCGAATGCTTTGCCGAAGTGGAACTGACCAATGTCATGCAAAATGAGATCGTCCAGTGCCCGGAGTGTGGGGTGGACCTGGAAGTCGTCAGCATCGAGCCGCTGCAGTTGGCGCCGGCCCCACAAGAAGAAGAAGATTGGGGCGAGTAGATGAAAGTCGGCATTCTATACTCGCGCGTGCGCGCCGAGGAAAAACTGCTTTTTGAAGAATTTGAGCGGCGCGGCCTGGATTTGGAGCTGATCGACGATGGCCGGCTGATCTTTGAGATCACCCAGGGGCCGCGCTTCGCCAACCAATTCACCGATTTTGATGTGGTGGTCGAGCGCTGTATCAGTCATGCACGCGCACTCTACAGCCTGCACATCCTCAACGACCGCGGGGTCAAGACAGTCAACACGGCGCGTGTCTCCGACACCTGCGGCAACAAGCTGCAAACAACCAGCGCGCTCACGCGCGCCGGTGTGCCCCAGCCACGCTGTCTGGTCGCCTATACGCCGGAGAGTGCGCTGCAAGCCATTGAAGAGTTCGGTTATCCGGTGGTGCTCAAGCCGGCAGTCGGCTCGTGGGGGCGTCTGCTCAGCAAGATCAACGACCGCGAGGCGGCGGAGGCCATTCTCGAACACAAAGAGGTGCTCGGCTCCTACCACCACAGCATTTTCTACATCCAGGAATATGTAGCCAAACCGCAGCGCGACATCCGCGCCTTTGTGATCGGCAACGAGACCATCGCCGCCATCTATCGAAGCTCGGCGCACTGGATCACCAACACGGCGCGCGGCGGCCAGGCCAGCAACTGTCCGATCACCCCTGAGCTGGACGCCATCTGCGTGGCGGCGGCCAAGGCAGTGGGTGGAGGCGTAGTGGCCATTGACGTATTTGAGGATCCGGATCGGGGGCTGTTGATCAACGAGGTCAACTATACGATGGAATTCCGCAACAGCATTGCTCCCTCCGGCGTCAACATCCCAGCCAAGTATGTGGACTTTGCCCTCAAGGTGGGCAAGGAAGGTTGGGCGGCGGCTAATGGCTGGAAGAATGGGGAGCCGGAGCCGGGCTGGGTCTCGCTGGTCGGCGGGGCGTCAGCCTGAGGCGCGCCATGATGAGCGAGCAACTTGCGGTTTCCATTGTGGGGGCCAGCGGCTACACCGGCGGCGAACTGCTGCGTATCCTGCTCGACCATCCGCAGGTGACGGTGCAGCAAGTCACCAGCGAGCGCAGCGCCGGCAGCTTTGTCCATTTCACCCACCCCAATCTGCGTGGGCGCACCAAACTCCAGTTTGTCAGCGTGGACGAACTGGAGGCGGCTGACCTGCTCTTTCTGTGCCTGCCCCACGGCAGCGCCATGAGCAAGATCGAACAGTTCGCCGCGCTGGCGCCGCGCATCATCGACCTGAGCGCCGACTTCCGGCTCCGACAAGCGTCCGATTATGTGCGCTGGTACGGCAAACCGCACAGCAGCCCCGACTGGTTGGCCAGGTTTGTCTATGGGCTGCCTGAACTGCAGCGCGAAGCGCTGCGCAGCGCACACTATGTCAGCGGCGTCGGCTGTAACGCCACCGCCACCACGCTGGCCATCTATCCGCTCTTTGCGCATAAGCTGGTGGACGAAAGCCGCGGCGTCATCTGTGAAGTCAAAGTCGGCAGCAGCGAGGGCGGCAACGCTGCGGGCGATGCGACGCATCATCCCGAACGAGCGGGCGTCATGCGCAGCTTTGCCCCCACCGGCCACCGCCACACCGCCGAGATTCTACAGGCGCTGGCGCAGGTGGGCGCTGCCCCGGCGGTGCATCTCAGCGCCACGGCTGTGGACAATGTGCGCGGCGTGCTGGCCACGGCGCATCTGTTCGCCAAAGAGGGCGTCGACGAGAAAGAGCTGTTCAAAGCCTATCGCCAGCTTTACCGCACGGAGCCGTTTGTGCGCATCGTCAAAGAGCGCACCGGCATCTATCGCTATCCGGAGCCAAAAATTCTGGCCGGCAGCAACTACGCCGATGTCGGCTTTGAATATGAACCGGCGACGGGACGCATTGTCGCCCTCGGCGCCATCGACAACCTGATGAAGGGGGCGGCAGGCACAGCCGTGCAGTGCATGAATCTGATGCACGGCTGGGAAGAAAGCGCCGGCCTCACCTTTGCCGGGCTGCACCCAATCTAGAGAAGAGCAACGGTATGATCGTCATCAAAGTCGGCGGCGGCAAAGATCTCAACAGCGACGCCATCGTGAACGACATTGTCCACCTGCACGCCGCCGGCAAGCAGCTTTTGCTGGTGCACGGCGGCGCGGAGACCACCAACGAGGTGGCGACCGCGCTGGGCCATCCGCCTGAGTTTGTCACCAGCGAGAGCGGCTATGTCAGCCGGCGCACGGACCGGCGCACGCTGGAAATTTTTGAGATGGTCTACTGCGGCCAGCTCAACAAGATGTGGGTCGAGAAGCTGCAAATGGCGGGCGTCAATGCCGTGGGCTTGAGCGGGCTGGATGGGCGCATCTTTGAAGGGACGCGCAAGGACACCCTGCGCGTGCGCATCGACGGCAAGCGGCTTGTGCTGCGCGACGACTGGACAGGCACGGTGGAGCGCGTCAACACGCACCTGCTGCGCACCCTGCTGGAAGCCGGCTACTTTCCGGTGCTGACGCCGCCTGCCGCCTCCGCCAAGGGGGAAGCGATCAACGTGGACGGCGACCGTGCGGCGGCTATGCTGGCTGCCGCTTTCCAGGCCGAGGCGCTGCTGATCCTGAGCAATGTACCCGGCCTGCTGCGCCACTTTCCCGACGAAGCGTCGCTGATCCGCGCAATCCCGCGCGCCAAGGCGGACGACTTTATGCAGTTTGCCGAGGGACGGATGAAAAAGAAGGTGATGGGCGCCGTCGAAGCCATCAGTGAGGGGGTGCAGAAGGTGATCTTTGCCGACGGCCGCAGCGAACAGCCCATCCGGCAGGCGCTGGCAGGCGCCGGCACCCATATCGGCTGACACAAACGGGCGGAGGAAACTTGCCATGCAATCTGAAGCATCACCTAACCGAGAGACGCCAACGCTTCCCTTGGATCAGATCGAAGAAGCCTTTCTGGGCGGCACGACTGCCCGTCGCGGGGCCGCCGTGATCGTGCGCGGCGAGGGCTGCTATCTATGGGACACTAATGGCCGCCGCTATCTCGACTTCACGGCGGCGCAGGGTGTGGCGATGCTGGGCCACTGCCATCCGGCGCTCAGCCGCGCCATCGCGGCGCAAGCGGAGACGCTGATCTCCTGCCCCAATTTTCTCTACAATGACGTGCGTGCGCGCTTCGCCGCCAAGCTGGCGGAGGTGCTGCCGGCACATTTGCAGCATATTTTTCTCGCCAACAGCGGGGCGGAGGCGATCGATGGCGCGCTCAAGTTTGCCCGCCTGGTCAGCGGTCGCACACGCTATATCGCCTTCCGCTCCTCCTTCCACGGGCGCACCGTCGGCGCGCTCTCGCTGACTTGGGAGAAGAAGTACCGCGAACCGTTCCTGCCGCTGCTCGACGTGCTCCATCTGCCCTACAACCAACTGGCTGCGCTCGAAAATGCGCTCGACGACCAGATCGCGGCGGTCGTGGTGGAGATCGTCCAGGGAGAAGGAGGCGTCAATCTGGGCACGGCCGAGTTTCTGGAAGGGGCGCAGCACTTATGCCGCCGACACGGCGCGCTGCTGATCGTCGACGAAATTCAGACCGGCTTTGGCCGCACCGGCAAGTGGTTCGGCTTTCAACATTTTGACTTGCAGCCGGATATCATCTGCCTGGCCAAAGGGCTGGGGGCAGGTTTCCCCATGGGTGCGCTGGCATATGGCGAACGGGTGCAGGCGGCGCTCTTTCCAGGCGCGCACGGCAGCACCTTTGGCGGCAACCCGCTGGCCTGCGCCGCCGGGCTGGCCGCCATCGAAACCTACCAGAACGACAATCTGATCGAGCACGCCCAGGTGATGGGCGAACACTTGACCTCCCGGCTGGCGGCGGCGCTGGCCGATGTCCCGCTGGTGCGCGAGGTGCGCGGCGTAGGGTTGATGATCGGGATTGACCTGCGCCAGAAGCCGGGGCCGTATCTCAAACAGTTGATGGACGAGCATGGCGTGCTGGCACTGCCCGCAGGGGCCAGTGTGCTGCGTCTGCTGCCGCCGCTGATCGCAGGGGAGGAAGAGATTGATCTGGCCGTGGACGCAATTGCGCAGGTGTTGGCGTAGATTGGGTGAAACCCGACAGACGCAAGCTTTCCTGCTCCCCATAGGTCATTCTTCCCGATTCTCCTGGGACGCCGCCCCATGACGACGGGACGCTCACGGCGCTATACTCCCACAGCAATCTTGTCCGATTGCATGGCGCCACCCCCACTTTGAGCGATGAGGAGACAAATGTATGCAAGATCGGGTAGAATTGATCCACCGTTTGCGGGCGTTTACCGTTGCCCTGCTGTCCATTGCCATGATAGTGCTGACCGCCTGCCAGCCAGTCCAGCCGCAGACGGTCGAGGGTGAAACAGGAGCCGGAGCGAATGCAGCCGCCATCCCTGAAGCAGTAATTGAAGTTGACGACACGCAGTTCACCATCCCGGCCGATTTCCCAGGCGGCATCGTCCGGGTCACGGTGCAGAACAACAGCAGCAAGGATCTGGATATAGGTTTTGCTCGCGTGCGGGAAGGCAGCTCGGTGGATGAAATCGAGGCGCTCAATGCAGACTTTGAAGCCAACATGATTCCCCTCATGGAGATGGTGAGCTTTATGGTCAGCTTCAATCCTGTGGCCGCCGGCGCTGCGAAGACAGCAATCGTCGATTTTCGCACCGGCCAGTTCATTATGGATGCAACGGAGCACAGCGAGGAGGCGCCTCCGCCCGGACAAGCGCACATCTACGGCGTCTTCAAGGCGGAGAAGCTAGTAGGCACGATCGAACCGCAGGCGGATGTCAAGGTCGAGATGCAGGACTTTGCCTACGTCATGCCGGACGAGATCAAGGCGGGCAAACTCCTGTGGGAGTACGACAACACCGGCACGCAGTGGCACATGCAGGTGCTTGCCAAAGCCAGCCCTAACGCAACAACGAATGAGGTGATGGCGGCGTTAATGGCGGCCATAGAGGGGACAGAGTCATCCGGCCCGCTGCCGTTTGAGGACGTTGCCGACGTAGGCATTCCTCCTTTCGGCGAGGGCGAACGCACTTGGATGGAGTTCAGCCTTGATCCAGGTACGTACGTTGCCGTCTGCCCCCTTCCCGACCTGGCCGCCATCAAGTCGGGCGCTGAACCCATGTCGCATATGGCAAAGGGTATGCACCACATCTTGACAGTGAAGTAAATTGGGCGCGGCACCTTCAGGAGGTACTCCACCTCCTGAAGGTGTTTATAAAAGGAGAGCCGTATCATGCGTCGCTTGTCGCGCACGACCGCCCTTAAGATTGCCGCCGGGATTGCACTAGTGAGCGGCGTCTATGCCTTGATCACGAGCATCCCGCCTCTATGGCTTGGCGCCGAAGCCATCAATCAGACGGGCGATATGCCGCCCTACTTCGTCTTCGTGCTGGAACTGATTTTGGCTCCCATCGAAATCATCGGTGCATTCGGGGCCTGGCGGAATCAAGGTTGGGGCGTCGTGCTGCTGCTGCTGACCGCCGCCGTGAGCACGGTGAGCGCTGCCCCCGGCATTCTCTTTGCACCCACCCCACCTGTCCAACTGAGCGCCGCTGTCAGTGTTCTGCTCGGTGTAGTTGTGATCGTCCTGTGCCTGTGGCGGGATGACAAACGATAATATCCTGATTTCATCTCGCAAACCATGGATCGCATTGCATTCCCCAAGCGCCTCCGACTCGACGCCGTCGCCTTTTTGAAAGGGGTGTTGATCTGTATTCTCACCGCTGCTTATGCACTGGTGGTCTTCACCACGGTGGTTGCGATCGTCGTGTTGCCCTTTGGCAATGTGGCCGATATCGTTGCGCCGCCAGACTGGCTGCTGCCTCGGTTAGGGCGCTACGACCTGCTGGACGCCTTTCTTATCATTGTGTTCGGCCCCACCCTTGGCGTCAGCCTGATTGCTGCGGCGTTTGCCCTGCTGACCACACAGCGCGTCTACCGTTGGCTGCGCACAGGCGTCAACGACTTGGTCAATGAGCATCAGGATGACGCCTTCGCTCTCGTGACAAAGGTCCATTCGCATCTCGCTTCCGCAACGCCGCCCCAAGCGCTGCTGCCTACTATCGCCATCACCATCGCCCAGACGCTCAAGCTGCCGTATGTCGCCATTGAAACACACGACACTGATGCCTTCCCGGAGAGTGCATTTGGTATCGCTCCGCCTGGGGCGGTCATCCAACATTTGCCCCTGCGCTACCAGGAGAGCACCATCGGCGAACTGCATGTGGCGGCGCGCCGGGTCGGTGAACCATTCTCGCCATCTGACCTCAAGGTGCTGGGCGATCTAGCACAACAGGTGGGCATCACCCTCTATGCCGCCCAAATGACTGTTGATCTGCAGCGCTCGCGCACTCGCCTGGTCACTGCTCGCGAGGAAGAACGCCGTCGCATCCGTCGCGACCTGCACGACGGCCTGGGGCCGACGCTCGCCAACTTTGCCATGCGGCTGGAACAGGCGCGTGACAGCCTGCCCCCTGGCGCCGAGGAAAGCGCCGCCCTGCTTGCCGTCCTTACCGCCGAGGCGCAGAGCACAATTCACGATGTGCGCCGCCTCGTCTATCAACTGCGCCCGCCTGACTTGGATGAGTATGGTCTGGTTTCGGCCCTGCGCGAGTATCTGCACCGCGTCAGCCCCAAAGGGACAACGATCACGCTCGCTGCACCGGAAGCAACGCCCATTTTGCCCGCCGCGGTCGAAGTCGCCGCCTACCGCATTGTGCAGGAGGCGGTCAACAACGCCGTGAAACATGCCCGCGCAAGCACCATCACCGTCAAGCTGGCATTCCCGCAGGCGCCCGTTCAGCCATCTTCTCTCTGGGTTGAAATCAGCGACAATGGGGTAGGGTTGGCGGCCGGCCATCCGGCTGGGATCGGGCTGCATTCCATGCAGGAGCGTGCCGAGGAATTGGGTGGAACGTTTATGATTCAATCGGGCGAAGAGAGCGGCACGCTCGTGGCCGCACAGCTGCCGATTGCAGGAAAGGAGGATTTTGACCCGTATGACTGACCAGATCCGTATCCTCATGGTCGATGATCACAAGGCATTTCGCAATGGTTTACGCGCCATGCTGGCATCGGCTTCTGATTTGGAGGTGGTGGGCGAAGCGGAAGATGGCGCCCAGGCCGTTGAATTGGCGCTGACCTTGCAGCCCGACATCATTCTTATGGACCTCCAAATGCCAACCATGAACGGTGTAGATGCCACCCGGCGCATTGTTTACACTAGCCCACATATCGGCGTAATTATGTTGACCATGTTTGAAGATGACGACTCCGTCTTTAGCGCCATGCGCGCCGGCGCACGCGGCTATTTGCTCAAAGGGGCGCTCAAGGCAGAGGTGCTCCATGCCGTACGCGGGGTGGCGGCAGGCGAAGCGATCTTCGGCTCCGCCCTGGCGCGGCGGATGATGAACCTTTTTGCCGCAACCAAACCTGCCGCCCCCGCCGATAGCCTGCCCGAATTGACCGAACGTGAGGTGGAAATTCTCAAATTGCTCACGCTTCACCTGACCAACCAGGAAATTGCTGACCGGCTTATCATCAGTCTGAAAACGGTGCGCAACCATGTCTCAAACATCCTCAACAAGCTGCAAGTGGCGGATCGGGCATCCGCTATTGTACGGGCGCGCGAGGCAGGGATGCGGTGAAGCCGCTGCCGAACCGGTAGGGGAGAGTTGCCGCAACCTACGCTTGATGGCAAGATAGCAGCGATAGATTTCGCACAAATGGTTGTCACACAGGCTAGGTGACGAGGTTATGGAGCAGAGCAACGCCACTGCCCTATTGCACGGGCTGGTCGCCATTCCGTCTTTGTCTACACAAGAGAGCGAAGCCGCGGCCTGGCTGGTCGCACAGATGGCCGCCGCCGACTACGACCGCGCCTATGTAGACCCGGCCGGCAATGCCGTCGGCGAACTGGGGCCGGCGGACGCAGCGCAGACGGTCGTCTGTCTGGGTCACATCGACACCGTGCCGGGTGACATCCCCGTGCGCATCGCGCAGAGCGCGGACGGTTCCGTGCTCTATGGCCGCGGCAGTGTAGATGCCAAGGGACCCCTGGCCACCGCCACCGCCGCTGTGGCGCGGCTGGGCAGTGCGTGGGCGCAGGCGCACAGCCTGCGGCTGGTTGTGGTGGGTGCGGTGGAGGAAGAAGCCGCCAGCAGCAAGGGTGCGCGCTGGATTCGCGACCGCTTCGACGGCAGGCAGGAGCCGATCCCGTTCGCCTGCATCATCGGCGAACCCAGCGGCTGGACGCGCGTCACCCTCGGCTACAAGGGGCGGCTGCTGGTGGAACTGGACGCATCCCAGCCAATGGCGCACACGGCAGGGCCGGACGCAGGCGTGGCGACGACGGCTGTCGATTTCTGGCAGTGGCTGAGCGGCTATGCCGAGCGCGCCAACCGAGGCAGCGACAGGATATTCGAGCAGATTTCGCCCAGTCTGCGCCGGCTGCAGACCTTTACGGATGATCAGATGCAGGATCATGTTCTGGCGCAGGCGGGCATCCGGCTGCCCACCGGCTTTGACGGCAGCGCCTTGGTGGAAGAGTTGGTTGCTTGGGCCGAAAGCCGCTGCGGCGTTGCCCGCGGCACAGCGCCGCGCAGCCGATTGGATACGGAGAATGATCTATCCTTCAGCGTACAAGGCAGCCTGCTCAGCATACGCCTACAGCTGCGCGCCTACGAACCGGCTTTTCGCAGCGACCGCAACAACCTGCTGGTGCGCGCGTTTCTGGGCGCCGTGCGCAGCGTAGCGCCTGCCGCCCAGCCCGGCTTCCTAGTCAAGAGCGGCACCAGCGACATGAACGTTGTCGGCCCGGCCTGGCAGTGTCCCATCCTCGCCTACGGCCCCGGCGACAGCAGCCTGGACCACACGCCCGACGAACATGTGGCGCTGGACGAATATTGGCAGGCGGTTCTTGTGCTGGAGCAGGCGCTGCGCAACCTGGCAGGTGCGTAGGCCCCGTCTCTATCCAGTTCGCACGCCCACGTGCCCGCCTCCGATTCAAATCGCCGGCTTCTTGTTTTACTCTTCCTGATTCACCGACGCACGCAAACGATAGCGGAAGTCACAGCACGGCGCGCCCTGCATGATGGTCTGGGTGCGTGTAAATTCGACCTGCGGGTTAAAACCTTCGATCAAGGCGGCGTCGCGGTTGCAGGAGAAGAGCGCGCCCAGTTCGGGTACGCCCAGCGCCTGGTAGAGTTCGGCATAGCGGCAGCGTGTGACGTTGAAGTCAAACGTCTGCTCGCTTTGTTCCAGCACTTCGATCTCCAGCGCGTTGTCCTGCGTCCAGAACTGCAGCGAATCGGCAAAGGCGGCCAGATCATCGCCGCCCATGCTGACGGTCAGCGCTGCGCCCTGCTCTTGGGCGATACGGATTACCGTCTCGCGCACAATCTCGACCACGCGCTCGCGGCCAAACTCTGCACCCAGCGCGTCGATGAGGGGCGCCAGGATGCGCGCCTCCACCTCGCGGCGCGCCAATACGCCGATGCGGGCGTTGAGTGTGTCGGGCGGTGCTTCTGAGCCGGACAGAGAGCGCTTCTGCATCTTTTTTCTCCTCTCCAGGTCTCGCCGGAGCAATGGGGCAGCCGTTTAGTTGCCGGGGATGGCCTGCCGGTAGTCGCCTTCAATGCTGGTGAGTTCGATCAGATTGCCGAACGGATCGCGCACAAAAAAGCGTGGGCGGCCCGGGATCGGGGTGTCGCCCACAGCACTGACGCCGGCCGCCTCCAGCCGGGCGCGCAACCCCACTAAGTCATCCACCGCCAGGCAGAAATGACGGCCCGACCGATCCTGCCCCAACGGCTCCTCGACCATGATGTGCAGTTCGGTGGCGCCGTCGAGTTGATACCAGATCAGGTCAAGCGCAGCCAGCGCGTGCGGCGGCGTGATTTCGGCCAGACCCAGCACGTCGCCATAGAAAGCGCGCGCAGCGGCATCGCTGCCGGGAGAGCGGGAAAGTGCAATATGCTGCAGGCGCAAATTCATGGCCATCTCCTTGCTGCTGTTCTCAAGAACGCCCTGGACGGTCGGGGAGAATTGTTACTTCCAGACAAAACGGCGGATTTCGCTGGGCGGGCTGGCCGCCTCCAAAGACAACTGGCCGTCGCTTGTCGGGTTGACGCGCACCACCGAGATCAGCCAATCATATTCCGCCAACTGCCCTTCGGCAGGGGCAAGTTCAGCGCCTAGCCGGTAGTTCGTCTGTTTGGTCCAGGCGGTCGACAGAGGACGGGCGCCGGGGCTGCGTTCCAGCAGTTGCAGCACATACCATTCGTTCGGCTTCAACACGCCGACACTGGCCCACTGCAGGAGCACCGGGTCCGTGCGGGCAATTTCGGCCCCATCAGGAGGCGAAATCAAGCGCGGCTCGACATAGACCACCACCGTGGGAACGGGGGCGCCGGCTGCGACATCCACGGCAGGGGGCGGCGTCGGCTGCAAAGCTTCCGGCGGCACGCCCTGCACAGGGATGATCAAGCTGTCTCCGGGCCGGATCAAGGCATTGCCGGCCAGGTTATTGGCGGATTGAATATCTTCCACCGTGCTGCCGAATTTGAATGCTATCGAAATCAGCGTGTCGCCATCCACCACGGTGTAGGTAAAGTTGCTGGCTGTGCCCGCTGACGCCGAAGCGCTGTTCTCGCGCACAATGGGGATGGTCAATTCATCGCCGATGCGGATCAACTCATTCGTCAGCCCATTGGCCTGTTGGATGGCGTCCACCGTCACATCATATTGCAGAGCAATCGAGAGCAGCGACTCGCCCGCCTCAACGCTGTGTTTGACGAGCACCGTTTCAGATGTGATGGGCGGCGGGGTAGGGGTCGCGGCGGGTGTGGGGACGACGGTAGGGGTCGAGGTGGCATTCAGCAGCGGAATGCTGGTGGGCAGGATGGCCTGTACGCCGCTCTCCTCGCCGTTTGCGCGCGACGATTCGGTGCCGATGCGCCACCAGAAGATCAGCACGGCGAGTACAGCCAGCACCAGCAAAGCATCGACCAAGGACAAGCGCCGGCGCTTCTGCGGCTGGTTGCGCAAGTCATAGCCGCACATAAAGCAGCTTTCTGCGGTGCGCGCAACACGTGTGCCACAGTTTGGGCAGCGTCGTTCCGAGACACCAGGGGTAATTCGCTCTTGTGCCATCGCTGCTAGTATAGCACGGACATCCGCTCTGCTGCGAAAGGGAAATTACAAGAAAAGCCGGCTGCTCAAGCCGGCCACGCAAGCACCCACCGATCAAAAAGGAGCGGGCTGATGGAGGCCCGCTCCTCTAATGCAATGATCCGGCAGCGCAGCCGATTATTCCTGCGTCTGGGAAAGCAGATACGCGATCAGCGTCCCCAAGTCATCGGTGCCCAACGAGGTATAGGTCTTGGGCATAATATTGTCAGGATAGCTGGGCACCACATACTGGCCGGGGTTGGTGATGCTGTGGTCAAGGTAGAGTGCCGGGCTTTCACCGGGGATGCGCGAGACGGCGGTGTTGCCGATGTTATACCAGGTAGGGCCGGTCATGGTGGCGTTGGGATCGAGAGCATGGCAGCCGACGCAGCCGTTTTGAAGGGCAAGCTGCTCACCGGCAGCGGGGTCGGCATTGCTGATGGCCGTCACCAGTTCGGGAGGTAGCCCTGCCGTGATCTGCTCAAACGAGAGTTCCGACAGCTTGGGGGCGGGCGTCGCCTCCGCACGCACAACCTGGTTGCCGGCGGCGCGCGCCACCATCTGCTCACCAAGTTGGGGTGAAATAATCAACGCATTGGGGTTGGGTGCGCATGAGGCCACAGCCAGAACAAGCAAAAGCATCACTGCCGGCAGCCAACCAAATCGGCGCCACAGCAGTTGTGAAGACTTCATAAAAAACCTCCCACGACGGTGCATGGCCAAAATACGCCTACCCAAACAAACGGACAGAAAGTGAGCCGCAGTGTAGCATAGAAGCAGGAGGGAAAGCAATTTAGCAGAGTATCTGCGCAATGTTTCACAAACAAATAGAGTCAATACCAAAGCCGCTCATGCGGCGACGCGCAAGGCGAGAGCCTGGGCGCGGCGCACCGCCTTTTGGCGGGTGTTGCCGTAGGCGAGGACGCCAGGCAGCGCCGGCGCTTCGGCCACGTAACGGCCGTCGGATGTGTATAAAAGACGGCAGCGAAGAACCGGTGGACCTGTCTGGCATGTCTGCTGGGGTTTGCAGTGGGAGAAGGGGCGGGAGTGGTTGGAGCGGCAGCCGGACGATGTGCAGCGGCAGGTGATGGGGCAGGCGCGTTGGGAATTGTGGAAGAGCGGCCAGGTTGGTTTAGACAAGATGGTGGGCGGCACGAGCATCCGGTGTGGGGCAGCAGTCTAGGGGTGAGGGCGGTGCACAGCTTGCCGGGTGGGTATGAGGCGTTAAAGCAGGTATACTTGGCAAAAACAAAGTTAAACACGCCTGGAGCAGTGGGAGTGGACGTGGCGAAACGAGCGTTAGAACAAGCAAGGCGATTGACGGAGGTACAGGCATTAAAGCAGGAGCAGTTGAGGTCTTTGCACGCATCTATGCGCAATTCTACTGGACAACGCAAGGTGGTTCAGCACTTTGATGAGCATCGCCATGAATTTGAAGGAATCGGCATTGATTCGGTTGAGGCGTATCGGGTGCTATTTCAGCGGCATGTGCAGCGAACGGATTTGCGAATTTTTACGTATGTTTCATAGAAGGCGCCTTATCCGCGATTGTGGGGGATGGTGGGGATAGACAATGGGGTGGTGGCGCTCTATAATGAGACCAGGAAGCGACATTGGAGTTTATTTCGCCCGCTGTCACTGAGCAAATATCTTGATAGCGGCAAGGGTTGGTGGGTTGAGGTTGTTTTTGATGAGGCGCAGGTGCGCGCGGAGAAATGGTGATGACGCCGGAACAGATATTGCGGGTTTATATGCAGCAGGTAAAGAATCTGGATCAGGCGGACGAGACGGGTCTTACCGAAGAACTGGTTTTGTTGACGCGCGATAGTGTGGCAGAGGTTACGCAGTGGGAGCCGGAGCAGGAGCAACAGATTGCCCGGTTGGATGATCAGCTTGTTGTGCACTGGCAGCAGTTGGCTGAGGTGTTGCCTAATCCTAATTTTACCGATGATCGAAGGCACTGGTGGTGGTTTCTGCATGAGGGGCCACAGGTGCGTGAGCAGGCCCCGGTACAGGCCGCTGCAGATTGATAAGCTATCTTCGAACCGCACCCCTAACGGGGTGCGGTTTTTTGTTGGGGCAAAATTGCACTCTCCAACCAGCAAATGCAGGACAACAAAAAGCTCCATGACCAGCGCTGCCGCTTTTGTCATGAAGCTTGTAGTATCCCCGAGAGGACTCGAACCTCTGGCCTCTTGGACCGCAACCAAGCGCTCTAATCCACTGAGCTACGGGGACATAGATTGTTGCCGTTTCCGCCTTGCGCTTCCAGCATCCAGACGCCACACCGATGCCGGCAAGATTGTGGCGGGGAGGGAGGGATTTGAACCCTCGAGGGATGTTTAACCACCCCTACCCACTTAGCAGGCGGGCGCACTAGACCGGGCTATGCGACCTCCCCACAAGCTTGCATCTTTGGCCTTTGGCGGAGGGAGAGGGATTCGAACCCCCGGTGACATTACTGCCACAGTTGTTTTCAAGACAACCGCCTTAGACCGCTCGGCCATCCCTCCCAGGGGGCCTGACCATATTTGCCGGCAACCTGTATTGCGCACTGCGCTGTACAGTTCACCACGTTCAACGGCAAGGGTGCAGTATAGAGGCTTTGGCGCAGGCTGTCAAATTTCAGCGCAATTTGGGCGCGCAATCCACACGCTAAACGGGGGTATGCGCCGCCCGGCGTTCTAGCGCACGTTGCGATATGCCCACCAGATGCGCTGGCCGGCGGTAAAGAAGACCAGCAGCACCATCAGCAGAAACAACCAGGCCACCCAGCCGGGCAACAGAAAAAACAGCGTATAAAAGGCGATGGTTTCTGCGCCTTCGATCAGCCCGGAAGGCATCTCGATGGTGGTCTGGCGCTCCGCTCCCCCGCGTTCGGGGTTTTGCCAATGGCGCTTTTCCAAAATGGCCGACAGTACGCTCCACGACATCAGGTTGAGGACATAGGAAGAGATCAGAAGCAGCCCGGCCCAGAAGAGCAGAGGGGAAGGGGTGGCCGCCACAAAGGCCAGCGGGATGGCCAGATAGATTACGTAGTCGAAGGCCAGATCAAGATAGCCGCCGAAGTCCGACTGCTTGCCATACTTGCGCGCCACCACGCCGTCCAGCCCATCCAGCACGCGATTTACCACCCACAGCAGAAGACCCAACCCCAGCAGCCCGCGCCAGATGGCCGCAGCCGCGACCAGCCCAGCCAGCATGGCAATGAATGAAATCCAATTGGGATGGATTTTGGCCAACCGGGAGGACGCCAGCGGCTCCAACAAACGGTCTTTCTGCCTGCGCAGTGCGGCGTCACGCATGGCGCTCCTTCCTATGCTGCTAGATGGTGGCCGGCGACAACAATGCGCGAAGGGCTACGCTGACAGTATGCAGGCGCCCGTCTGTCTGTAAGCTGCCTGTCTGCAAGACGCTCTACCTGCACCCCAGCCCCTGAAGGCTGCTATTTCACGCGGCAGAGCAGATAGCGATGGTGCGCCCAGACGGCTTTGATCTGCCAGGGCAGCCGGGCGTGGTCCAGCCAGGCATAGCGGATGACGCGGTCGTACAGCTCCGGCTGTTCACCTAAATAGTGCGCCATCGTGCTCCACTGCCAGCCGTCACCGGTGAACTGCTCTTCCAACTGCTTGGAGCGGATGCCCAAGCGCTTGAGCACTTCGTTGGCGGGCATCACCGTATCCGGCCAGGGCGGCACATCCAGCACCCCCTCGTCGATCACCTCCGCCCCTGCGCCTTCGAGAATGCGGCGGATGCGGCCAATGTCGGTCCAGCTTTCGTCATGTGTGGCAAAGAACTCACGGTCGATCAGCAGCTTGCGCATCCAGTAGCCGACCTGGATGTTGTTGGGCATGGCGACAAAAACCAGGTTGCGGCTGGTGCGCACCAATTCGGCCAGCAGCCCGGCGGGGTCAGCGATATACCACAACCCGGCCCACTGCCAGGTGAGATCAAAGCTGTTGTCGGCAAAGGGCAGCCGCCCCCACTGCGCCGGCGAGTTGTAGACAAACTGGGCGGGCAGCCGCAAATCCTCGCGCCAGATGCGCTGGACGCCTGCAAGCCGCTCCGGCGTATCGTCCACCATCGTCACCGCCGCGCCGGCGCGCGCAAAAACCACATCGTTGATGCCGCTGACCCCGGCCATGCCATACAAGGGCGCTTCCAATACCGACTGGATGGCATAGCGCCGCCGCAGTTCGTCCAGAAAATCATTGAGGACAAAGCGCTCGTAGACCAGCCCCAGCCCCTCGTTATAGTCGGTCAGATACTTACGCCATGTTTCGCTCATTGCCACCTGATTTGTCAACTAACTCAAAATCTGCTTGCCGGCCTTGACCTGCACCACCTCACCCATCATCTCTTCAATAGAGCGGCGGCCCGCAGCGCCGGAGGCGCCCAGCATCTGCGTCAATTCATCCAGCCGCTCTTCCCCCTCCAAGCGGTGCACAAGCGTACCGGTGCGCTCTTGGCCGTTGGCCGCAAAGACTTGCTTGTTGACTGCATAGTGAAAATCGCCGAAGGCGGCCAACTGCGGCAGATGGGTGATGCAGAGCACCTGGTGCGATGCAGCGCTGTTGGCTGTCTCATCCGCCCCCGCTTCAGAAGCGGGCAGAGAGGTGAGCAGCCACAATTTTTGGCCGACGATGGCGCCCACGCGCCCGCCGATGCCCTGGTCGATCTCATCAAAAATAAGGGTCGGCGTAGCGTCGGCATGGGCCAGCGTGCTCTTGAGCGCCAGCATCAGGCGCGCAGTCTCGCCGCCCGAAGCTACACGCGCCATCGGCTTGAGCGGCTCGCCGGGGTTGGCGCTGATCAGGAATTCAACCTGGTCGACCCCCGAAGCATCAAATGCGACGCGCCGGCCATCGGGCAAATAGGCGCCGTCGGCGCGCTCGACCTGGTTGACGGCC